>JBARMS010000140.1:0-26256 GCA_049802575.1 Acidobacteriaceae bacterium | reverse complement strand
GAGAAAATGGCGCCCGCAGAGGCGAAACAACAACGGCAACAACACGGCTGGACGCCTGAAAAACAGCGCACACACTCATCAAGGAGCGGAACAGATGAGTTTTTCCGCAAGCTGTTCAGTCGTGCCGGAATGGACCAAAATGAAGTGGGCTTTAGCCCGTGCGGTATTTTCTCCCGTTCAACGCAATGGCAAGCTTTGAGAAACGAAAACAGATATGGCCCCCAAAACACTCTTTGAGAAGGTCTGGCAATCGCACATCGTCGCAGAGCCGCAGGGTGAGCCGACGCTCCTCTACATCGATCTGCACCTGATCCACGAGGTCACCTCGCCGCAGGCGTTTGAGGGGCTGCGCATAGCAGGGCGTCCGGTGCGGCGCCCGGACCGTTCGATTGCCACCGTCGACCACAACGTGCCGACCACCGCGAACCGCATCGTGATCGATGACCCCATCGCTGCGAAGCAAATTGATACCCTGCGCAAAAACTGCGCCGACTTCGGCATCACGCTCTACGACGTGGAGTCGCCGCGCCAGGGCATCGTGCACGTGATTGGGCCGGAGCTGGGGCTGACGAAGCCAGGCATGACCATCGTCTGCGGCGACTCGCACACCTCGACGCACGGCGCGCTCGGTGCGCTTGCCTTTGGCATCGGCACGTCGGAGGTGGAGCACGTCCTCGCCACGCAGTGCCTGCCGCAGTCGAAGCCGAAGACCTTCCGCATCTCCATCGAAGGCGAGCTGCCCGAGGGCGTCACGGCGAAGGACATCGTGCTGGGGATTATCGGACGGATCGGGACGGACGGGGCCACCGGCCATGTGATTGAGTACGCCGGCTCGGCGATCAGCTCCCTCTCGATGGAAGGCCGCATGACGGTCTGCAACATGAGCATCGAAGCGGGCGCGCGCGCCGGCATGATCGCTCCGGACGAAACCACCTTCGCCTGGCTCCGGGGCCGTCCCTTCGCGCCGCAGGGCGCAGCGTGGGAGGAAGCGGTCGCCGAGTGGCGCAAGCTCGCCTCCGATCCGGGGGCGCAGTTCGATCGCGAGCTGACGATTCCGGCCATCGAAATTGAGCCGTGCGTGACCTGGGGCACGAACCCAGGCATGGTGGTATCGGTGACCGGAGCGGTGCCCGATCCCGCGCAGGCCGGGGATGAAGCCGACCGCCGCGCCTGGACGCGTGCTCTCGAGTACATGGATCTGAAGGTCGGCACGCCGATCGAAGAGATCACCATCGATCGCGTCTTCATCGGCTCCTGCACCAACTCGCGCATTGAAGATCTGCGCGCCGCGGCGAAAGTCGTCGCCGGCCATCGCATCCACGCCAGTGTCCGCGCGATGGTTGTCCCCGGATCGCAGCTCGTGAAAGCCCAGGCCGAAAAGGAAGGCCTCGACGTCCTCTTCCGCGAAGCCGGATTCGAGTGGCGTGAGCCAGGATGCTCGATGTGCCTCGGCATGAACCCCGACATTCTGCAACCGGGCGAACGCTGTGCCTCAACGAGCAACCGCAATTTCGAGGGCCGCCAGGGGCGTGGCGGACGCACCCATCTCGTCAGCCCCATGATGGCCGCCGCAGCCGCCGTCAAAGGCCACTTCACCGACGTCCGCACGTGGGAGTTCAAACCCATGGAATTTCGCAAGGCTGAGGTGGTCGCCTAATGGAAAAATTCCGCAATCTCACTTCCAGCGTCATGCCGCTCGACCGCGTCAATGTCGACACGGATCAGATCATCCCCAAGCAGTTTTTGAAGCGCATCGAGCGCACCGGCTACGGCGAGTTCCTCTTCTTCGACTGGCGCAAGGATCCCGCCTTCGAGCTGAACAATCCGCGCTACAAGGGCGCGCAGATCCTCGTCGCGGCGCGCAACTTCGGCTGCGGCTCCTCCCGCGAGCACGCCGCCTGGGCGCTGGGCGACTACGGCTTCCGCTGCGTCATCGCGCCGACCTTCGCGGACATTTTCCACTCGAACGCCGGCAAGAATGGCATCCTGCTCCTCACGTTGCCCGAGGATCAGGTGCAGACGCTCCTCGACCGCGCCGCGAAGACCGACAACTACAAACTGACCGTCTCGCTCGAAGACAACACCCTGCGCGACGAGCAGGGCTTCTCCACCGCCTTCAGCATCGATCCCTTCCGCCGCTATTGCCTGCTCGAAGGCCTCGACGACATCGGCCTCACCCTGCGCCACGCGGACGCGCTCGACCAATTTGAGAAAAAGCACGACGCAGAGTTCTGGGTCGCGCCCCGCACACCGGAGACACTGAACGCATGAGCAGCAACGGCAAGACTCCCGGCAAGCTCTACTCCATCGTCCTCACCGAGGGACCGAGCCGCGCTCCGGCGCGCGCCATGTTTCGTGCCGTGGGCTTCTCGCGCGAAGACCTCGCCAAGCCCATCATCGGCATCGCGAATACGTGGACCGAGATCGGTCCCTGCAACTACCACCTGCGCCAGATCGCCGAGGCCGTGAAGGAAGGCATCCGCGAGGCCGGCGGCACGCCGATGGAGTTCAACACCGTCACCATCTCCGACGGCATCACCATGGGCACCGAGGGCATGAAGGCCTCGTTGATCAGCCGCGAAGTCATCGCCGATTCCGTCGAGCTGGTCGCGCGTGGCAATCAGTTCGACGGCCTGGTGGCCATCGCCGGCTGCGACAAGAACATGCCCGGCACCGTCATGGCTCTCGCTCGCCTCGACATTCCCTCCCTCATGCTGTACGGCGGCTCCATCGCGCCTGGCCATCTGAATGGAAAAGACCTGACCGTGCAGGACGTTTTCGAAGCCGTCGGCGCCCATGCCGCGGGCAAACTGGACGACGCGGGCCTCGAGGCGGTGGAAGCCCATGCCTGCCCCGGAATCGGCGCCTGCGGTGGCCAGTTCACGGCCAACACCATGGCCATGGCCTGCGAATTCCTGGGCATCTCGCCCATCGGTCTGTCCGGTGTGCCCGCCTTCCTTGGAGAAAAGCTCGTGGCTGCGCGCGAAGCCGGCCGCATGGTGATGGCGCTGGCGCGCAACGGCCTGAAACCGAGCCAAATCATCACGCCCCAGGCGATGGAAAACGCCATTACCAGCGTCGCCGCCAGCGGCGGATCGACCAATGCCGTGCTGCACTTGCTCGCCATCGCGCACGAGAAGGACATCCCCCTCTCCATCGACGACTTCGACCGCATCAGCAACCGGACGCCGCTGCTCTGTGACCTGAAGCCCGGCGGCCAGTATGTGGCTGTCGACTACCAGGCCGCCGGCGGCAGCCGCCTGCTGGCGAAACGCCTCATTGATGCCGGGCTCATCGACGGCTCCTGCCTCAGCGTCTCCGGCAAAACGCTGGCCGAAGAAGCGTCCGCGGCCCAGGAAACTTCCGGCCAAAACGTAATCCACACGGTGACAAATGCCATCAAGCCTACCGGTGGTCTCGTAATTCTCAAGGGCAATCTCGCGCCCGAAGGCTGCGTCATCAAAGTCGCCGGCCACAAGCGGCTCGAGCATCGCGGCCCGGCGCGCGTCTTCGACACCGAAGACGCCGCCTTCCACGCCGTCGAATCCGGTCAGATCAAGCCCGGCGACGTCATGGTCATCCGTTACGAAGGGCCGAAAGGCGGCCCAGGCATGCGCGAAATGCTCGCCGTCACTGCGGCCGTCGCCGGCATTCCCGAGCTCAGCGATACCGTCGCGCTGCTCACCGACGGCCGTTTCTCCGGCGCCACACGCGGGCTCATGGCCGGCCACGTTGCGCCCGAAGCCGCGGTGCGCGGACCCATCGCCGCCGTCCGCGAAGGCGACACGATCCACTTCGACATCCCCAACCGCAAGCTGACCGTCGAGATCTCCGATGAGGAGATGGCGGCGCGACTGAACACCTGGAAGGCGCCCGAGCCGCGGTTCGCGCGCGGCGTCTTCCGCAAATACGCCGACTCGGTTTCGTCGGCGGCGCAAGGCGCAGTGACTAATTAACAGGGCTCAGAGCAAAGAGCTCAGAGCTCGGCAAGGACAGGGGATAGCATGGCAGCAGCAAAGAAGCACAATCGCGACACGGCTGACGCCGCGGGCCACACAACGCGCCTCACCGGCTCCGAAATTCTGTGGGCCACGCTCGAGGGCGAGGGTGTCACCACCATCTTCGGCTATCCCGGCGGCGCCATTCTGCCGGCGTACGACGCGCTGCGCAAATTTCCCATCCGTCATGTGCTCGTGCGGCATGAACAGGGTGCGGCGCACATGGCAGACGGCTACGCGCGCGCTTCCGGCCGCGTGGGCGTGTGCGTGGCCACGTCAGGCCCGGGCGCGACGAACCTCGTCACCGGCATCGCCACGGCCATGCTCGACTCGGTGCCGATGGTTTGCATCACCGGCCAGGTCTCGAGCAAAGTGCTGGGCACCGACGCGTTCCAGGAAATCGACATCACCGGCATCACGCTGCCCATCACCAAGCACAACTACGTCGCCACGCGCGCTGAAGAAATCGCGCCCATGATCCGCGAAGCCTTCCTTGTCGCGAAGTCCGGTCGCCCTGGTCCCGTGCTGGTCGACATCACGAAAGACGCGCAGCAGGCCTCGACCGACTTCGACTTCGCGGCGGCCGCACCGAAGCCGCATCGCCCCCACCCCATGCTGAAGACCGAATCGGCCTCCATCCTGCAGGCCGTCGAGTTGATCCGCACCGCAAAGAAGCCCGTGATCCTCGCCGGCCACGGAGTCATCCAGGCAGCCGCGCGCGCGCAAGTGATCACGCTGGCTGAGAGGATGCGCATTCCGGTCGCGTCCACGCTGCTCGGCCTCGGCGCCTTTCCCGCGTCGCATCCGCTCTCGCTCGGCATGATGGGCATGCATGGCGAGGCGTGGGTCAACCATGCCATCCAGTCCTCAGATCTGCTCATCGCCTGCGGCATGCGCTTCGACGATCGCGTCACCGGCACGCTGGCCACCTATGCGCCCGGCGCAAAGAAGATTCACATCGAGATCGATCCCGCGGAGATCAACAAGAACGTCAAGGTGGATGTCGCGCTCATCGGCGACCTGAAGGAAGCGCTCGAGGCGCTGCTGCCGCATCTCGCGCCGCGCGACCCGAAGCAGGAATCCGCGTGGCTGAAGGAGATCGAAGCCGCCAAGGGCGAAGTGGCCGTGCGCGACATTAAAAACCTGCCGGACA
The DNA here is from genome assembly GCA_049802575.1 of Acidobacteriaceae bacterium. Taxonomy (GTDB): domain Bacteria; phylum Acidobacteriota; class Terriglobia; order Terriglobales; family Acidobacteriaceae; genus Palsa-343. Next base: position 21,105 of record JBARMS010000140.1, on the reverse strand, counting down.
GCGGCCATCTTTACGCCGCGCACGTGATGCACGACCTGTGGCGTGCCACCGAGGGCAAAGCCATCGTCGTCACCGACGTGGGCCAGCACCAGATGTGGGAGGCACAGTACTACCGGCACGACCAGCCGCGCACCCTCATCACCTCCGGCGGCCTCGGGACGATGGGTTTCGCGCTGCCGGCGGCGATCGGGGCGAAGCTCGCGTGTCCCGACAAAGAAGTGTGGGTGGTCGCCGGCGATGGCGGCTTCCAAATGACCGCAGCGGAGCTGGCGACGGCCGCGCAGGAAGGTCTCGATCTCAACATCGCGATCATCAACAACGGCTATCTGGGCATGGTGCGGCAGTGGCAGGAATTTTTCTACGAGAAGAATTACCAGTCCACGCCGCTGCGCAGCCCCGACTTCGTCAAGCTCGCCGAAGCGCACGGCATTCGCGGGACCGCCGTCCGCAAACGCTCTGAGGTCTTGCCGGCCGTGCAAGCGGCGCAGAAGCACAAAGGTCCGTACCTGATCAACTTCCACGTCGAGAAGGAAGACTCGGTGTACCCCATGATCCCTGCCGGCTCCGCGCTGCACGAAATGATTCGCAGGCCAGAAAAGAATCCGCTGGTGGAAACGGCAAGTGATAAGTAAAACGTGAGCCAAGTTTGGGTGGGGTTGACCGAGGTTTCGAGGGGTGAAGGCTGTGACTTGGAATTCAGCGGCGTCGCAGGGTTTGTCTGGTGGGCGACGCAGGCCAATTCGCAGGATGAATTTCTCGAAAAGCTAACGAAGGCGCTCGGGTACTACAAGTTGGTGCTAATTGAGGCTTCGAAAATCAGAAGGTTTGAGGAGAAAGACGATGTCTCCGATGAGTTCCATGAGACGGTCGAACACGTCAGGCAGAACGAGAATTGGACCTGCTTCATGACCTTTTATTCTTACCCGCACCACACCGCCTGAGGGGTACCGAAAGATGCTTCACACATTTGTTGCCTTAGTTGAAGACAAGCCTGGCGTGCTGACGCGCGTCGCGTCGCTGTTTCGCCGGCTCAACATCAACATCGTCTCGCTCACCGTCGGCCACTCTGAGCGCGTGGGCGTTTCGCGCATGACCATCGTTTGCGAGGCCTCGCCGACCGCGGGACACCGTATCGCCGCCAGCCTCTACAAGCTCGAAAACGTGCTCCAGGTCGATGACATTGGCCATCTCTCGCACGTCGCGCGCGAGCTGGCGCTGATCAAGGTCGCCGCCAACCCGCAAACGCGCTCTCAGGTCTTCGAGCTGGCCGAAGTCTTCCGCGCGCGCATCGTCGATCTCGCGCCCGAATCGCTGATGATCGAGATCACCGGCGTCGAAAGCAAAATCGAAGGTCTCATCCAGGTGCTGAACGAGAACGGGGACCGCATCCTCGAAATTTCGCGCACCGGCCGCATGGTCATGCGCCGCGGCCAACACACCAGCAAGGTGCTGGAAGCGATGCGCGTTCCCGGTCTCGAATCGCCGGAAGAATTGAAAGCCGAAGAGGAAGCCTCCGCGCCCAGCGATGAGCTGATGGCGGAAGAAACAGGGTTTAGGGATTAGAGATTAGGGAATAGGGATTAGGAACCAAGGCTGGCCTCAACTCAAATCACTGGCCCCAATTCCTAATCCCTCACCGCGGGCTCGGAGCCGCTGCTCAACGCTTTAAACTGAAACGAGAAGGAAAAACCATGGCAAAGACCTATCACGATCACGACGCCGACCTCGCCCTCATCCAGCAGAAGAAAGTCGCCGTCATCGGCTACGGATCGCAGGGGCACGCCCACGCTCTCAACCTGCGCGACTCGGGTGTCGAAGTCCGGGTCGGCCTGCCTGCCACCAGCAATTCCGTCGATAAGGCGAAGAAGGCCGGTCTCGAAGTCAGCTCTGTCTCCGACGCTGCCGACTGGGCCGACGTCATCATGATCCTCACGCCCGACCACTCCCAGCGCGACACGTACGCCAAAGAAATTGCGCCGCACATGAAGAAGGGCAAGACCATCATGTTTGGCCACGGCTTCAACATTCGCTTCGGCGCCATCAAGCCGCCCGCCGATGTGGATGTCTCCATGGTCGCGCCCAAAGGGCCTGGCCATCGCGTGCGCGAAGTGTTCACCGAAGGCGGCGGCGTGCCCTGCCTCATCGCCGTCGAACAAAACGCTTCCGGCCAGGCCAAAGAACTCGCGCTCAGTTACGCCAAGGCAATCGGTGGCACACGCGGCGGCGTGCTCGAAACCACTTTTGCCGAAGAGACCGAGACCGATCTGTTCGGCGAGCAGGCCGTGCTGTGCGGCGGTGCGTCGGCGCTGGTCAAGGCCGGCTTCCAGACGCTGGTCGACGCCGGCTATCAGCCGGAGATCGCCTATTTCGAGTGCCTGCACGAGCTGAAGCTGATCGTCGATCTCATGTATCGCGGCGGACTCGCCTACATGCGCTACTCCATCTCCGACACGGCCGAGTATGGCGACTACACCGCCGGCCCGCGCATCGTCACCGACGCCACGCGCGCCGAGATGAAGAAGATGCTCACCGAAATCCAGAACGGCACCTTCGCGAAGAACTGGATCGAAGAGAACAAGACCGGGCGCAAGAAGTTCACCGAAATGCGGAAGCAGGAGGCTGGCCTCCAGGTCGAGAAAGTCGGCGCGGAACTGCGCGCCGCCATGCCGTTCCTCGATCCGGTGGAAATGAAAGACGGAACGCCTCAGCCAGCCGGTGCGTCCAAAGAGACGGTGCACGCGTAACCGCCCCGCGACCCGCACGAAACCACAACGGGGATGGCGCCTCGCCGGCAACATCCCCTGGTCCAGGCAGCGCAGGTTTTCACCGGCAGAACTCCTCCCCCATGCGTCGAAACATTCCGGCCCTCGCGATCCTGCTGCTCGTGCTGTCGCCCGTCCTCCGCGCCCAGGCGGGACCGCATTGCGCGGTGGTGCCCAAATCGTTTGCGGCCATGCACGGCTGCTTCCGTCCGCTGCTCGTTTTCAGCCCCAGCGCGCGCGATGCGCGCCTGCACCGGCAAGCCGCCCTGCTCGATGCCGATGCCGACGACATGATGGACCGTTTTGTGCTCTTCACGCCGATCGCCGCGGGTCCCCGTCCAGTCCGTCCGCTCGACGCCCCCTACACCGTGCTGAGCGCACAGCAGAGGCGCGATATCCGCGAGCGCTTTCACATCCCCGGCGATCAGTTCACGGTTCTCCTGCTCGACGAGAACGGCAGCGTAATGCTGCGCAGCGCGGACCCCGTCCATCCGGCGCGCCTCAATGCCCTCATCGATGCAACACCCCTGCGCCGCGCAGAGATGCAGCGTCCTGGCGCGAACTAGCCACTTTCCACCTGAAGAGTCATGATTCACAGGGCCTGTGCGTCGATCGTTTACCATCCATCTATAGGGGAGGAACTATGGGACTGCTTACCCCCAGCGAAGCGCCCGTCCAAACCGCCGCCGAAACCCCGAAGACTCCGCTGCCCGAGATCGTCGAGTCCCTGCGTCGAGTTTCCGCGCTCAACGGTCTCAGCGACAGCGAATTGGAGTGGCTGGCCACGCACAGCGAGGAGGTCTCCTACCCCGCCGGCGCGCAAATCTTCCGCGAAGGCGAACCGGCGACGAAGATGTGGTTCCTCCTGCGCGGCGAGGTCCACGTGCGCCGCTCGCAGGGCGGCCTTGCGCTTTTCATCGGCCGTGCCGGGCAAATTACCGGCCTGCTTCCGTTCTCGCGCATGAAAACCCACGGCGGCCAGGGCTTCGGCTCCACCGACGTGTGGGGCCTGCAGCTCGATCGCGAGCAGTTTCCTGAGATGCTGCGCGCTATTCCCTCGATGGCGCAGCGCTGCGTCAATGTTCTGCTCGATCGGGTGCGCGAGATGACCCGCCTCGAGCAGCAGACCGAGAAGCTGAACGCCCTGGGCAAGCTGGCCGGCAATCTGGCCCATGAGCTCAACAATCCGGCCTCCGCCGCCCAGCGCGCCGCCTCCGGCATGCTCGAGGAGCTGAAGACCTATGGCCACCAGAAATTCCTCCTCGGCGGCCTCTGTCTCGATCCCCAGCACATGGACCGCATCCGCGCGTGGCGCAAGCGCGTGGAAGTGCAGGCGCAGCAGGCTCCCGCCGACTCCGTCACCCAGGCGGAGCGCGAAGACCGTCTGCAACGCTGGCTCCGCGCGCACGGCGTCGAGCAAAGCTGGCAGGTCATCCCCGATCTGGCCGAGCTGGGCGTCACCGAACCGGACCTCGACGAGTTGGTCGAGCTCATCTCCGGTCAGCATCTTGAAATTGTCCTCACGCAATTCGCCTCGTCGGTACGAACCGAGCGCATGGCGCAGGCGATGCTCGACTCCACCACGCGTATCTTCGACCTGATCGCCGCCATCAAGGACTACTCGTGGATGGATCAGGCGCCCATCCAGCAGGTGGATATCGCGCAGTCGCTCGAGACTACGCTCACCATGCTGCAGTCGCGCCTCGAAAAGGTCACAGTGGAGCGGCGCTTTGCGCCCGACCTGCCGCGCATCTCCGCCTATGCCAGCGAGTTGAACCAGGTATGGATGGCGCTGCTGGAAAACGCGCTCGACGCCATGAACAACGAGGGCCATCTCACCCTCAGCGCGAACTGCTCCGGGGAGTTTGTCGTTACCGAGATTTGGGACGACGGCCCGGGCATTCCCGAAGATCTGCAGGCGCGCATCTTCGAGCCCTTCTTCACCACCAAAGCCCCGGGTCACGGCCTGGGGCTGGGCCTCGATACCGCGCAACGCATCGTCCGCCAGCATCGCGGCTATATTCACGTGGAGTCAAAGCCAGGCGCCACCTGCTTCCAGGTGCGCCTGCCCATTCAGCCGCTCCAGGCCTATTGATGATGAGCTGTTTTGCTAGCCGCTATACGCTAACCGCTGTTCTCAGGCGTAGATAACCCGCCGGTCGCCCTTCACGATCCGCCCGATCACGTACGCCTTCTCGCCGGCGCGGTCGAGCATCGACTTGCAGCGCTTGAAGCGTTCGGCAGGGACGACCGCGATCAGGCCGATGCCCATGTTGAAGGTCCGCAGCATCTCCTCCTGCTCCACATTGCCGAGCTGCTGCAGGTGCTCGAAGATGGGCAGCACAGGCCAGCTTCCCAGCTCGACGTGCGCACTGGTTGCCTTGGGCAGGATGCGTGGCAGGTTCTCCGTGATGCCGCCCCCGGTGATGTGCGCCAGGCCTGCGGCATAGTCGCTGGCGGAGAGCTTTTTGATCAGGCCCAGATAGCTCTTGTGGGTTTTCATCAGCGCCGCGCCGGCTTTTTCCTTCAGCGCGTTCACATACTGCTCGGGCTTGTATTTCGCTGTCTCGAAGAACAGCTTCCGCGCCAGCGAGTAGCCGTTGGTGTGCAGCCCGGTGGAGGGGAAGCCGAGCAACACGTCGCCCACCCGAATCTTCGCGCCGGTAATCAGCTTGGCGTGCTCCACGACCCCCACGATGAACCCTGCGAGATCGTATTCGCCATCAGCATAGAAGCCGGGCATTTGCGCGGTTTCGCCGCCGATCAGCGCACAGCCGTTGGCGCGGCACCCGTCCGACAAACCCGACACAATCTTCTCCGCCACTTCGCCATCGAGGCGCCCGGTGGCCAGGTAATCGAGAAAGAACAGCGGCGTCGCGCCCTGCACGGCAATGTCGTTCACGCAGTGGTTCACGAGGTCGGCGCCCACGGTGTGGTGGATGCCAAGCTGGAACGCGAGCTTGAGCTTGGTGCCCACGCCGTCGGCGCTCGAGACCAGCACTGGCTCCTGGTATTTGCCGTCAAGACGGAACAGACCGCCGAAGCCGCCGATCTCCCCCAGCACATTGCGGGTAAAGGTCCGCTGCGCCAGGTACTTGATGCGCTGTTTGGCGCGATCGCCGGCGGAAATGTCGACTCCGGCATCAGCGTAGGTCGCCGCGTGCGTCCCAGGCGCTTTGGGGTTCAGCTCAGCCAAAAAGAATCTGCAGTGGGAGGTTTCCCGGAAGGTTCAAGTGTAGAGCATTCAGAGGCGCGCGCACCGCGTGTTTCGCGGAAAACCATAGTTACTTCGGTCAGGGTTTCGGTCCTTGAGCGCTTGCTGCGATCCCCGGGCGGCGGAAGGCGGATGCTGCGAACACCGCTTTCGTTCGTGAGCAGAATCCCCCGGCCGGGAATGGAAATTTTCTCGCTCTTCGATGGAACCCAGGCGACTTTGGCGGCAATACGCGAACAATCTGGCGGGTCGTCGGAGTAGCAAAGGAGCACGCCCAGGATGCTGAGTCAGGCCCCGCCGCGGCGAGGCCTGGGCGCTTTCCGATCCAGCCACGATTTACGCTGCGGCGGTGTTGCCGAGGGCGGCCTTCGCTGTGCCGACCAGCGCCGTGAAACCCGCGGCGTCGTTGACGGCGAGATCGGCGAGGATCTTGCGGTCCAGTTCCACGCCGGCCTTCTTCAGCCCGCTGATGAGCTGCGAGTACGAGATGCCATTGATCTTGGCGGCGGCGTTGATGCGCACGATCCAGAGGGAACGGTACTGGCGCTTCTTGCCCTTGCGGCCGCTGTACGCGAACTTCAGTCCGCGCTCGACAGCTTCCTGGGCCGCCTGGTAGAGCTTTGATTTGGTGAGGAAGTAGCCGCTGGCCCTTTTCAGGATTTTCTTGCGGCGGTCGCTGCGTTTGGTCCCACGTTTTACGCGAGGCATCGGCTTTCTCCTTGGTGTTGCGGTACGGCGGTTCCGGTTCAGCGGCTGGAGGTGGGAATGACCTCTTCACGCGCTCTGCTTGCCTGTCCACTCTCGGCCGGGCCGAGGGAGACTCCCGCGCGGGAGTCCCGGAAAGATCAGGCGTAAGGAATCATGCGGGCCACCTTCTTGTGGTCGGCGTCCGAAACCAGCGCGCTGTGGGCCAGCTTGCGCTTGGTTTTGGTCTCCTTCGACGTGAGGATGTGGCGCATCTTGGACTGGCCGCGCAAGAATTTGCCCGTGCCGGTCTTTTTGAAGCGCTTGGCCGCGCCCCGATGGGTCTTGAGTTTGGGCATGGTGATCCTGACTAAGAAAAACGTGCTGACAACATCATCCAGTTTACAGGAGTGCGGAGGGTGCGTAAAGACGAAAGGCGGCGATTGAGCAAGCCGCAAAACAGGGCTAATTCGGGGTCGGCTGCTGGTCGATGTGGTCGATCACCAGCACCGGCTGGGGATGCTTCTCCTTGTCGAGCCGCAGGCCAAGTTGCTTCCGGACGGCGTCGTAGAGGGGTAACTCGCCGGCGGGGTCCGAGGCGGACGCCGACGCATCGCCCCCGGCCGCTGCAGCCGGCGCCGGCGCTGGCGTCGAGCCAAACAGGCTCACGCGCCGGGAACTGAAGGCGAGCGTGAAGTCCCAGGAGCCGGAAAGCCCGGTGTCGTCGATCACCGGGAACTGGAAGTAGCCCGGCGCCAGCGAGTTCAGGTCCGAGGCAAACTGGGCCATGGTGACATTTTGGCAGTAGATGAGGCGGTCGAGGGCGGGGTTTGCGGTGCGGGGGTCCTTGCCGTCGGGTCCGGGGCCGTTGATGCATTTGGTGCGGCTGGCTGGATCGGCCTTCTGCAATTTGGGACTGTCGGCCCGCAGAACATACGTATCCACAGGGCGAGTTTCGGAATGGGTTTTCAGTTGGAAGCGGTCTTCGAGCAGCGTTCGCAGCATCGCGCGGAGCTGCTCGATGTCGGCACCGCCGAGTCCGGAGTCGCTGGGGGGCGCGGAGGTGTTTTTGGCCACGATGTCGTACCGCGCCGAGTCCAGCCAGGAGGGGGCATTGGCGAGCATGTCGCCGCCGTTAAAGTTCAGACCCCAGGCGAAGTCGATGAAGAACTTGAGGGGAAAGCCGGAGACATCGAGCTGGTTGCCGCGAATGCCGGCGCGAGGCATTCCTCCCGGCGCGGAGGGTTTGATGACGGCCACGTCGAACGAAGCCGGCGGCAATGGCGGAATTTGCTTCTCGATATCGGGCGCGTTGGGCGTGGGGGTCTCGCTCACGCTGTCGACGAGCAGCACGGGCGCTGGTGCCGTGCGGTGCTCCAGCTTCAGACCGAGTTGCTGCACAGCGTCAAAGATGGAGACCCCGTTACCTTCATCCCCGCCGCTGCGACGGCGCAGGAACGGCGGGCTCCATTCGACGCTGAAGTCGTAGTTTCCCTTCAGACCGGTCTCGTCCTTCACCGGATCATCGCCGAGCACGCCATTGCCCATCCACTGCAGGGTCTGGGCGAGTTCGGCCATGGTCACGTGCTTGCAGTTGACGGTCATCGTGCCGGATCCGGGAACGCCGCTGGGAGGCGGCGGCTGCGGACGGCAGCCGAAGTTATCTGAATCTTTTGGTCCGCTGTCTTCGCCACCCGCGCCATCGGCAGCCGCGACCTCTGCCGATACTTTGATTTTTGGGTGGTCGGCGAGCAGAGCCCACGCCGGCAGGGGTGCGGTGCCGTTGTGGACGGTGAGATGGAAACGATCGGCGAGGAAGGCGCGGAGCATCATCTTCTGGTCGGCGGGCTTCGTGCCGGGCGGGGTGGTAGCCGTGATGTCGAACCCCTCCCATTCGATCCAGGAAGGGCCACCCAGGACGGTGCGCTCGTCGACCCCATACGCGTCGGCGATGAGGGTGGCCATGGTGGCCTGATGGGTGACATACCGATCATCGTGGAAGACGGCTCCTGTGAACAGGCGGAAAGCGCCGGGAGGGGTGGCGAAGACTTCGGCGGCGAGGAAGCGAGCGGCGGGATTGCCGGCTTCGGCGCTCGAGGCAGGATTCGCAGTGGCTTGCCCATCCGGCGTTGCGCGCGTGACGGCCGGGCGCGAGGACGGCGGCGGAGGGGGTGGTGGTGGTGGCGGCGGCGGTGCCGGTGACTGGGCCAGCGCGGAAAACGCGAACAAGGCGATCAGCGGCAGGCAGGCAGTGCAGCGGATAGTCATGCAGCCCTCGGGCGGGAGCGGATAGGGCGTGGGTGCGGCCAGTTTACATCAGCGCCGAACCACCTCGCGGCTCCCAACCGGGCTGCGCACAAAAGAACAACTCCCTTCATGGCAGCGGATTGAAAAATCCCTTCGGTGGCGTAAGCGACCCACCGGGGACCGCGACCGGGGCGACGCCGGTTTGCTGGCAGGTCATACGCGGCGGAAAATGGTCGACGATCGCATCGTCGATCTCGGCCTCGCCCCGCGGAATCGGCGGACGCTTTCCAGTCAGGCGTGCCGGGTCGAACCCGCCGAGCAGATCGGTCAGCTGCGGCAATGTGTCCCGCGGGCCTTCCGGCAGATAGGGCTTCTCATCCGGCAAGCTCGCCAGCGGAGGCAGATTGAACAGCACGTCGAGGAACTTGGCGAACGACGCGTGGTCGCCAGGATCGGTGACAATGCCGCCTGACCGCGCCCACGGCGAGATCAAGATGAGCGGAACCCGCGGCCCATCCCCGCACGGATGATTGTCGGGGCAGCGTTCGAGTTGCGGCGGCGGTACGTGATCGTAGAAGCCCTCCGAGTCGTCCCACAGCACGATGATCGCGGAGTCTTCCCAGTAGGGGCTGCGGGCGACTGTATTGACCACTTTCGCGACCAGCGACTCGGAGAGCTGCGAATCGGAATAGCCGGGGTGGTCGTCGTCTCCCGTGATGTTGCGGGCGCGCGGATTGGCCGGAATCCACCCGAACGGGTTGACGTAACCGCCCTTGATGAAGACGACACTCTGCGCGGGCAGCTGCCGCCCCTGCATGACGCTGAAAAAGTCGAGCAGGTCGTGGACGCCGTTCCACATCCCCGGGTTCCGGCGGATATAGCCAAAGTATTGCGGCGCGTTGTGGTGCGGAATATAGGCCGGGTGGTTATTGCCCTGGCCGTTGCCGAACCCCTCCTGATACCACGCCCATGCGACCGCCTGATGATTGAGGCGCGTGAGCGCCCCGATGTCGTCCTTCACATCATCGGTGTCGATCTTCGCATCCGTCGCACTCCGCCCTTTGAGCGACAGCATCAGGGTGGCGTAGGTCTGGTCGAGCTGCCTCTGCCCGGCAGCGTGAGCGGCAGTATCGTACGGCGGGAACTTTGGCTCGGCGTCATTGACGACGGGGTCCCCCGGGCCGTCCTCGTCGATGCCTTTGTCCTCGGGGTGCCGCGCGAGCTCCGTCTGGCCGGTCTGGCCTGCAATCAGGTCGATATTGCCCGGCGTCGATGGCCCGTACATCGCCTGGAAGATGTGGTCGTAAAGAGCGAACCGGTGAGCGTACATCCACAAAAACGGAATCGTCCGGCAGTCCTCATGCGCCATGGTGAGCAGGCCGTACTGCCGCGCAGAAGGCGCAGCGAGGGCGCGGTAACCCCCCTCCTCCGCCTTCTCCTCACCGGCAACAAAATTGTCCATCTTGCCGCCGTCCGCTTTCGTGATGAGCCCCTCGCGGGAGTGATCGGCGTCTACCGTATCCGCCGCGGTGAGCGGGAAGGGAACAATCCAGGTGTTGCCGATCGGGTCCCACTGCCGGAAGCCATGGGTGCGCGCTTCCGCGGTGGCGAGATTATCGGCGCCTGGAAAAGTTCCGAAGTAGGAGTCGAACGACCGGTTCTCCTGGTAGATCACAAAGACGTGATGCACGTGGCCGCGCAGGCTGGCGATCAGCTGGTCGCGCGACTCAGGCGCCGGCGCGGCCGCTCGCGCTGGATGATGAGTTTGCGCGGAGGCAGCCAAGGCAACCACGAGCAACGGCAGAGCAACATGCGGGCGAAGGATCACGGGCATCTCCGGAAAACCCGAGCCATTGTAACCAACGCCTGTTGAAAGAACGTTGCATGCCAACCGGCCCCGCAGGCCGAGGCGCCCCTCAGAACGGCGGCCACTCCAGGCTGCCACCCTCCAGCAGATACGCGCATTTCTCCACGCGATAGCCGTTCCCGTCCATCACCGTAAAGACGCGGGGCCGTCCGGTGGGGCTGGTGCTCCACAGCGAGACCCCGGCGTAAGCGCCGTCTTTGCGCACGATGTAATACTCCATATCGAGCAGGCGCACCTTCGTCATATCGGCGTTGTAGTTGCGGACGATGCGCCGCATGACCTCGAGGCCGGCGTCCTTTGGCTCCATGCCGTGGCGCATCAGTTCCACGATGGTGTGCGCGCCGACCACCTTGATGTTCTCTTCGCCGGAGCCGGTAGCGCCCGCCGAGCCCACATCCTGATCGGTCCACGATCCCGCGCCGAGGATCGGCGAGTCGCCCAGCCGCCCCGGCAGCTTCCACGCGAGCCCCGAAGTGGTCGTCGCCCCGGAAATTTCCCCTTTGGCATTGACCACACTCACGTGGATGGTTCCCGTCGTGGGCCACAGCACCTGTTCCGCCGCAGCGAGCCGGTCCTCGGGCGCGATGCCGAGATCGGCGGCCATCTGGACGAGCTTCTGCGTCCGCACGCGAATCGTCTCCGCCCATTCCGCCGTCGGATGACGCGGCACCACCCCCGCCCGAATCCCCGCAGCGCCGGCCGAGGCCGTCTGTGACGGCGAATCCTCGCGCAGCGACGACATGCCGTGCAGGTCGATGCTTGGCTTCGGCGCGGGCCGCCCGGCGTAGGGATCCTTCCAGCCGGGCTCGGACATTGATGGCCCCCACCAGTCCATCTGCGAGTTGTTTTCCTTCCAGAGCATCCAGATTTTGCGCGCGTCATCGGTCAGCAGATTCTCGCGGGGAAAGCCCAGGTCGACGGCAAACTGCTCCGCGCCCCCGGCCACCAGCATCACGTGGCCGGTGTGCTCATAGACTTTCCGCGCGACCAGACAGACGTTCTTGATATTGCGCACGCCGCCGACCGAACCGGCGGAGCGCGACGGTCCATGCATGCAGCAGGAATCCAGCTCGACGACCCCTTCCTCATTCGGCAGCCCGCCGAGGCCGACCGAGTGGTCCTTCGGATCGTTCTCGCGGCCCAGGCAAACGTGGTGCACGCAGTCGAGCGTGTCCTGCCCATCGAGGAGCATCTGATAGGCCTGCTGGATGGTCTGATCGCCGGTCACGCGCGTGACGATCACGGGCTTCGCCGGAGGCTGCATCTGTTTCACCGCATCGGCGGTTTGTGCGAAGGAATCGGGGATGGTGCTCAGCCCAAGGCCGGCCGTGGTGAGCGCACCGAGCGAGAGGAAATCGCGGCGGGAAGTCATGCCGAACAGGGTACAGCGTGCGGCGTTCAGCGTACAGCGCGGCTCACAGCCAGGCGCTTCAGGCGATCGCAGTCGCCGCGTTGCCCCACAGCCGGCGCGAGGCCGGCCGCCAGGCCCAGGAGGCCACGAGGAAGAGAATGACCATCGCCGGAGCGGCAATATGCCACCAGACTCCGTGGTTTGCCGCGTTGCAGACGACGGCGCCGCTGAGGTCGAAGAACATGCCGGCGTAGGCCCACTCCTTGAGGAGCGGGAAGCGCGGCACGACGATGGCAATGCACCCGAGAATCTTCCATGCCCCGAGCAGGATCGCGAACCACTCGGGAATGCCGAGCTGCCGCATTCCGTCAATCGCGGCGGGCAGGCGCAGGACGGAGAAGAGGCCGCCGGGCAGAAGAAAGAAGACGAGGACGATGGTGGCGATCCAGTAGCCGACCAGCTTTGCTTTCATGGCAGACCATTCTATGCCGGGGCGAGCGGGTCCATTGATTATTTGTGGCTCATTGAGGTCGCGGGAGCGGCCAAGCCTCGAGTCAGTGCGCGGGAGGTGCCAGTCGTCCGCCGACGAAATGGCGGAAAGTCACGATGGGGGTTTCCTGCTCTGGCTCGACGTCGATGACCCCGCTCGTGTCCCAAATGTGGTCGTTCGTGTCGAGCTTCCCGGCAACGCGGTCCAGCGAAGTAAGGAACGCGCACATCAGGTGATACGTAGTGAAGTACGCGTTGCCATCGACGGCTGAGGCGACGTCCGCCACGGAACCGGGGATTCGCGCGTCGTCCGCCGGGACCGAGTGAATCACGATGCTTGGCACCATGATGGCCCGGAACGGATCGGTGGGATCGACCGAGAGCCAGTGGTGCGGGCTCAACTGCTCCGGCGCCTGGGTCAGGCCATCGGAGAGCGCCGCCCACAGCAGTTCCGTCTGCAAGTGGGTCGATCCCACCGGCACAGACTCGAACGGACTGAACGTCGTGAAGAACCGGGTGTAGCTGCGGCCCAGCCCATCCAGGTCGATGACGGCGCGGATGCGCTTCCGCTCCTCTTTCGACTGCGATTTGAGCCAGGTTTCCGCGCCTTCGCCTTTCCAGGACTCCAGGAATACGTAGCTGTTCCGCCGCGGCTGGCCCTGAACGGCCTGATAAAGGAACGGCAGCAGCGTTGCGCCGCTCCAGTCGGCAATGGCGCCCTGGCCCTTGCCCTCATGCTCGTAATGCGCGACCACCACAATGGTTCCCGGCGAGTCGCCGGGCCACGTGCAGATCAGATTGTCCCCTTTTTCCCCGTGTTTGCCGGAAACTGCCTGTTCCCGCATGTTGCTGCCGCCACAGTCTGCCTGGGCGAAATCCTCGCGAAGCCGCGCGAGCCGCGCCTCGTCGGTACTGGGAATCGTGTGCACCGCCATTTCCACCGTGCTGCGCGGAGACGTGTAGAAAAACAGCGTGCGCGATTGCGTCGCCGGGTTGGCAGCCCCGCCATGCGGATCGGCTGCCCGGGCGTTCACGCTATCCGCCCGCTCAGCCGTCGGCGCCTCGGCCGCCGGCGCTGGAGGAGCGGTCGATTTCGCGACGTTCTGCGCCAGCAGCGCGTCTGGGCAGCAGAGGACCGGGAAGGCCAGCAAAAGCAGAACGGCCGTGGTGGGTAGCCTGCGAGGCATCGGCGGCCTCCGGGGTGGGTAGTAGCATAGCACCGCGGGGCTACGCTGGTCCCCAGGACTTCACGAACATTTCCGGGGTCTTTCCACGCCCTTTGGGAGGGATGATGGCGCGAAACGGCTTTCCGTTGTTCTGCGCGGCGGTAATTTTGTGCTCTTCGGCGCCCGGACAGCTCACGGTCAACAAGCTGCCGGCGGATCTGCAGCAAAAGGTGGATCAAACGGCTGAACAGGTTCTGGCCCAAACCGGCGTGCCGAGCGCCTCTGTCGCCATCGTCCGCGACGGCCAAATCGCCTACACCCAGGCCTATGGGAAGGCCCGCCTCGATCCCGCCGAATCCGCCCAGCCCTCCATGCGCTATTCCATCGGATCGATCTCCAAGCAATTCACCGCTTCTGCGATCCTGCTACTCGAGCAGCAGGGTAAGCTGTCCATCGACGACCCGGTGAGCAAGTACTTGCCTGACCTCACCCGCGCCGGCGAGGTCACGATCCGCATGCTGCTGTCGCACACCTCCGGCTATCAGGATTACTGGCCCGAAGATTACCTGATGCCGCCCATGAGCCAGCCCACGACGGCGCAGCACATCCTCGACACCTGGGGAAAGAAGGCCCTCGACTTCGACCCGGGCACGAAGTGGCAGTACTCGAACACGAACTACGTGATCGCCGGCCGCATCGTTGAGATGGTCAGCGGCGAGCCCCTCGTCCAGCTCCTTCAGGAGCACGTCTTCAAGCCGCTCGACATGAAAGAAGTGTGGAACTCCGATGCCGAGAAGCTGCAGTCGCCCGACGCCGCCGGCTACATCCGCTACGCGCTCGGTCCGCTGCGTCCCGCGCCGAAGGAAGGCCGCGGCTGGATGTTCGCGGCCGGTGAGCTGGCCATGCCAGCCTATGACCTGGCCCAGTGGGACATCAGCATCATGAACCGCTCACTCCTCGCGCCGAAGTCCTATGACGAAATGTTCGCGCCCGTCATGCTGAAGAGCGGCGAGAACTCGCACTACGCCCTCGGCCTCTTCATTGCCAGCCTCAACGGCCATGCCGAGTGCGAGCACACCGGCGAGGTCTCCGGCTTCACCGCGGAAAATATGGTCTTCCCCGCCGACAAGCTGGCCATTACCGTGCTTACCAACCAGGACGCGTCGCGCGCAGGCAGCGTCCTGGGGCGCCAACTCGCCCCGCTGCTCCTCGGCATCACCAGCCAAACGCCGACCGCCGCCGAAAAACAGGCGCTCGATCTGTTTGAAAATTTCCAGCAGGGCAAAATCGATCGCAGCCTCTTCACCGATTGGTGCAACGCATACTTCGACGCCCAGGCATTGCAGGATTTTCAGTCAAGCCTGGCCCCGCTGGGCAAGCCGGCCACCCTGAAACAAACCGGCGAAGACCTGCGCGGCGGCATGACGTTTCGCGCCTTCCGCGTCACTTTCCCCAACAACGCCACGCAGTTGATGATCACCACTTACACCGAGCCGGACGGCAAGCTGGAGCAGTACCTGGTGATCCCGGCGAACTAGGCGGCGAGTATGCCCAAATTCTCTGCCGGAATCCTCCTCTTCCGCCGATCGCCCCGGCTGGAGGTCTTCCTCATCCATCCGGGCGGGCCCTTCTGGGCCAGGAAGGACGCCTGGTCCATCCCCAAGGGCGAGTACGAGCCGGACGAGGAGCCGCTCGCTGCCGCTCGACGCGAATTCGAGGAAGAAACCGGTGCTTCCGGCGCGAGCGTCTTTCGCGGGGACTTCCTCCCGCTGGGCCAAATTCGCCAGCCGAGCGGCAAGCAGGTTACCGCCTGGGCCGTCGAGGGCGACTTCGATCCCGCAAAGCTCCGCAGCAACACCTGCATGGTCGAGTGGCCCCCGCGCTCCGGCAAGCAAATCGAAATCCCCGAGGCAGACCGCGGCGCCTGGTTCACCGTCGAAGCGGCGCGCGAGAAAATTTTCAAAGGGCAGGACAAGCTCCTCGATCGGCTTCTGGCAGCCGTCTCCCCCGAACAGCCTGACAGTTCACTACCAAGCAGAAAAGGACGGTAAGAAATGAAGATCGTCGATCGCATCTTTGGCGTGCTGCTGATTCTGGGCACATGCGGACATATTGCCGGCACCCTGATGCTGGCTCCGGCGATGAGCGGCATCTGGATTTGGTCGCTCGGCGCTGGGTTGACCGGCCTGGTGCTCGGGCCGCTGCATCTGCTGCGCGCCGGCCGGCCGCATGACCGCGCCGTGGCGCTGATCGCCACGCTGGGGACCGTGGGGTGGTTCTTCGTCGCCCTCGCCTTCGGCGTCAGCATCCATCACGTGCTCGATTTCCGGCCGTTCACCCACATGATCATCTCCGTTGTGCTGGTCGCCTTCGGCATGCGCACCCTGCTTGGCGCCGCCGGGGAGCCTGCCGGGACGTCGGCAGCGGTGACAACGGCATAGGGCAGCGCCGCCTTCGCGCACTCGACCAGTTGGCCCCGCGCCCTCCATTGGAAACGGAAACCATGCCTGGTCCGGGCATCGAGCGATCCGTCTTGACAAACTTCATAGGCATAATTACATTATGCCTATGAAGATCAGACCTAAAAACGGCATGCCACCGGGCGCTTTGCCGATGCTGATCCTGCGAGTGCTGCAGTCAGCATCCCTCCATGGCTACGCCATCGCGCAGCGGATTCACGTGCTCTCGAGCGAAGTGCTCGCGGTGGACGAGGGACTGCTCTACCCCACTCTGCAAAAAATGCTCGTCAAGGGGTGGGTCACGGCGGAGTGGGGCATCTCCGAGACGAATCGCAAAGTCCGCTTCTACCGGCTCACGCCGGAGGGCCGCAAACAGCTGAAAGATGAGCTCTCGACTTACGACCGCGTGACCGAGGCCATCCAGGAAATTCTGCGCACCGCATAACCGCAGCCCGCAACAGGAGGCCCACCATGGGCGAGCTATTCCGCCGGCTCCGCTATTTGCTGCACCGCCGCCGCTTCGACGCCGAGCTTGAGAACGACATCGAATTCCACCGCGAAATGGCCGCGCGCCAGGGCATCCGCACCATGAACAACACGCTGCGCATCCGCGAGCAGGCGCACGAGGCATGGGGATGGACGTGGCTCGACCGTCTCGTCCAGGACCTTCGTTTCGGCGTGCGGATTCTCGCGCGGTCGCCCGGCTTCACGGTGATGGCGGTGCTGGTGCTGGCCATTGGCATCGGAGTCAACGTATCCGCGTTCACCTTCTTCGATATGGCCGCGCTCAAGCCGCTGCCGGTGCGCGATCCGGGGTCGCTGGTTCGCCTCGAGCGCCGCTCGCCGAACGCGTACACCAGCGGGATGTCGCATCCGTCGTTCGCCTTTTATCGCGACCACGCGAAAACCCTGTCGGCGGCGATCGGCGTACTGGGCGTGCCTCCCATGGAGATCGACCAGGACGTCCAGCCCACCAGCGTTTCGTTCGCCACGCCCAACTACTTCTCTGAGCTGGGCACGACGCCTGCACTCGGCCGCCTCCTTGACCCCGCGCAGGACGCAAACGCCGGCGCCGCTCCGGTCGCGGTCATCACCTGGGGGTTGTGGCAGCGGCGCTTCGGCGGCGATCCTTCCGTGATTCACCGGGTCATCCATCTGAACAACAAGCCCGTGACCATCGTCGGCGTCACCCCGTATGCGTTTGCCAGTCTGGGCGGCCAGAATCCCGATATCTGGCTGCCGATCGCGCAGCAGCCTTACTTGGTTGAAGGCAGCCACGTCCTCACCGACGGCACGGATTCCGGCCTGCGCATGTGGGGCCGGCTCGCGCCCGGAATCACGGCAAAAACCGCCGAACAGGAACTGCGCTCCCTGACCAGCGAGCTGCGCCGCCAGCGGCCGAAGGATGTGTGGGAGAACGAATATATCCAGAGTTCGCCGGGCGGGCACCTGCAGGTCATGCAGCCGCAGATGTATCAGGTGGCCGCAATGGTAGCGGTGCTGACGCTGCTAATCCTCGCGGTGGCGTGCGCCAACCTCGGCGGGATGCAGCTGGCGCGCGCGATTACGCGCGAGCATGAGATCGGCATCCGTGTCGCCATCGGCGCGAGCCGTGCGCGGATTTTCCGCCAGCTGTGTACGGAGAGCCTGCTGCTGGCCACGCTGGGGTCGGTCGCGGGCCTTGCGCTGGGCTGCGCGACGATGCGGATCCTGTTGAACAATGTGCCGGCGCCGAAGTGGCTGCATGTTACGCCGGACTGGCGCGTGGTGCTGTTTACCGGCGGCATGACGCTGGCAGCGGCCCTGTTTTTTGGACTCGCCCCCGCGCTGCAGATCGCCCGCCAGCGCCAGCGCAAGACCATTGCGCGGCAGATTCTCATTGGGGCGCAGGTGGCGGCCAGCTGCGTGTTGCTCATCGTCGCGGGGCTGCTGTTGCGCGCCACCCGGCACGCCCTGTACACCGACCCTGGCTTCCGCTATGAGGGCCTCCTCACGGTCGATCCGCAACTCGGCCAGCATGGTTACACCCCGGCCGCCGCCCGGAGCTATCTCGACCAGATGCAAAGCCGGGTGGCCGCCTTGCCGGGCGTGCGCTTCGTCTCGCTGGTGAAGATGCCGCCGCTCGGTCATGTCATGGCGCGGGAAGATACCGTCATCGCAGGGCGAGCGGTCCGCCTGTATCCCAACTGGGTGACGCCGGGTTTTTTTCAGACCATGGGAATCCCCCTGATCATGGGCCGCCCCTTTTATCCCGGCGAGAAAAATGCCGTGATCGTCAGTGAGTCGCTGGCCCGGCGGGAGTGGCCGGGGCGAGACCCGCTGGGGCAGCGGATCGACGGCGACAACAGCCACGACGTTGTGGTGGGTGTTGTCGGAGATGCGCACATCAACGCGCTCAGCGAGGATGACGCGATCGAGCAATACTGGCCGGCCCAGTCCACCGACTTGCCCGATATGGTGTTGATTGTCCGCGCATCGGGCGATCCCGGCCTTCTTCCTCCTGCCCTGAAATCGATTGGCGCGAGTCTCGACCCCCGGGTCTTCGCAGAAGTCAGGCAGGTGAAACTCCTGTATCGCAGCAACGTCGCGAATGTGGAAGACGCAGCGATGGCGGTGGGCGTCATCGGCCTGGCCGCGGTGCTGCTGGCTGCCGCTGGCATCATCGGCCTTGTGACGTTCACCATTTCGCAGCGCACGCGGGAGCTGGCGATCCGGATCGCCCTGGGCGCACGCCCCGCGCGCATCCTTGCCGATGTGCTGGGGCAATTCTCCTGGCCGGTGACCATCGGACTGCTCGCGGGAACGGCAGGCGCCGCTGCGGGATCGAGAGTGCTGCGACTGGTTTTGTATGGGGTGAGCAACCTCGACCTCGCCAGCTACGCGGGCGCGCTCGGTCTGCTGGTGGCCATTGTTGTGCTCGCCACGCTGCTGCCGGCACGGCGCACGCTGCACCTGGATCTGTCGTCGATCCTGCACTACGAGTGACGCATCAGCATCGTCGCCCGGGGTTGATCATCGGGGCTCCCCGGCTCATCCTTGACAGCATGACCGGCAAGCCAACCGCGACCGACCGATTGTGCCGCAAGCCGAGCGGATTCCTCGGCCGCCTCTCGCTGCGCAACATGAACCGCCGCCACTCCCCCCTCACCGACTGGGGTTTGTCGCATATCACGATTGCGCCGGAGTGGACCATTCTCGACATCGGCTGCGGCGGCGGCCGAACGCTCCAAAAGCTGGCCGCCGCCACAAAGGGCGAAGTCTGCGGCGTCGATCACTCGCCGGATTCGGTGGCCGCCTCCATAAAACTGAATGCCCGCGCGGTCGCCGACGAACACGTCCGCGTCGTGCAGGGCTCGGTCTCTGAGCTGCCTTTTCCTGACAACGCCTTCGACCTCGTCACCGCCGTTGAGACGCATTTCTTCTGGCCCAACCTGCCTGGCGACGTCCGCGAAGCGCTCCGCGTCCTGCGCCCCGGCGGCACGTTCCTCGTGATCGCCGAAATCTACAAAGGCGCCAACACCGCGGTGGCCAGGCTCGCCGAAAAACGCGGTGCGGCCTCGGAAATGAGACTCCTCACCCCGGACGAGCACCGCGAGCTGCTGGAGAGTGCCGGTTACACGAACGTGCAAGTCGCTGTGGAGGAGACCAGGGGCTGGGTTTGCTGCAGCGGAACAAAAGCGCAGCCGTGAGTGCCCGGCACCGAATCGCCGGCCGCGTCCTCGCTAGCCGTTCCTCGCTGGACGTGTCGTGCTAACCGTCCTTCGCTGGCCGTTTTCCGCCTGGCCGTCTTACCCCTGGCCGCTTTTCCGCTGAGGGCTTTTCGCTGACCGCTTCACCGCTGACCGTTCCACCGCTGACCGCTCCACCGCTGACCGCTTCTTGGCTGCCTTCGGCGGTATGTAGTGAAACCGAACCAAATAAATCTTGTTGCCGCGCCCGTGCTGCGCCACCTTGAGCAGATCGAGCACGCCGAGAAACCCCGAAGCCCGCGCGAGTTCCGGTGTGATGTCCGGCAAGCCGATCGGCTCGATCGAGTCGATCTCGATCTCGCCCTCTTCCATGCCATAGCGGTGGCCCACTTTGACCCGCGGGCTTTGCCAGATGCGAACGCTCACGGTAATCTCGCCGCTGCGAACACCGGCCCGCAGCCGTTTGGTGAACATCATGGCATTTCCCCAATCTTCGTCACGATCGGCCCCTGGGGCAAAGAAGCGCGAAGCGCATTTGCCTGGACGACTAGTCCCCTGGACGGCCAGTCCCACCTCAGCGGCCAGTGGCGCGCGCTCGCTCCACCGCCCGCACCACAGCCTTCGCCTTGTTCAGGCTCTCCTCGTATTCCTTCTCCGGCACGGAGTCCGCCACAATCCCCGCGCCCGCCTGAATCGTGGCCTTGCGCCCTTCCACCAGCAGCGTGCGGATGGCAATGCAGCTCGTCAAATTGCCCGAGTAGTCGGCGTACAGCACGCTGCCGCCGTAAATCCCGCGCCGCGTCGGCTCCAGCTCCTCGATAATCTCCATCGCCCGAATCTTCGGCGCGCCGCTCAGCGTGCCCGCCGGGAAGCACGACCGCAGCGCTTCCACCGCGCTCAGCTCCGGCCGCAGTTTGCCTTCAATCGCGCTCACCAGATGCATCACGTGCGAGTAGCGCTCGATGAACATCAGGTCCTTGACGCGGACCGTGCCGAAGTCCGAGACGCGGCCGAGATCGTTGCGACCGAGGTCGACGAGCATGACGTGCTCGGCCACCTCCTTGGCGTCGGCGCGGAGGTCGGCTTCAAGCGTGTGGTCGTGCGCTTCGTCCGACCCGCGAGGACGGGTGCCGGCGATGGGACGGTACTCGACATTGCGGCCGTGCACGCGAACGAG
>JBARMS010000139.1:0-16560 GCA_049802575.1 Acidobacteriaceae bacterium | reverse complement strand
ATGCCCAACTCTGCGTCGTGAAGGCGGCCGTCCTGGCGAAGGTTCCCGAGGGTCTGGATTTGATCCAGGCCGCGGCGCTGCCACTGGTCACCGTGACCGGCAACCAGCTCCTGACGGCCACCGGAATCCAAGCGGGCCAGACGGTCATGGTTGTAGGCGCTGCAGGAAATGTCGGACGGTCAGCGGTATTCACTGCAAAGGACCGCGGCGCGACCGTGATCGCGGGCATTTTGAAAAGGCAGATGGATGAGCTCAAAAACATCGGCGCCGACCGGGCCGTCGCAACCGACGATGACACCGCGCTTGCGAATCTCCCGCCCCTCGACGCCGTAGCGGACACGGTCGGCGGCAGAACCGCCGAGAAGGTGATCGCCAGGGTTAAGCCAGGAGGAGTCTATGCCTCAGTCGTCGGGGCGCCCCCGAACGCTGCCCAGTACCCCTCTGTAAAGCTGGAGCAGGTATTCTCCCACTTCGACAGGAAAACCCTCGAGTACATGGCTGCAGCCGTGCGAGATGGCAAGCTGGTCATCCCCATCAGCGAGAAACTGCCACTGGGCGACGCCGCCAAAGCTCAGGCAACCGCAGAAAGGGGTGGTGTCGGAAAGATCCTGCTCGTGGCCTGACTTGTTCGAGCGGCTGCTCAGAATGGTCTCCAGCGTTCGTCTCTACCCCGGCACGCCGCTAACCCGGAACCCGTTTCGGATAGGAATGAAGTTAGAAAGGAGCTATCAATGAACGCGGTAGAAGTTGCACAGAAGAGCTATGAGATGCCCCCGCAAGAAGGAATCAGCATCGCGCATTTTCTCACCGTCGCCGACATCAACCGATCGGCTCACTACTACGAGAAGGTCTTCGACGCTCGGATTCTGAGCCTGGGTGACGGCAACGCGCCCGGGTACCTTCAACTTGCGAATATCTGGATGATTCTGAACGTTGGAGGAGGCCCGACCCCCGACAAGCCGACGGTAACCCTCAGCGTCCCCGACCCGAATCACATTAACAGCTTTCTGAATTTCCGCGTTGCGGATATCCAGGCATGCTACAAGTTATGGAAAAGTCGAGGAGCAGAGTTCATCACCGAGCCGATCCCCAAGTACGGCGAGATACGCTGCTACATCCGCGACCCTGACGGTTACATCATCGAAGTCGGACAGAGCACGGATCTCACCTATGGCTAGCTTACATCAGGACTTACGGTAGCCCGGTCGGCTTCCGCATGGCGCTGGAGCATCCTGAGCGAATCGAAGCGCTGATCGTGCGGGACGCCGTCGCCCACAACGAAGGCCTGGGTGCAAATTGGAAAGCGCGTCGGGCGCTCTGGGCTGACCGCACCGCCATCGAGAGCGCGTTGCGCACCAATCTCTTGTCGCTCGAGGCCGCGCGAGCGCGACACGTCGGAAACGATCCCGACTCCGAGCGCCACGATCCCGACCTCTGGACAGACGAGTTCTATTTTCTGAATCAGCCCGGGCAGGCCGAGATACAAAGCGATCTATTCTACGACTACCGAACTAACATTGAGTCCTATCCACAATGGCAGCAGTGGATGCACGAAAGGCGACCGCGCCTGCTCGCGATCCGGGGCAAATACGAAACATCGTTTGACCCGAGCGAGCCGGAAAGCTACCGCAAGGATGTTCCGAACGCCGAGGTCCACATTCTTGACGGCGGCCATTTCTTCCTGGACACGGCGGCCGATGAGATCGCTGCCCTGATCGGCGCTTTCATGGTGTCTTTACACTCAGGGTTGAGGGCACGGCGCGTTCGGTGAGATCGCCAAAGGTCCACGGGAGGAGATCGAAAATGCGTCGTGACATTATTCCCGAAGGCGTCTTTCCCGACTATGAACTGACGAATCACACGGGGGAAACTGCGCAAACTCAGCGAGCTGCAGGGTGACGATGTGACGATCCGCCGATCCTCACGCTCGCGCGCGGAAGCTGGCGCCAGGGCCGAATTTAGGGAGCAATAATCAACACGCCGCCGGCATAGTTGGGGAGGATGATTTCTCCTCCATCGATGATGGGCGGCATGAATTTGTTAAAGAAGCGGTAGTTGGCGCCGACCTGGGCGCCGGACCAGCCCCAGTCGTCCGAGTCCCAGAGCTTCGTCAGATACCCGTCTGCGCCGATGTGCACGGGATCGTAGATCACGATGTGCCCCTGTACGAGGTTGGCGTTCGCGTCCCCGTGAGGCACGGCGCAGACGAGGATATAGGTATTGGGATCGCGTCCGTTGCTCGAGCCCGCGCAGAATCCGCCGGGCATCCCTCCGGGAGCATTGCCGCGCACGTCGGGTGAAGCGTACTCACGGCTTTCTGCGATGTACTGCGGAAGCCCGTTAGCGGTCAATTCCCATTTGTGGAGTTCCTGGTTTTCGCCCCAGACGAAGAGGGTCCAGGCGTTCAGCAGAGGATCGAACATCACGACCGGAGGCGCATGGATGTGGGCGGTGTCGCCAAAGGGAAAGAAGTTGAGATTGCGCGGGTCCTCCGGGCACGGATCGATCGCATTGCCGTTAGTGTCCTTCCCCGGATCCATGGTGGCCCAGACCGGCGCGCCGCCGACGAGTTTGGCGCAGTTCGCATGGGCATTCTGGAGGTCAGCCGGCATGGTGCCGCCCATCGCGTTTGCATGCAGACAGTAGAGCAAGCCGTCTTTGCCGCCTCCGCAAACGATGTTGAGGTCCGCGATGTAAGCGAGTCCGGCCGAGCCAAGATCCTGATCGGTTCGCGCCGCCGCCGAGAGCTGCGGCCACACGAGGAGGACCGGCTTCCCCTGATTGTCGATGCGCGCTTCCACGCGGGGGGTCGCCATGGGCATGGACATTCCGGCGCCAACCGGCCGGACTTCCTCACTCTCCAGCGAATCGCCCGCCAGCTTGACTGCGGGCTGGGCGTTGGCGGCGCCTGCGCGCGCATCGTCCGTCCAGGGAGTCCAGTGATCGACGACTTTGAGCGACGCGGCCTGACTCGCAGCGGGCGGCGTGTAGCGAATCTTGATGAAGCTTTCGCCCCACGCCGCGACGCCGTCGAAGTTGCCGTTCCCGGTGAGGACATAGCAGTCCTGACTGGGATCGCAGGCCAGTCCGCTGCCCGCCATCCAGATGCCCGCGCCGGCTCCCTGGGTGGTGGCCATCATGGCGGTCACCGTATTCGTCGCCACGTCGAAGGCAAAGCAATAGCCGGAGGAGCCGGCGGCGGTTTCCTGCACCGATCCGGTGCACTGCAGCACGGTCTTGACGCCGCCAGGGCTGATCAGCACTGCGGAACTGCGCGCTTTGCGCATCTTCGTATTGAAGTCGAGGCCATCGATCAGCACCGGCGGGACCGCCTGCGAACCGTCTGCGACATTGAATACGTACATGTAATAGCGCGCAGTCGCGGGGTTTCCACTTCCGTCCGGAGAAACCCAGCAGACCTGGTAATCGCGCGCGGTGTCGGG
The DNA here is from genome assembly GCA_049802575.1 of Acidobacteriaceae bacterium. GTDB lineage: Bacteria > Acidobacteriota > Terriglobia > Terriglobales > Acidobacteriaceae > Palsa-343. The sequence continues at coordinate 13,117 of JBARMS010000139.1, read as the reverse complement.
ATCGATCACGCCGGTGCTCAGGCATCCCCATTTGTCATTGATGTTGTGGAAGTCGATGGCACCGCTTCCCTGGATCGGCATTCCCAGGGTCGCCTGCCAGATGCCGGAGCCATCATGCGCATCCACGCCGCGCACCACGTTCGCCATGCTGGGCAACACCATCACGTCCCGCGTGCCGCGAGCCGTCGTCACTCCGGGCAGGATCAGCGGCTGCGCCTCCATGCCGCGCGCATCGCCCACCAACGGAACCACCGTGCGGAGAGAGACTCCCTTCGTGCGGATCGTCGCCTGGGTCAGCACCGTCTCTTTGTCATTCCAGCCCGATCGCGAGTTGTCGAGGCTGCGCGTCAGCCAGGGCTGCATCTGCTGAGCCTGGACGATCCCGAAGGCGGAGAGAAGAAAGGTGGCGAACAAGATTCTCTTCATGGGGGAGATCCTTTGCGTGGGTTAAAGAGCCCGCGGCGCGATCGTTAGGCGCCTGGCTTGACGGTGATCGAGCTGAAATCGGTGAAGCGGCCCGTACCTTTCCGCCCCCGCGGGGTAATGGGAATCGCATACTCGACGCCTGCCGGAGCGTAGGCGACGTAGTTCTGGGCCGATCCGAATTCATTGGGGCCGAAGGTGAAGTACGCCCAGCTGTCCGGATTCGTCCAGACATCGGGACCATGCCCGGCGTAGTCGTGGAGGTGACGGTTTGGACCGAACGGGGTGTGGATCCACTCGCTGCGATAGTTGATGGGGTCGGAGCTGTAACCGCAGAACAGGCCTCCGCTCCAGATATTGCCTCCGTCGCCGTCCCTGCTCCAGCAAAGCAGACTGTCGTCCACATACTCCCAGGCAAGGCGGCCGATGGCGAAGGTGGTTCCGATCCACATCATGTTGTTGATCTCGGGGGCCAGGCCGTAGACTTCATAATCCCTGGCGAAGATCAGAGCCGCTTTGCAGGGCATGGTCAATGCGTCCAGATAAAACCAGAGCTTGTTGTTCACAACGCCAAAAGGCCCGTCGGTATCGTTCGATTCAACGTAGATCCAGGCGTGGTCCGGATCGCGAAAACAAAAGCCGTTGTTCACCAGCGAAGAAAGCGGCGCGCCGTTCGAGACTCCCTGATACGCATAATGCCGGGTGAAATCGAGCACCGGCATGCCGGTTTGTTCGACGAACCAGCCGAGAACACCCGGATCCCCGTCATAGACCTCTGCGTAATTCAGTCCGGGGCGAGCGCTGGCCCACGCAGTGGTTACGGAGGGCGCCAGACCCTTGGCTTCGTCGAGGCGGAATCCGTCGATGCCCAGGACATCCTGCTGCCACTTGCCTGCCTGAATCTTGCCGTTCAGCATGTATCCGTTCGAGTGCTGATAGGTCGCCACGATTCCGTCGTCGGCGCCGTCGTCGGGCGAGAAAGGCGTATCCCGCGTGCCTGGCGGAGAGAAGCACTTCGCCGGCTTGGGAAAAAGATTCTGATCGACCTTCCCGTCCGGTCGGCGTTCGTAGAGCGGCGCGGGGCCGCCGTACTGGCGATTCACCCAATCCTGAATGGCGAGCACGCCGTGCTGGTGCAGCGCATCGATCGCACTCTTCAGGTCGTCCGCGGTTCCGGTGATGTGCAGTGGTTCCCATTGGCCGACGTCGAGATCGGTGCGGGGATCGTAGCCGAGGCTGAAGGGATTTTTAGTGTTGAGGAATGGCGGGAACTTCACCGCATTGCAGCCGTACGCTGCCAGTGCAGGAGCCATGGTTTTGATCCTCTGGCTCAGCCCCGGCGCCATTGCGCTGTACGTAGCGTCGTAGACAATCAAGATTCACCTCACCGGTCTGTGAGCGGTTCTGAGACGAACTCGCAGCTTGCCTGTGCGATCGGGACAGAACCCCCGGTTGACATCGCAACGTCTCTTTCCCGCTCGTCCAGTTTCTTCGGGGAGCTTGTCAACATTGAGTGACCGGACGCTACCCGCGCGATAATTGCTGCCTGAAGGCTGCAGCGCCGGCCAGGATGCCTTCAGTCGCCGAGGTAGCGAGCAGCGTACCATCAAGTCCGCTGCACTTCAATGGTTGTCCTCAAAACTTCGTGCGCGAACCGAGCCCCAGGAAGTATTCGGAGGCAGAACCCTGCATTCAGGTATATAGGCCGTTTTGTGGATCGGATTGTGGATGGAATGTTCGACCTTGCCGACGTTGCTACGTCGGTGAGCGCTTCGGCCCTGCTGGCGACAATTGAAGATTGCATCCAGTTTGCAGGCATGAAGGCCGAGGATCCGTATCCTAACCCGGATTCCAGCTGAAGGTGACCGCAGGGCCGGTCAGCGTGCTGCCCGGCGCGGGATAGTTCTGTCCGCCGGGCGCGCCAAGGAATGCGGCGCATTCGCGTTCCAAAAGGCTCCAGCACTCGAACGGATACCTTCTGCAGGCAACGATTGGTCGCCCGGCGCGCAAAGCGCCACACAAATGAGAGACGCCTCGCAGTTTTGATGACTGGTAAAGCTTATTCCGGCGCGAGTTGCCGAATGGCAATTTCGCCGATCAGGTCGAGTGAAGCGTCCTGTTGAATATGCCGCATGCGCAGAGTCGCTTTGGCGACCCGAAAACCGAGGTATCGTGATACACGCAACCCACTCAGTTCCGCAGCATTGAATCTCGGCTTTGTCTGCGCCAGAGCGCGAGTGATCGCGCGGTTGCTTGCAGCCTCATCTGTTCGGCCGCAACCGCTCCGGGAGCAGGCCCACTCGATCCACATAAAGTGCCACCCCGCGCCGCGCACGGCGAGGTCGAGCTGCGCGGGGGCCGCGTTTTCCACGGACACCCAATCTTTACCGAACGGTTTTTGTTTCAGATGAAGCCCATTCGGCAGAATGCAGCCCACGCGGAGAAAAATTGCCGACGGGTTTACCACGATCCTTTGCCGGGTTTCACGGTATTCACCGGGACGCCGACGGAGCCCCCGACCTGAGCGTTCGGTATGGATTCGGGGGTGATGGGATGGCTGGGACTGATGCTGATATCGGCCGCTTCTGCTGGGCTACCCGGTTCCTTGCCGTCTGCAGTCGTATCCGACCGCTTCAATCCGAAGGGATAAACGGAGGTGCTCCCCTTCGAGAGATGGTTCTTTACATCGGATTTCTTGATAAGGCTCATGGAGGCTCCCGTCGTCCGGTTGCGTACCTGAAAGGCGCTCGTCTGGAGCAAGAACTATGGAAGCTGAAGGCGAGAAAGGATATCTTCAGTTACTGTAGTTATTATACGCCGTAAACTTACCGTTGCAGGTGAAATCTTAGCAAAACCTGATCTGCAATATCCTGAATGTGCAGTAATCGCCGAATGTGAGCAATTGTGCTCAGATATTGCATTGTTGTTATGTTCCAATCATTTTGGAGCAGAGTCTCTACTGTATCTCCTCACTCTTGGTCTGAGCTAAGTTCAGGCCATCTGAAATGTGTCTCTCTTAGCCCCTCCGCACCGAATAAGGAAAATCCATGAAAATTACCCCCTTGCTTTTGGTCGGCGCGCTCGCGCTGGCAGGCGGAAACCTCTGGGCTGCCTCCGGACGCCAGGATTCGATTGAGCGTCTGCAAATGTCTTCGGATGTTCTCCACTCCATCATGAGCGCCCCGGACAGGGGTATTCCGGAAGAAGTGATGAGCGGGGCAAAATGCATCGTCGTCGTTCCCCACCTTGTCAAAGGCGGCTTTGTTGTCGGTGGCGAACATGGGCGGGGTATCGCCTCGTGCCGCACGGCCGAGGGCTGGAGCGCGCCGGCGTTCGTATCCATCGGCGGCGGAAGCTGGGGTTTGCAGATTGGCGTCGAAGGCGTCGACCTGGTCATGGTGGTTATGAACGATCGCGGCCTGCAGCATCTGCTCTCGAGCAAATTCCAGATCAGCGGAGATGCATCGGCTTCAGCAGGCCCCATCGGGCGCCACGCCTCCGCCGGCACCGACTGGACCATGAACACTGAGATCCTTACCTACTCCCGCTCGCACGGAATCTTCGCCGGAATCACGCTCGACGGAGCCGTCGTCGAACAGGACGCCGACTCAACACGAGCCATTTACGGCCGTGACCCGTCCTTCCGGACCATTCTCTCCGGCAGAGTCCATGCCCCGAAATCGACGCTCAGCTTTATGCGGGCGGTCACTGAGACCGGTCGCGACGGCACGATCGCCGAAGATAACCCAGGCCAGCAGTAACTCACGAAGCCTGCGGGAAATCGGGATCTTTCCAGGGTTCCGATCGATCTCCGGCAGGAAAGGAGAAACTATGCCGATTATGCAGATTGTCATCACGCTGGTCATCGTAGGAGTTTTGATGTGGCTGGTGAACCGTTTCATCCCTATGCAATCGACGATCAAGAGGATTCTGAACGGTCTGGTCACGATTCTTGTGGTCGTCTGGCTGGTGAACGTGTTTGGGCTGATGCATTACGTCACCGACTTTCACGTCAGACATTGACCTCTGGCTCGAGAGTTAGCGTCGCTCCTGATGCCGCGTCGGTGGCAGAGTTGCGAATAACCATGGCAGATATCTGCCTGAAGGAAAAACTGTGAAAATCAAGATGCTGTGCGCCATTGCCATGGCGGTCTCCGTGAGCGCCTGTGCTCAGACTTCACCGCAGTTGCTTTCGCCGGTGGACCCGGCGCCCGTGCCCACTTTCCATCACACGAGCACCATCAGCCGCACGGTGGAAGCGGTGACCTACGAACACCGCCAGGGAGCAACGAAAGTGGACTTCGCCGGAACCAGCCTGATGCCCACGGCAAACGGCTGGGCCAGCGTAGACAGCAAGCGCGGAGATCTCTCCATTACCGCCGAATTCGGCGATCTGCAGAGGCCGACAACCTTCGGCACCGAGTATCTTACCTACGTTCTGTGGGCGATTTCGCCGGAGGGAAGAGCCGTCAACCTGGGCGAAGTTCTCGTGGGCAGCAATCATCGCAGCAAGATCCACGCAACGACGAATCTTCAGGCATTTGCGCTGATCGTAACGGCAGAGCCTTACTACGCCGTGCCCGAGCCCAGCAATGCCGTGGTGCTTGAGAATGCTGTCCGGGCTGATACGCGTGGCACAGCCGAGCCGGTCAATGCAAAGTATGAGCTGATGGAGCGCGGCGGCTATATTCCGACCGGCTACAAGTTCGATCCCGTGGTACTGGATGCGAAGCTGCCGCTGGAATTCTTCGAGGCGCGCAACAGCGTGCGGATTGCGAAGTCGGAGGGAGCCGAGGAATACGCGCCCGCCAGCTATCGCCATGCCGTGGAACTGATGGACACTGCGGACAGCGAGGCGACAACCTCTCATTCTTCGCCGAAAGAGCTGATTGCCACGTCGCGCGAGGTCGTGCAGACGGCGGAAGATGCGCGTGCCGCTGGTGTGAAGGCCATGGACGAGGCACAGCTCGCCGGCGAACGGCAGGCTTCAGCTGATGCGCAGGCAACCGCGCAGGCGCAGACCGAGGTTGCGAACCAGCAGAAGGACAAGGCGCAGGCCGACGCGGCGCAGGCTCAGCAGGATATGGCTGCGAACCAGGCTGCATCTGCGTCGGCCGTCGCCGCAGCCCAGGCGAATGCTGACCATTCCGCTCTGGCGGCACAGGAATCGGAAAAGGCCGCAGAGGCAGCCAATAGCGAGAAGGCAGCTATGCGGGAGGCTCTGACGGAGCGACTGAATACTGTTCTGCAAACCCGGGACAGCGCCCGGGGGCTCATTATCAGCATGTCCGACGTGTTGTTCGACACCGGCAGATATTCGCTGAACCCGGCCGCGCGCGAGAAGCTGGCAAAAATCGCCGGCATTCTGCTTGCTTATCCGAGTCTCGCTATCGCCGTCGGCGGCTACACCGACAATGTGGGAAGCGACGAGATGAATCAAACGCTGTCGCAGAGCCGCGCCGGAGCCGTTCGCGATTATCTGGTGCAGGAAGGCGTGACCGGTGACGCGGTTACCGCTACAGGTTACGGCAACACCTCGCCGGTCGCTTCGAATGATGATGCGGGCGGACGCCAGCAGAATCGCAGAGTCGAGCTTGTGGTATCCGGCGACGCCATCGGCCAGGCAGCCAACGTTACAACCAGCAGCCTGCGCTAAGCAGGCCTTTCGAAGGGCAGCAACCCACACTGGAGCTTAATTGATGAAAGTCTCAAGCGTTTCGATCGCAACCCTGATCGTCCTTGTGCTCGGATTCGTCGTACCTGCGCTTGCAGTTCAGGATAAGCCGGCTCAGGATCAGGACCATCCCAAACAGGAGACCGCTCACCAGCAGGCCAAACCCGCATCGCAGCCCGCCCAGCAGGAGCATCGGACGGCGCCACAACAGGGGCAAAAGGCAGAGCACGCTCAACAGCCCGAGCGGCAGCGGCCAGCCGCGCAACCGCGGACGCAACGGCAGGAGCAGCGGGCATCTACGCAACAGAAGGCCCAGCGGCAGCAACAGGTAGCCAGGCAGGAGACATCCCAGCGGTCAACTGTTACCAGACAGCAGGAGCATGTTCGGCAATCGCGAACCGTAACATCCAGCCAGCACAGCCAGACCCAGCAATTCCGGCAGGCGGCCTGGCAGCAGCACCGGGCGGGCAACTGGCAGACGGACCACCGCACCTGGCAGCAGCGCGGCGGCTATAACGGCTACCGCATCCCGGACGATCGCTTTCGCGGTTCATTCGGCGAAGATCATGGATTCCGCATTCAAGGTCTTCCATTCCTGGTCGTCGGCGGATATCCGCGGTTCCAGTACGGCGGCTACTGGCTGAGCGTTGTCGACCCGTGGCCCGCGAGCTGGGGCAATAACTGGTACGACAGCGACGATGTGTATGTCGCGTATGTCGATAACGGCTACTATCTCTACAACCGGAGTTATCCCGGCGTCGGCATGGCAATCAGCATATCGTTGTGAACAGCCGGGGCGGCGAATCGATTCGATGTCCGGATCGCTATCGCCGCCTCGCTCGATTCGTCATCTATCGGGTGCCGGGGTCTCAACACCACACGGAAACACCTTTTTCACGCCAATGAGAAAGGGAGCCGCAGACTCATTCCTGAGATCCTTCAGACGTATTGCCAGAGCCGGGATTGTGCCAGGAACCGCCCCTGGCGATGATCGCCTCAGCCTCCTTCGGACCCCAGGTTTTGCGGCGATAGGGACGAACCTTGTGGTGGTGACTCAGGACCGGATTCACGACAGCCCAGGCGGCTTCGACCGCATCCTCGCGCGTGAAAAGCGCACCATCCCCGACCATTGCATCGCCTAACAGTCGCTCATAGGGCGTTTCTTCGCCCGGTTGTTCCTCCGACAAATATAATTCCCGCTGTTCTCCAATGAACTCCTTTCCCGCAAGCTTGACGCGGGCGGCGAGAGCGAGGGCGGAGTTGGGCGAGAGCCGAAAGCGGAAGTAGTTGGGACGCCCGTGACCAGGTGCCGCATCTGCGAACAGATCTTGTGGAGGCGATTTCAATTCGACCAGGATCTCCGTAGCGGTTACTGGCAGATACTTGCCGGAACGCAGGTACCACGGCACACCCTCCCAGCGCCAGGAGTCGATGAACAGGCGGAGAGCGCAGAAAGTCTCGACATCAGAATTCCTGGCGACGTCCGGCTCCCTGCGATAGCCGGCATACTGGCCGCGCACCAAATCATCGGGCTTCAGCGTACGCATAGCCTTGAGAATCTTCGCTTTCTCGCTTTGCACGGCCCCGAAGTCCCGGCCGGCCGGCGGCTCCATGGCAAGGAGTGCGACAATCTGAAAGAGATGGTTCTCGATGACATCGCGCAGACAGCCTGCCGTCTCATAAAACGCGCCGCGTGCTCCAACGCCGAAGCTCTCCGAGAGAGTGATCTGGACGTTGGATACATAGTTGCGATTCCAGATCGGCTCCAAAAAGGAATTGGCAAATCGAAAGTAGAGAATGTTCATGATCGCCTCCTTACCAAGGAAGTGATCGATGCGGAAGATCGAGTCTTCCGGGAAGACGGCCCGCGCCACACGGTTGAGTTCCCGCGCCGAGGCAAGGTCTCGTCCGAAAGGTTTTTCAACAATGACGCGCGCATGGTCTGCGAGCTTCGCCGCACCGAGCGCCCGAATCACCGTCTCGAAGAGGGAAGGGGGAATGGCGAGGTAATGCGCTGGTCTGCGCGCGCCGCCCAATGCCTTCCTGATTGCAGCGAACGTACCCGGATCTTTATAGTCACCGCTCACATACTGGAGCGACGACAAAAGATGATCGAAGGCGCGCTTATTATCGATTCCACCCGCTCTCCGAATACTGTCCGTCACCCGTTTGTGCAGGCGCGCCAGAGTCCACTTCGGGAAGGCCACGCCGACAACCGGCACGGTGAGAGCACCGCGTTTTGCCATGGCGTAGAGCGCCGGGAAGATCATTTTGTGCGCGAGATCGCCGGTGACTCCGAAGAGAACCAGCGCATCCGAACGGGAACCGGTCATCCCTTACCTCCATGCGGTGATTCTACCCGGAAGGTTTCCGACAAAGTGCACCGGGTCGGTCTCTCCATACAACCGACGGCTGGTGCATGACTCCCTGCTTCAGGCGGTGAGGGTCCCGGAAACCGCTGCGGCCTTTTCGTCGCACTGAATGAGCTTTTGTACTTTGATATCCCGCGCAAGGCCGAGCATTCTCAGCGCGGAGATTCCATACCAGTTGACGTCGAGCTCATACCAGGTCAGGCCATGACGGGCAGCCTGGGGATGGGCGTGATGATTATTATGCCAGCCCTCACCAAAGGTGAGCAGCGCGACCCAGAAACTGTTTCTGGACGAATCGCCGGTGGCGAATCTCTGCCGTCCCCACATGTGGGTGGCGGAGTTGACCAGCCAGGTGGAGTGCAGTCCAAGGACCGTACGGAAGAAGATGCCCCACAACAGGAATGGCCATCCACCGACGACGAGAAGTACCGCGCCCAGCGCGGTAATCGGAACCCAATGCCAGCGGCTGATCCACACGTGGAATTTGACTTTGCGAAGATCCGGAACATAAGGCAGAAGAACTGCCGCATCACTGTGCATCGTCTGGCCCGTCAGGATCCAGCCCATGTGAGCCCATAGGCCGCCTTCGCGCGGAGAATGCGGGTCACCCTCCTTATCCGTGTTCTGGTGGTGCATGCGATGCGTTGCGACCCAGAAAATCGGACCGCCTTCCAAAGCCAGTGTGCCGCATACGGTCAGAACATATTCCAGCCACTTTGGAGTCTTAAAGCCGCGATGCGTAAGGAGCCTGTGGTATCCGATGCCGATGCCAAGGCTCCCGGCGATCCACCACAAAACCATCGCGAGCAGGAATGCTTTCCAGGTGAACAGGAACAAGGCAGCCACAGCTCCGATATGGAAGGCCACCATAACGAGGGCCGTAAGCCACACGATGGGCTGCGTAAACGTCTTGTCACCGCTGAAGATCCGTGTCAGTCGCATGGTCCCGCTCCGTATCTGTCTATCTGATGGTCACACTATCAGCAGAGCATTATGCTAAGGGGTAATGTTTATGTAAATGAGACACCGCTTTGCATGGGCGTGAATTGTGAGCAGTATTGCTCAGTGTTCCCAGGCGCGTGCGAGCAACCTTGAGAAAAGGGGCTGGCTCACTCGAATAAACCCTTTCTCACACTCTGCGCATTGCGGTATGTTTCTGCCACTGCTCTTCCACGCCTGACGACGCCTCGTAGTAACTCCTCGAAGTTCCTGGCTAGCTTCTCCATCGGGTCCATTGGAGAGTGGACCCACTTTCCTGCCCCCGCTCTATCTGTGGCCTATCCGGTCTACACGACAAACATGGCGATGCCGGCAGCAAACATGGCAAGCGTCGTGATCGCCACCACCGCGTAGCCCAGGCGTGAACTTGGCTGTCCCTGCATCAGCTTCCGGTTTGACGCTACAATCAGGATCCCGACCAGAAGAAACGGGGCCAGCAATCCGTTAATGACAGCCGTCCAGTACAGAGCCTTCACCGGGTTAATGCCCGCAAAATCCAAACCAACACCCAGGGCTGTCGAGAACAGAATCAGAGCGTAGAACCAGCGCGCCTGCTTGAGTGTCCGGTTGAGGCCCTGCCGCCAGCCCAGCGTTTCTGCGAAGGCATAGGCCGATGATCCAGCCAGTGTCGGAATAGCAAGGAATCCGACTCCGACAATCCCCAAAGTGAACAGGGTTGCGGCGAACTTGCCGGCCAGAGGCCGCAGCGCTTCCGCCGCCTGGCGAGTCGTCTCGACATGGGTCAGTCCATGACGGTGGAGGGTGACGGCTGTGGTCAGGATGATGAAGAACATCACCGCGTTCGAGAAGAACGCGCCCACGCCGACGTCGATGTTCCGCATCTCCAGTTCCTGGCCGGATGCACCTCGACGCGAGGCGAGCGTGCTCTGGCCTGCCGCCTTCTCTTCTTCCACCTCTTCGCTGGCCTGCCAGAAGAACAGATACGGGCTGATCGTGGTGCCGAGGATGGCCACCAGCATGGACCACTCGGCCCCGCTGTGGGGCATCGAGGGCATGAAGGTGGAACGGGCCACCTGGCGCCAGTCGACACCGACCACAAACGCGGTTACCGGATACGCCAGCAGCACCAGCACCAGCCATTTCAGCGTGTTCGCAATCTGGTGATACCTGAGCCGAACCGTAGCCCACGAAATCAGCACCGCGAACAGCACCACGAAGATTCGTGAATTCATTCCGGTCAGCATGGCAGCCGCATCCGCCATGCCGGCGAGATCCGCGCCAATATTGATGGTGTTGGCCGCAAGCAGGGCGATGACGAACACGTAGAGCAGCCAGGCAGGAAACAGCGCCTTCAGGTTGGCGGCCAGCCCCTGTCCGGTCACCTTGCCGATGCGCGCGCACATCATCTGCACCGCGGCCATCAGAGGCCACGTCACCGCGGCAGTCCACAGCAGGCCGGTGCCGAACTGCGCGCCCGCAACGGTATAGGTGGCGATTCCGGAAGGATCGTCGTCGGCCGCGCCGGTGATGACGCCTGGGCCGACGGACTTCAACAGCAGTCTTGTCCATCGGGATGGGGACAATTTGGGCACGATGGACTGAGCGCAGGAAACCCTGCTGGACCAAGAGGACTGTTCTGGTTCCGCGTATCCCCTTAGGTGGTCGCTCAGGCATAAGTGGTTGCACAGGCACTCACCCTGCTGCGCTCTGGAGGAGTCTTTTTATCGGGTTCCTTGCCTGGGGGGACCACACCCGAAGTCTGCGGCGCCTTCTCTGCCGCTCTACAGACTTATGTTCGGCACACTAAGAGGAGTTGGGGTGCCTGCGCCGGGCTTTCGGTGAAAAACCTGCGGCCCAGCGGGATTCGGCGGCTCCACGATTGCAAATTGGATCGGGCTCGAGCAGTACACACACTTCGTTTCGCGGAGTGAGCCCGGCCCCTCGCCGATTGTTTGCGCAAACGCCCTCAGGCACTCCGTGCAGGTGATGATGACGTACGATTCTCCATTCTGGTCGTGTCCGTTTCTCGGAATCCAGATCGGCGCCAGGAGACTCGGAGGGCCGGGCGATGACAACTGCGGGGACTCTGTCATGGCCTTTACGATCCGGAACAGAACATCCGGGTGGGATCTCTTTTCATAGAAGGCGTCGGCGGCCACTCCGGGAGGCACACCGTCGCCGGAATATGCGCCGCTCATGGCGACTACCTGGATGACGGGGAACCGGTTGCGGACGACCGACAGAAATTCGAAGCCGGACATGCCCGGCATCTCGAGATCGGAGATGATGACATCCGGAATCTCCCGGCGGATTTCCCGTAATCCGGAGAAACCGTCGCTGGCCGATTGCAGGCGATATCCAGATTCGGCAAACATTTCGGACAGGAATCTGCGAAGCGCCACATCATCGTCCACGATAAGAATTCGTGCGTTAACGGCGGTCACGGTTGACCTCCCCTGGCAGCGTCCTGCAGTCGTCCAGACCTGGAGTATTGCATCGGCTCCCATCCCCTTGCTGTTCACTTTTGCTCATTCCGGGTGCCGCGACGTTCTCCGGGTGATTTCTTCCGTTATGTGGGTGACTGAGCATTTCTGATCAGCTTTTGGGAAGCCTGACGTTCCATACTGGCTACGCTGAACGCCGTGCGGCCTTCGGGGAAATCTCTCGAGCCAGATTCTTGCTTTCGCGGGCGTCCATTGCGCGGGAGGGTGAAATGCATCCTGACCTGACAAGTCCGACATTCATTGCTTGTTTGGTGGTGATTGGTCTGATCATCGGTGTTGCCGTTGCGCTGTTTGTGAGAAGGCGCAGAAAAACCACTGCGGGCCTGCGCCATCGCTTTGGGCCTGAATACGACCAGGCCGTTCTAGCACATGGATCCGAACGCAGGGCTGAAGCGAAACTGGCGGATCGCGAAAATCGCGTGCAAGGCATGAAGATTCGCGAGTTGAGCGGCACGGAGCGGGAACGCTATCTCGCGGACTGGCAGGCGGTGCAATCCCGCTTTGTCGATCATCCCAAGGGCGCGGTCACGGAAGCCGATGAACTGGTGACTGCGCTTCTGCGAGCCCGCGGCTATCCTGTAGCCGATTTCGATCAGCGCGCCGCCGATATCTCTGTCAACCATCCCCGCGTGGTGGAGCATTACCGCTCCGCCCACGGTATCGCGGTGAGGCTGGGCAAAGATCAGGCCAGTACGGAAGATCTGCGCACCGCGATGATTCAATATCGCTCGCTGTTCGATGAACTCGTCCAGGTGCAGACGCCTGGCGTAGTTCAATCTGTCGCATAAAGGCATATTGCGGTTTGGAGTGAAAGGAGTCTGGAATGCTGATTCTCATTATTATTCTGGTGCTGGTCTTCGGCCTCGGCGGCGGATATTTTGGTTACAGCCGATGGGGCTATCGCGGGGGCGGCGGTATAGGACTGGGCACTGTCCTGTTGATCCTGCTGGTGTGTTACTTGCTGGGGTTCTTCCGATAACGATGCGGGAAGTCATCGCGCCACGGCGATCCGGAATCCTGCTCCATGGCGATTTTCGCGGCAATCATTCCCGGGCGCGAGTAACCCTGTGGAACGTGCGATCAAAACCAGGGACGATTTGTGACAGTATTGGCCAGTCCTCACTTCGAGGCAACGCGAGATTTGTAGTGACGCAGTCGATTGCCGTCCATTGGGTCAACCATGC
>JBARMS010000138.1:0-4846 GCA_049802575.1 Acidobacteriaceae bacterium | reverse complement strand
GGCGACGAAGGTCCAGGGGCCGACGCTGCCGATCTGCGGGCCAGGGTAGATGTGGTCGATGATGGGGTATTTCTTGTGGGGATCGAGGTGGGTCGGCTCGAACATGAGGCCGTAGAGGTCGGTCTTGCCGTCGCGCGCTTTGACGGTGATGCCGATGGGCGGCTTCCAGCCGGAGGCGACAAGGCGGCTGAGGTCGGCCGTGCCGAGCGAGAGGATCACTTTACCCGTGTCGTCGCGGAGCACCGTGGTCGGCGGCGTTTCCGGCGTCAACACGCTGTCGATGAAGTACTGGCCGTCTACTGAGGCGGTGATGGCGTGGTTGCCGGGCTCGGGCGTGAGCGGCGTGAGATGCGTGCCGTCGAAGTCGATGCGGTAGAGGTGGACGTAATAGGGGTTCTCGCCGGGCTCGCGACCGTTGGCGGTGAACCAGATGCGGCGCTGCGTATCGTCGACGCGGAGCACCTGGGCGACGTGCCAGTCGCCGGTGGTGATCTGGTTTTTCAGCTGGCCGGTGGCGAGGTCGTAGAGGTAAAGATGGCCCCAGTTGCTGCGCTCGGAATACCAGAGGAACTCGTTCGACTGCGGCAGAACGTGCCAGTTGACGCGGCCGAATCCGGATTCGTATTGCGTGGGGACTTTGTCTTCGAAGACGTCGCGGACCGCGCCGGTGGCGGCGTCGGCGAGGCGGAGGCGCTCGTCTTTGTGGTCGCGAGAGGTGGAAACGAAGGCGAGCGTTTTGGAGTCAGGCGACCATTCGACGTCGGCCCAGAGCGGCGCGTGGTTGGGGCCGTCGCCGCAGGCGATGTTGTCGCAGAGCGTGGAGCGGTGCTGGTCGGGCGGCATTTGCAGGCGAACCATCGAGTCCGAGTCGACGGAGAGGATGACGCGCTCGATCATGGTGACGTGCTCGTCGCCGGGGAGCGGGTACTTCCACTGCTGCACGTTGGGGTGGCCGACGCGCGTGCCGACAAGGACCATGTCGCCGTCCTGGCGCTGATCCTGCTGGAAGGTGGCGATCTTTTTTGAGTCGGACGACCAGAGAACGACGGGGCGGTCGCTTGAGATCCAGCCGGCGTTGTCGGTGGCGTAGCCGTAATCCTTCACGCCATCGCGGGTGAGCTGGGTTTCCTGGCCGGTGGCGAGGTCGCGGACCCAGAGGTTCCAGTCGCGGATGAAGACCGCGCGGCGGCCGTCGGGGGAGACGGCCTGGTTGCGGGGGTCGCCATGCGCCGGATCCTGCGGCTGGCAGGTTGCGGCGGAGCGATCGCAGATGTAGGCCTTCGGGCCGATTGGGACGGTGACGGAGCGCAGGTCCGGCGAGAACTCGAGGAAGGGGAAGGGAAGTTGGCGGGGGTCGAGCGTGCGGCCGGTGAGCGCGCTGAGCGAGGCGGCCAGTTTGGCGTGATCGAAGGCGGGCTGTTGGGAGCCAGTGGCCGCATCGACGAGGACAAACTCGATGGAATTGCCGCCGGCGCCGGGGGTGGTCTTGCGATACCAGAACTGGTCGGTCGTCCCGATCCAGAAGGGGCGAACGATGCCGGAGACCAGACGGTCGACATTGGGCGGCAGGAATTGCGCGGCGCGGGAGTAGTCGGCAGCCGTGACGGGCTGCTGCGCGCGGGCAGCGATGGGGATGCACGACGAAGCGAGCAGCAGAGCAGCGGGGGCGAGCAGACGCGAAAACATGGCGGGCTTCGGGTTCTCCAGTGAAGAATGATGGCGAGCGATTGCTTCGGGGAGCGGTGCAACGGGGCCGGGTTCCGGGAATTCGGTTGTGGAGGGAGTATACCGGCAGCGCCGGTTCGCGGCAGGGCACCACGAAGCCTGGCCGATCAAAAAAAGGCGCCGGCGTGGACGCCGAGGCTACGAGCAGCGCAGAGCGTGGCGATTCGCCGGGTCTCGAACTGCGCGCCTTCCATCGGCGCGCCCACCCGGGGAACGCCTATACTGCGGCAAACTGCTTCAGGAGAGCGTTGATGGGTACCAGCTTGCCGTCGGTTGCGGACCAGCCGCTCCTCGATGTTGTCACCGGGCCGGCACCGGCGACGATTGCGGATGTGATCGCGCGCATGCGGGCGATCGATGCGCTGCTGCCGGTAAGCGACGGGTTGAAGTGGTTCAATCAGCTGTATCTGGCCGTGACGGAGCAGGTGGATCTGCATCCGCTGGGCGGCGCGTGGCAGAGTCCGGCCTGGCTGCTGCAGCTCGATGTAGTGTTCGCCGGCTTCTATTTCAACGCGCTCGCCGGATTCCTCAGCGGACAGGTGGTGCCGGCGGCGTGGAGCGCCTTTTTCGAGGCGCGATTTCGGCCGGGCGTGGGTCGCATCCAGTTCGCGCTGGCGGGCGTGAATGCGCACATCAATCACGATCTGGCGCTGGCGCTGCTGGCGACCGATGCCGCTCTCAGCGTGGTTCCTGCGGCGGACGGCCCGGAACATGCGGACTATGAGGCAGTGAACGGGCTGCTGGACACGCTGCTGCCCATCGAACTGAACGCGCTGGCCACCGACACGCTGGGTGTTCTGGCGCAGGACACGGGGAAGATCGGCCGCGTGCTGGCGTTCTGGGATATGCGGCGCGCCCGCGACCTGGCGTGGGACTTTGCCAACCATCTGCGGGGCCTCGAGGGCGCGAGCCGCGATGTGGCGCTGAGCGCGCAGGATGCGTTGACGGGCGCACTGGGGCGGGCGATTCTGGCGGCTGCGTAAAGAACCGGGCCGAGGGTGGCGCCTGCCGGGGACCGCGGCCAGCGTCGGCGCCGGGGAGAGGAACCATGGAAGTTCGAGACCCGAGACCAAAGTACGGAAAGATCCGGGCGGGCGGGCGTTCGACCGCGCCAGACGCGGGCGCCACTGTAGGCTATTCCGGCACGCCGCTGTGGAAGAAGCTCGGCGTGCAAGACGGGCAGACCACCTGGCGGGTCGGCATGCCGGAGAGCGTGGCGGAGGAGATTGCGGCGGGCGGCGTTTCGCCGGCTTTGGTGCGCTCGCCACAGGCGGGGCTGGCGATGGCGCATCTCTTCATGACACGGCGGGCGGAACTGGCGATGCATCTCGAAAAGCTGCGCTGGCTGATCGCGCCGGATGGCGTGGTGTGGGTGAGCTGGCCGAAGAAGACAGTCGCAAAAGGCGTGACGGCGATCGCCAGCGACATGAGCGAAGATGCGGTGCGGGCGGAGGCGCTGCCGCTGGGGTTCGTCGATGTGAAGGTGTGCGCGGTGGATGCGGTGTGGTCGGGGCTGAAGCTGGTGATTCGGAAGAGCGCGCGGTAGTGAGGCCGCGGATCAGGTCCAGTCGGAACCGATGTCCAGCTCTGGTTCGGCGGCCGCTGAGTTCGTGCGCGGCTTTGGGCCGCTCGGATTGCGGACGGCGGAGGCGGCCGGATCTGCGTCGTCGCGGCGGGAGGAGACGGGCTCGAATCCTTCAAACTCCATGATCGTTGGCGCCGGGTCGGTATCGCGGAGCATCTCCGCGAGCGGGATGGAGGCCTGGACGATGGCGAGCCCGGCAGCGCCGTTCGTGCCAGTCACGCGGCCCCGGCGGGCGCTGATCTCAGCCAGTGTCGCGGGCAGGTTCGATTCCATAACGGTGAGGACCACGGTCATTACCGGCTCGAGCACGACGGGGCTGGCTCTTTTCGCAGCGTCCTGAAAAGCGAGGGAGGCGGCGATGCGGAAGGCCATGGGGTTCGAATCGAGTTCGTGAAAGCTGCCGTCGTAGAGCGTCACGCGCAGGCCGGTAAACTCGTGTCCCGCAAGGATGCCAGCCATTGCAGCTTCACGGACGCCTTCCTCGATCGGCACGATATATGGCTCAGGGACCACGCCACCCACGATCTCGTTCACGAACTCCGGCCCGTTGCCCGCTTCACGCGGATCGGCGCGCAGTTTGACGTGTCCATAATTCCCGAAGCCGCCCGTTTGGCGGATGTATTTGCCCTCGCCTTCGGCGGCGTGTCGGATGGTTTCGATATAGCGAACGCGGGGCTCGCCTTTCCAGGCTGGAACCCGGTATTCATCCGTGATCTTGTCGAATATCTCCTGCAGGTGTTCGAGGCTGGTGCCGCTGAACAGCAGCCCGTCGGACTCCGGATCGGTTCGCACGAGGACGGCGGGGTCGTCACGGCGTATCACGGCAAGGGTATCGAGCGGATAAGAGCGATGCTCGTCGCCATCGGTGTAGATTGGCAGCCAGAGGATGGACCGCGGAGTGGACATACTCAGAAATTATGGCGCAAAACACAAAAGCCCGCTCCGAAGAGCGGGCTTTTTGATGTTATGCCGGCGATCACCTAATCTCCCACACACTTTCGCGTGCAGTACCATCGGCCCAGCGAGGCTTAACTTCCGTGTTCGGGATGGGAACGGGTGGGACCCTCGCGGTATGGTCACCGGCAAACTGAGGCGTCTTGCGGGCGTCTGAGCCCGCAGCCGAAGTCCTGAGCGCTTCCGCGAAGGACCTCGACGCCTTTGAACCTGAGCGACGCCTGGCGGGTGGTTTCTCCCGCGGTCGAGAGGTCCGGACAGTTTCTTCAACGGACCGTAGCTCGGCAGACTGGCGTCACAGCTTATAGCTTCCGCGAGACGGGCTCGCGGAAGCGGAACGAAATCGATGGGGTACAAGGCTCTGTCGAGCGCTTCTGTTGCATGCTGCGCAGAGTTAATTCTATGGATAAGCCAAACGGGCGATTAGTACTGGTCAGCTGCACGCATTACTGCGCTTTCACCTCCAGCCTATCAACCAGGTGGTCTTCCTGGGCCCTTCAGGGAGATCTCATCTTGGGGCGTGCTTCCCGCTTATATGCATTCAGCGGTTATCACAACCGAACTTCGCTACCCAGCCGTGCC
>JBARMS010000137.1:0-24959 GCA_049802575.1 Acidobacteriaceae bacterium | reverse complement strand
TTCCCGGCCTCGGCGGCGCGACCGCCGACTCGCATCAGTCGACGCCGGTGATTCACCGCCAGACGCGGCAAATGTGGCGCACCGACCTCGCGCCCTGGCTCGCCGTCGGCAGCCGCCTGCCCTTCGCCATGGTTGCGCATGCGTCCTACCCCTGGCCGGGGCGCGACGCGGCGCTCGCCTCCGTCTCGCGCTACTGGGTCACCAACGTGCTCCGCCGCCAGGTCCGCTTTCGCGGCATCATCCTCTCCGACGACATGGAGATGGGCGGCATCCTCTCGCAAATGTCGATCGAAGAAGCGGTCGTCCAGGCCGTCCTCGCCGGCATTCAGATGATTGAAATCTGCCGCGATCCCGCGCTGGTGCTTCGTGCCTATGAGGCGCTGGTCCGCGAGGCGGAGCGTTCCGCGGCCTTCGCCGAGATGATCGCCAGCGCCTGGCGCAAGATCTACCGCTCGAAAAAGAAGTGGCTGCAGCCGGTGCGGCGGCAGAATCTCTCCGAAGGCCGCATGGAGCGCCTCTGTGAAGAGGTGCGCCAGTTCGCGGAGCAGGTGGGAGAAACGCCCGCGCACTCCGAGGATCCAGCCGCCTGGGCGGGGAAGGCATAGCGGCCGGGTACACGCGCGCTGCCGAGAGCCGCGCTCGGGAGCATTTCCCCGGCCTAGCTAATCGAGACGCTTTGGTCGCGAGAAGGGCGTTTTCCAGGAGCGATCCCGAAAGAGGCATTTTCTTCGATCCCCGGTCCCCGAATGCGGGGAACCGGGGCCACCCGCCCTGACGATTTCGGCGTCGATCATGCGGCTGTGCGCCTTACGCATGAGCCGGACGTCTCAAGGCCTTCGACGCGCATTGCGTCCGTTGTCAGTGGCAGCATGAGGCTAGCGTGGATGATTCTCGGCAGAGGTGTACACTGATCGGCTCATTCTTTCGATGGTGGTCTAATCTCGATTCGCTTCCCAACCTTTAGACCTTCAGCCGCTAACCGCTCCATCGTAGGATCGAACTCCCACGGGAACTTAAGGACTAACGCAACGTCAACGATCCTATCGCTATCTATGTGCCATCCGAGACCAAACCATTCATCGCATTTCTCTGAATACTTCTTCAGCATCGCAAAGCAATACGCCTGTTCATAGATGGCTTCAGTTGTCCGCTCACCGGTCGCCACCATGAAGGAGAATCCCCTCGATAAGTCAGATGCGCCCATTGACAGGGAACCTCCTTTCCGGTTGCTGCGAGCAACAGTCCTTGTGTCTTCCAGCACCTCTACGATCTTGGCACGGGCAGGGCCACTCATATCGAGGAGTGCAATTGCGCAATCGGTCCGGTACATGCTGGAAAGCGATTCGACGCCCTCAAGCAACTCAGAGAATCCGCCCGGCAGCGGCGGCGCAGGCGGCTCGACTGCTTCGCCTAAGTCGTATTTCCGATGAACAAACTCATCAATCTGATCCGAAAATCCTGACAGTGAAACTTCGTTATATTTTCCAAATTCAGATTCGTCAAAATACATTCCCTGATGCAAATAAAAGCCTAAAAGATCAATTTCGTCCGCATGAACTCCGAATGACGTTTTCTCGATAGTGAGTCTCCTGTTGACATATTGCAAAAACATCGCGGGCGATTTAACGATCTGGGTCAGAATATCTAGCTCACCAAGGGCTAAGGAAAAAGGATATTCTTTCTCCGGGAATAAACCTAGCGCGTCTGCTATATTTTCAAAACGTGTAACAAACATAAGCAGAGGCATCAACGTCACAGTTATCAGATATATGTCAGTGATGAACGTGCCATCGATAGTTAGCCTCATCCCCTTCACATTGATGGCGGGTTTCTCAGAACTGCGAATATACTGCCTAGCTCTCACAGCTTGGTTGAATGCGTCTCGAATAGCGGCCTGCATATCGGTTCTTAGCTGGAGAAAATCTCCGCCAACGCGAGCATTTCTCGTTAGTCCTTTTGCCTTGCACTGAAAAATCAGAATCTTGCCGTCGTGCAGCACAGCCACATCTGAGAATTCATTCCCATCGGGATATTCGGGATTCAGGAATATCATGTCCTGGGGGAAAATCCTAGACACATACTCGAATACCTTACGTTCAACGAAGTCCCCCCTAGTCTTTTCAAATGCAGGCTTGTACTGCTTGTCATCCATTAGATCGAAGAAAAAGGTATAAAACATTACGGATGCAATCATGGGATTGGTGAAAAACCAATAGCGGTCTCCGTGTTGCAGAAATGGTCGTTCTTCAACTGTGTTGTAATCCCACGGCGCCTTTTTCGCATCTGTGAAGCTGTTGGGGAATTTCGGATTGTGATAGCCAAAGGGTTGACTCATACGTTTAAGAAACGCCTTACAGGTCTCAAGCTCGACGCCTGATACCTCGCATATCTCTTCAACCGAAAAGCACAGTAAGCTCTTGGCTGCCCCATAGTGGAGATGAATAGCCACTCTCTGCTCTAATTCGTCTCTTGTAATTTGCGCCACCTGTGCTTCGGCCCAGTATTTCTCGGCCTCTATCGGCGCATTCTGGTGAGCGTTATCCGCTGATTCATTCACTCGCCTGTTTAACTCTTCTCGAATAGCTCTCACAATTTGCAGCGCGTCTTTGATCGTAAAGCCCAACTTAGATTGGAACCATTGATTGTGTGGATTGTACAACTCCGATGCGAAGCCGAAAAACTGATGGGGATAAGCATCGCCTCGAACCCACAGTGAGTAAATCTGTGCGGATCGAAGAACGCTTGCGGCCGGAGTACGCTCTTGGGCATCAATGCCGCCATAGACCAGTTCTACAAGAAACGAGTCAAAGTATTGTGTAACTAACTTCTCAAACTCTTCGATACAGGAACCATCAAAAGTCTGAGTCGGCTGCAATTGGATGGGTTGGGACGCCAAGTATCCCGCCGTGAATTCGACAAAGCGCGCGTATCGGGTCTCGACATCGGATTCGCTCACAAAGTCTTTTTGAGTGAAAATCCAAGTGAGGGTCAATTGACTGAGTAGTTCTAGTGGATCGAATTTAGCAACGAAAGTCTTGAATGCGTCGAAAGCCGCATCTGGCAGTATGTGAGTGGGTACGCTATCACCGTGATGATCATTCACCTTATACCTCCGATGGGCCTGTCAAGTCACGATGTCGTTTGGGCAATTGTAGAACGCATCGGTAGTCCGGCGGGTGGCCCCGGGCGTGCCCGGTCCCCCGCTTTTCGGGACCAGGGATGGAACGCAGGTGGCCCACTCATCCTGGTGCCGGGAGCTGTGCCCCGCGGGGTGCCCTCTGGGCCGGCGGCCTTATGGGCAGGTGGCCGAAATCTCAATCCCCTTCAAAGGAACGGGTGCCCCAGATCTCGATTCTGAGGCCTGGGAGAACTCAAAAGCCATAGCGTGCAAATACTACCCCCGCAAAGTCGGCTTGTGTTGATTAATCGAGAATTAGCGCTCATCAACCTGGCAAAGATGGAAAGCCGGCAACGGGAGACTCACGCGCCGGCAGCCGTTTCCGCTCCTCGGACGGCCAGCGGCACGCGCGTCGCCCCCAAAATCCCGCGCGCTCCTCATTCCTGGAGGTCGATTCCCTAGGCGCTTTCGCGGGAATCCGTCAGGCCAGGCTGCTGCGCATCGCCGCGCAGCCAGTGTCCGCGCGCCCGCGTCGCGGGGAAATGGAAGCCGTCCGCTGTCGTGATCGTGTAATCCCCATCGGGGAGGTCAGGCGGGGCGTGCAGCACCGTCCATTGGGTGTAACGATACTTCACCGCTCCCTGGCGAGAGGGTCCAGGAAGCCGCTCC
Source organism: Acidobacteriaceae bacterium (assembly GCA_049802575.1). Taxonomy (GTDB): domain Bacteria; phylum Acidobacteriota; class Terriglobia; order Terriglobales; family Acidobacteriaceae; genus Palsa-343. The sequence goes on along the minus strand of JBARMS010000137.1, from coordinate 21,172 downwards.
TTGCGCAGGAGCAACTCACAGTCGGCTTTCCGGCCGATGCCGCGCAGAACTCCGCGCATCAGCACCATGGAAGGTGGCATTCGGAAAACGTTATCCTTCACGGCAGAACCCTTCACCCCCGGCCATCGCTTAAGATGCAGAAATGTCGGTCCGCGTTCTCGCCGGGGAGAATAATGTGCTTTAAAATCTGCCTTTTACGGGCCTTATGTTCGATATATAACATTGAGAATCAACGGTGTGCGGCGGGAAAAATTTTGACAACAAAAATTTCGGGCCGAGAGCGCATGGAGGGCCCGGATTCCGGCTCGCCGGACCTTCGCCGAGGACCGGCCAGCCAGCCAGCCCTATGCCGGCTCCGGCATCTCCGCAGGTGCGGAAGTGGCGAAATACCGGCGCTGCAAAGCGAGCGCCACGTTGACCAGCGCGATCATCACGGGAACCTCGACCAGCGGTCCGATCACCGCCGCGAAGGCTGCGCCCGAATTGATGCCGAAGACGGAGACGGCCACGGCAATGGCCAACTCGAAGTTGTTGGAAGCCGCGGTAAACGACAGGGTCGCCGTCCTGGCGTAATCCGCGCCCAGCCTGCGCCCCATGTAGAACGAGACCAGGAACATGAGGACGAAGTAGATCAGCAGGGGAACCGCAATCCGCAGCACGTCCAGAGGCAGGCGCACGATATAGCTGCCTTTCAGCGAGAACATCACCACGATGGTGAACAACAGGGCGATCAGCGTCATCGGCGCGACGCGGGGTACGAAATTGCGGTCGTACCATGCGCGGCCTTTCGCCCGAACCAGAAGGGTCCGCGTCAAAAAGCCGGCCATAAACGGGATGCCCAGGTAAATGAAGACGCTCTTTGCGACCGCGACCATCGAGACGCCGACCACCGCGCCATGCAGTCCGAGCCAGCGGGGCAGCACCGTGATGAATACCCAGCAATAGATCGAGTAAAAGAAGACCTGGAACAGCGAGTTGAACGCGACTAATCCGGCGGCGTACTGCGTGTCTCCCTTCGCCAGCTCGTTCCACACGATCACCATGGCGATGCAGCGCGCGAGCCCGATCATGATGAGGCCCGACCTGTATTCCGGGTAGCCGCGCAGGAACACCACGGCCAGCACGAACATGAGGACGGGGCCAATGACCCAGTTCTGAACGAGCGAGAGGCCGAGCACGCGCTTGTTGCGGAAGACCTCGTGCAGCTCCTCGTAGCGCACCCGCGTGAAGGGCGGATACATCATCAGGATGAGCCCCGCCGCAATGGGCACGGACGTTGTGCCGACACTGAAGCGGTTCAGGAACGGGACGACTCCGGGAGCAAGCCAACCGATGGCCACGCCCAGCGCCATGGCGGCGAAAATCCACGCGGTCAGATAACGATCCAGAAAAGACAGCCGGCTGTTTGTCATCGAGTCACCTACGACCGGCCGATCCGGTCGATTTCCCGCTTGATCGCGATTTGTTCCAGCGTCGCCAGGGGCAGCGAGAGGAAGAGTCCGATTCTGCGGTCCAGCACCGTAAAGGCGTCGCGAAACGCCCGCGCGATTGCATCCGGAGTGCCCTTGACGGCGGCGGGATCGGCAACACCCCAGTGCGCGGTCATCGGCTGGCCCGGCCAGTAAGGGCACTGCTCCTTTGCGGCGTTGTCGCATACCGTGAAGACAAAGTCGAGCCGGGGCGCGTCCGGCCCGGAGAACTCATCCCAGGACTTGCTGCGCAGGCCCGCTGTCGAAAGCCCCGCCGATTCGATTTGCCGGAGCGCTTCAGGCCGCGGCTGTCCGGTGGGATGGCTGCCCGCGCTGAAGGCTCTGAACCTGCCCTTGCCTTTGTGGCTCAGGATCGCCTCGGCCATGATGGAGCGGGCGGAATTGCCGGTGCACAGGAAGAGGACGTTATAGGTTTCGGCCATGTCTTACTCTCTGGGTCCGCGCCACAGCCGGCGTGCAGCAGCCGGGCTCGCAGCAGGCGGTCCTGGGTTTGTTGGCGCGAACGAAGGCGCTGAAAAACTTCTCATTCACCTGCGGAGCGAGGTCATCCACATCGACGCCGGCGCTGGTGAGGAACTGGCGCGCATCCTCGACGTTGTAGACGCGCGTTGGTTCAATGGAAACGGCCGCGAAGCCCGCGCGCGTCAGCTTCGCCACGTACTCGCTCTCTTCCAGGGCGCCCGCAATGCAGCCGACCCACAGCAACATGCTCTTGCGTACTGCATCCGGGACGCTGCCGCGCACCACCACATCGGAGACAGCGAACCGCCCCCCAGGCCGCAGCACGCGGAAGGCCTCGCGGAGAACACGATCTTTGTCCGCGGAAAGATTGATGACGCAGTTGGAGATGATGACATCGACGGAGTGATCGGGCAGTGGAATGTTCTCGATTTCGCCCTTCAGGAACTCCACGTTGGTGACGCCCGCCTGCCTTTGGTTCTCGCGTGCCAGGGCCAGCATTTCATCCGTCATATCGAGTCCGTAGGCTTTGCCCGCCGGACCTACCCTCTTTGCGGAGAGCAGTACATCGATGCCGCCACCCGAGCCAAGATCGAGCACGATTTCTCCGGGGCGGAGATCGATCAGCGCCGTGGGATTGCCGCACCCCAGCGAAGCTCTGACCGCTTTCTCGGGGATGGCCCCGGTCTGATCGTCACGATAGAGGTTCGTGGTGATGGGGTCGCAGCACCGCAAACCGGGATCGCAAGATGCCTGCAAACTGCCGGATTCGGCCACCGCGCGCGCGGCGCTTCCGTACTTTTCCCTCACCTGCTCCTGAACGCCCGATTCCATGATCGCGTCACCTCGCATACGCTAAGGCGAATGTATTCCGTCCAGGACAAATTCGTCAATGCGTATATCATGGGGGCGATGAGCCCCACGCCAAAAAACTACGACCTGGCGCTGCTGCTGGCCGCGCTCGCCGATCGCACCCGCCTCCGGCTCCTGAACCTGATGAACGGGAAAGAAGTGTGCGTGTGCTATTTCGTTGAGATTCTTGGGCAAAGCCAGCCCAAGATTTCGCGGCATCTGGCATATCTCCGGCGTGCCGGCGTGGTGGCCGCGCGGCGCGAAGGCAAGTGGATGAATTACAGGATCGTGCCGCCGTCACACGCGGGAGCCGAAAAGATTCTGCGGGAGACGCTGGCCGTACTGCGAGACGAAAAAGCGATGCAGGCGGACCTGGCCCGGTTCACAAAGGCGTGCTGCGCGCCGCGCAAAGGCTCCGCGCTGCACGGCGCTCCGCTGCCTCTTTCTGTCGACGCCGCGAATGAGTGTTCGTGTTGAAAGCCGCGGTGCACACCCTGCACCCGCGCGTCCCGTTGCCATCCAATTACCCTGCTGAGAGTGAGGAGAGCGCGGCATGAACCACACCGGACGCGTCGCCGTCGTCACCGGCGCAGCCCAGGGAATCGGGCGGCGCACCGCCGAGCTGCTGGCGGAGCGCGGCTTCAGCATCGCCATCATCGATGTGCAGGAGCCGCTGGCGACGGTCGCCGCCATTGAAGCGCGCGACGGTTCGGCAATCAGCTTCGCCGCCGACATCACGCGGGAGGATCGCGTCGAGGAGTTCGCGAGCCGCGTCTTCGAGCGCTTCGGCCGCGCCGATGTGCTGGTGAACAACGCCGGCATCAGCCTCATCCGCGCCGCCGAAGACACCACCGCCGCCGAATACCGGCGCGTGCTGGAGGTGAACCTGGTGGCGCCGTTTCTGCTGGCGCGCGCCTTCGGGCGCAGGATGCTCGAGGCGCGCAGCGGCTCCATCGTCAACGTCGCCTCCATCGCGGGCCTCGTGGCCGTGGCCAATCGCGCCGCCTACAATGCGTCGAAGCACGGTCTGGTGGGGCTGACGCGGACGCTGGCGGCCGAGTGGGGCGGCCGCGGCGTGCGCGTCAACGCGGTTTGCCCCGGCTGGGTGAAGACCGAGATGGACGCGGCCGACCAGGCGGGCGGCAGCTACTCCGACGCCGACATCACGGAGCGCGTGCCGATGGGCCGCTTTGCGCGCCCCGACGATGTGGCGCGGGCCATCGCCTTCCTCGCCGACGACGCGGAGAGCGGCTTCATCAACGGGCACACCCTCACCGTCGATGGCGGCTGGACCGCGGACGGAGGCTGGCAGTCGGTGCGGCTGCAGAAGCGGTGAGCCGGGAATTCAACCGGGTGCCCGGCGCCTTTCGCGGACAGGGTGGGATCCAGTCGGCACCACGGGCGGGTTGCCGTGCCGTAATCTGATCGGAGCATGAGCGAACCGAAACCGATGATCGTCGCCGGCATCATGAGCGGCACCTCCGCCGACGGCATCGATGTCGGGATGGTGAAGATCAGCCCGCAGCGGGCGTCCGGCGTGAGCCGCGGCGGCGCAAACGCGCAGCGGCTGAAGATTGCGCTGCTCGCGCATCGCGCATTCCCCTTTCCGCGCGCCCTGCGCTCGGCCATTCTTGCCGCGATGAATGCGCCGTCGACCTCGACCGCCGAGCTGGCGCGGCTCAACTGGCGGCTCGGGATCGCCTACGCGGAAGCCGTCAGCAAAACCATCGACGCGACGCAGATCCGCCCCGCGCTCATTGGCTGCCACGGCCAGACGCTCTACCACCAGGGCGTGGCCGCGCCGTATGCAGGACGCCGCTTCGCCTGCACCTGGCAGGCCGGCGAGCCGGCGCTGCTGGCAGCGGAATGCGGCATCCCGGTCGTCTCCAACTTTCGCCCCGCCGACATGGTCGCCGGCGGGCAGGGCGCGCCGCTCGTGCCCTTCTTCGACTACGCGTACTTCGCGCATTCCACCCGCGCCCGCATCCTGCTCAACATCGGCGGCATCGCGAATCTCACCGTCATCCCCGCCGGCGCCGGCCCGGAAAAGGTGATCGCCTTCGACACCGGCCCGGGCAACATGGTCATCGATGCGCTCATGCAGCAGCTTTACGGCAAGCCGTACGACAAGGGTGGCCGCGTGGCGGCGCGCGGCACAGTTCTCGACCCGGTCGTATTGCCGGCGCTCAAAGAGAAATACTTCGTCGAGCCGCCGCCGAAATCAGCGGGACGCGAGCAGTTCGGCGCGGAATATGCGGAGCGGTTCCTGGCCGCTTGCCGGAGGGTCAGCAAAAAGCCTGAGGACGCGATCACCTCAGCGACGGCGCTCACGGTCATCAGCATTTGGCATGCGTACCATCGCTGGGTCGATGCGCTGACCGAGGATGCGGAGACGGAGCTGGTGGCTTCGGGCGGCGGCGCGCACAACACTTTTCTGCTGGCGCGGCTCAGCGAGCAGCTCGCGCGCTACGGCTGCACCGTAACAACCACCGACGCGCTCGGCCTTCCCGCCGAAGCCAAGGAGGCCGCGGCCTTCGCGCTGCTCGCGTATCAAACCTGGCATCACCGCGCGGGCAATGTTCCGAAAGCCACCGGCGCTGCGCGGCCGGCGATCCTCGGCCAGATCAGCTATGTCTAGACGCCTGGCCGCTGGTAGCCGCCTTTTTGCTGGCCGCTTCTTCCCTGGCAGCCTGATCCCTGGCCGCCGGACCGTTCTCTCCTGGGCTCTGTGCGCTGCGCTCTGTTTGGCCGGCTGCGCGCGCTCCCATCCCGACCCCAACACCGTCACCATGCTCATCGAGTCGAGCCCCGCTAACCTCGATCCCCGCATCGGCACCGATGCCCAGGCCGAGCACATCGACGCGCTGATCTTCGACGCGCTCGTGCATCGCGACGAGCACTTCGGCCTGCAGCCCATGCTGGCCACGTCCTGGCAGAACACCGGCCCGCTCACCTGGGTCTTTCATCTGCGCAGCGGCGTCCGCTTCCACGATGGCCGCCCGCTCACGTCGCGCGACGTGAAGTTCACTATCGACTCGCTGCTCGATGGCACCGTGATCAGCGTCAAGGCAGGATCGTTCACGACGCTCGACCACATCGACGCGCCCGATCCCGCGACGGTCGTCTTCCACCTGAAGCAACCGGACCCCGCGCTGCCGTTCAACCTCTGCGACGGCGCCATCGGCATCGTGCCCTGGGGCAGCGGGCGCGACTTCTGGCGTCACCCCATCGGCACCGGCCCTTACGTTTTCGTCAGCCAGCAGATGGACCGCGATGTCGTGCTCGCGCGCGCACCCTCCTACTGGGGCACGCCTGCGAACATCCCGCGCCTCCGCTTTGCCGTCGTTCCTGACGACACCACGCGCGCGCTCGAGCTCGAAAAAGGTTCAGCCGATGTGGAGAGCAATGCGCTCAGCCCCGACCTCATCGACTCGCTCAGCCGCGATCGCCATCTCGTGGTCGATCAGGGGCCCGGCACCAACCTCTACTACCTCATCTTCAATTTGCGCGATCCCATCCTGCGCTACGCGCGCGTGCGCGCGGCCATCGCCGAGTCCATCAATCGCCCGCTCATCATCCAGACCATCTATCTGGGCCAGGCGCGGCTCGCCGAGAGCCTTCTGCCCTCGCAAAGCTGGGCCTGGACCGGCGACGTGCAACAGCACGCATTCGATCCCGCCGCCGCCAACGCGCTGCTCGACCAGGCCGGCTACCGGCGCGGGCGCGATGGCATCCGCTTCCACATCGCTGACAAATCTTCGAACGACGAGACGGTGCGCCTCGTGGCCGCCGCGATGCAGCAGCAGCTTGCGCAGGTGGGCATCGCGCTCGACCTGCGCAGCTACGAATTCGCCACGTTCTACTCCGATCTGGTCCGCGGCGCGTTCCAGATCGCGCCCTCGCGCTGGATCGGCGGCAACGAGAACCCCGACATCTTCCGCTACATCTTCGCGACGTCGTCGATCCCGCCGCACGGCAGCAATCGCGGCTACTACTCGAACGCCGAAGTCGACCGGCTCATCAGCGACGCCGCGTCCGCGCCCACGCAGCAACAGCGCCGCGCCGACTACGTCCAGATTCAGCAGATCGTCAGCCGCGACCTGCCCTCGCTCAACCTTTGGTATCTCAACTCCATCGTCGTCCATTCGCGGCGGCTTGGCGACATTCACCCCAATCCGTCGGGCACCTTCGACTTCCTGCGCACAGCGACTGTGCAGTAGCGGGCCATCGGTAACTTTCACCGGCTCCGCGGACCCTGTCTCCGTATCGGGGCGACGCCCGCGCGATGCCAGCGCTATGGGCACCTTTACTGGGGGCAGCCAGCCTAAGGGTTGAAGTAAACCTCGCGCATCACGGCCCACGAGTTCTCGCCTGGCAGCGGAATCTGCATGGGATCGGTGGTGCGCAGCCACTCCTGGTTACGCGGCTCGGCGGACAGCTTCTCCATGTCAGCCTTGTAGTCATCACCCGTGTATTCGTAGTAGCCGAAAAGGTAGTACTGGCCGATGTCGAGCTGATGCAGAAAAATCGAGAAGTTCCGCATGTGGTACTTGCTCAGCAGATCGCGTACGCCTGCATGGGACGCGGCATGGATCGCTTCATAAGCGCTGATGCGGTCCGGACGCATCCCAATCACCATTCCGACGCGCTGTACCTTCTTCTCTTCGGTCATAACTCAGTCCTTCCGTCGGGCGCCATGCCCTGAGGCAGCCATAACTTCGGAAAATCGTCGCGGACGCCCCACCCGCCCATTTCGAAATTGACGAAGCCCAGTTTGAGGGCCGGTGAATCGGGGCGCACGCGAAAGTCCAGGTGCTCCGGGTCGACAAACAGCGGGTCGGCGAAAACGGAATTCTTGTCCCACCCGAGCGCCTGCCACCCGGCGAGGTTGTAACGCTTCGCGTTGCGCTTGCCATCTTCGCTGCGCAACTGATCGACTACGGCCTGGAACTCGCCTTTTTCCGCCCAGAACACGTTGTGGTCCACCTCATCGAACCACGGCCCCACGGCCGGAGGCGCGATGACGGAGTGAAACATCTGCGGCCACCACGGCCATCCGTCCGGCCACTGCGTCTCGCCGGGATCCATGACGGTGATGTTCCTGGAATAGCGATCGTGGTTGTAGTTATTGCCGACGTGAAAGCAGGGAGCGGCGCGCGACTTATACCAGATATTGTTGGTCACTTCACGATAAGCGCCCTCCCGCCACTTAAAGCTGACTCCGCCAATCGAAATGTTGTTATAGATTTTGTAATTCGACGCGCCATCGTCGAGATCAAGCCCCCATCCCGACCTCTCATCGAACAGATTGTTGCGGACGATCACCGGCTCCATCGCGTCGACCAGCACGTCCCAGGCGTCAATGCTGCGATCCGCCGTATACGGCCCGTGCGACTGTGCCAGGCACCACGCCCGGTCGCGTCCCCACGCATTGAAGGGGCCGTGGTCGCTGGTCTCCCGCACGGTATCGTGCGTGCGATTGAACTCGATTACATGGCCGCCCCAGGTGCCATCGCCAATGCAGATCGCGGCGCGGGGCATGTTATAGATCAGGTTATGGCTGACGGTGATGCGCTTCGCCCGCGAGATATAAACACCGGCAATCTGCTTGCCGTAAAAGCCGCAGTCATGGATCAGGTTATTGTCGGCCCTGGACTCATAGGGAAACGCGCGCTGCGTCCCATTGGTCCGCTCCAAATCGCCGACAAAGCAGATCGCGCTGTCGCCGGTCTCGGTGAACTTGCAGCCGCTGACCGCGAACCGGCGATTGTAGTTGTTCACGAAGACGCCGTTGCCGCCCACCGCGTCGAACCAGCAGTCCTCGATGGAGCAGTCGCGCGTCCCCTCGGCAAACACCGCGCCGCCGCGATGGATCGACCAGTCGCTGAGCGACGGCACATCGTAGCGGTCCATATAGGTAGGCCGCGTATGGGCGAAGCGGACGCCCTTCACCGTGACGTTGCGGACCGGAGCGCTCTGCGACCCGGCAAACTGAATCGCTGCGTCGTGGCGCGACACCTCAATCAGCGCGCTGTGCAGATCTGTGCCTGACTGAGGGTAGTAATAGAGGACGCTTTCTTTGCGGTCGAGAAACCACTCGCTGGGCGCATCGAGTTCCTCAAAGATGTTCTCGACGAAGAAGCGCGACCCTTTCCCCACCTGCGCGGGGTCCTTGTCCCACTTGGCGCCGATCTGCTGCCCGCCGTCGCCAAACCAGATTGTCCCGGAGTTGCGGTCGACGCCCTGGATCTGCCATTGCAGGTTGCCCCAGTAGGCGTGCTGGAAGATGTGAATCTCCGCGCCCTCGGGATCGCGCCACGTCTTCTTCGTGAAGCTTGCCGGGTCGCAGCGAACCCCGCGCGGAGCGATGCCCGCAAACGTCATGTCCGCATCCGGACCGGCAAACGGATCATTCGCGTCCTTCGGGGTCGCGCCGGTCGCCGTGAGATAGCCTGACTGACCCGGGTCGCTCGGATCGTAATTGGGATAGCGCGCGCGGATCTGCCGCTTGCCGTTGACAAACAGTTGCGTGAACGCGAGGCCGGCCGGGACCTGCGCCTTCATGATTCCGTTCGCGTGCCGGCTCCAGTTACACGTCAGCTTCTGCCCGCCGCTCAGCGTCACGCGCGCTCCAGGCGCAGCCGCCCACGTCACTGGCGCTTCCGGCGTGCCCGAATCCTGCGCTTCCAGAGTAAGTGGCTGTTCCAAGTAGTAAGTTCCCTCCTCGATCCAGATAGAAAGAGGCTGGCTGCGGCCCACGCTCCGCACCGCGCGCTGCGCCCGCGCCAGGGTGGCAAAGGGCCGCGCCTTCGTGCCCGGGTTGCGATCGTCCCCATGCGCCGCGATATGGAATTCGCTGGTATCCGGCGATGGCTGCGCCTCCGCTTCCGCCGGCTCAATAGCGGGCAGGGAAAGGGTGGCGGCAGCGGCTGCGCCGCCCGTCAGCTTCAAAAAACTCCGTCGTTGCATAACTCCCCTGAGGCGATCCGTGTCCAGTGCGCTCCTGCGATGCCATTCCGCCCCGCATGCGGCCGCCGATCAAATTCCGTACGCGCGCCGCGCCGTTCCCTCCGAAATTTCGCGCTGCTCATCGGCCGATAAGTCCGCGATGAACGACCGGAACGTGTCGACCCATCGCCGGTAACTGCCCGCCAGCGTCAGCACCGGCCAGTCGGAGCCGAACATAAGACGGCGCGGCCCAAACGCCGCCAGTACCGTGTCGAAATAAGGCCGCATCTGCTCGATCGTCCATGCGCCCCAGTCCGCCTCGGTCGCCATGCCGGACACTTTGCAGAACACGTTCTCCCGCTTCGCCAGCTCCGTGATGCCCTCTCGCCACGGCGAAACAATGCGCTCCCTGATGCGCGGCTTCGCGATGTGGTCCACGACAAATACCTGCTTCGGATGGCGGTCGACGAACGCAATCGTCTGGGGAAGATGCCGCTCGAAGATCAGAATGTCGTAGTCCAGGCCGAAGCTCTGCAGCAGCCCGACCCCGCGATTGAAGTCCTCGCGCAACATATAGAAGTCGTCCGCCTCGTCATGCAGCACGTGCCGCACGGACCTGAGCTGGTGGTTCTGCGCCAGGCTTTCCAGTTCCGCTTCCACCCGCGCGTCGCACAGCGGAACCCATCCCACCACGCCCAGCAGCAGCGGATGCAGGGCGGCCAGCTCCAGCAGCCATTCCGTCTCGGCCAGGCTCTGCCGCGCCTGCACGGCAAGGGTTCCGGTCACGCCGCTCTCCTGCGCCACCGCCTCCAGATCGGGGATGAGGAAGTCGCGGCGCAGCGTGCCCATCGCGCCGCTCATCCACAAATAGTCGCGATCGTTGTACTGCCATAGATGGTGGTGCGCGTCGATCATCGCTTCAGTAGGTCCATTCCTGATTGAGCACTGGCAGTAGAATCTTACCCACTTCGGCCACCAAGCTCATATCGCAAGGCGTCGCGTAGTCTCCAACGTTCCTGCGCACCGTAGCGGGATTGGCCGTGCTGAACAGCGTGGTCGGAATCTCCGCATTCTGGCTGGAGAACTGCAGCGCCAGGCGGCTGATGCCGGTGCCGTGGGCGCGGCAGAACTCCGCCGCCTCCCGGAACAGCGCGCGCACGTCATCGCTCGCCGGATGCCAGTCGGCGGGACCGCGATCCGTGAGCAGGCCCGAGGCAAAGGGCGAACCATTGATGATGCCGATCTCCTTCTCCCTGGCGATCGGCAGCAGGTCGAGCAGTTGCGTGTCGTTCAGGCAATAGTGGTTGTGCACCAGGGCCGCGTCGATCTCCACCGACGCGAAGATTCTCTTCCACAAATCCATGGGATAGATCCCGAAGCTCACCGCGCCGATGCGTCCCTCGCGCTTCAGCTCCTGCACGGATTCGTATCCTTCGGTCAGCGCCCATTCGGTGTGCGCGCGCTTCTGATACTCGATGTCGTGGATGTGAATGATGTCGAAGTACTCCGTGCCGAGCCGCGCCGCGCTCTCCTCGAGCGATGCGCGAATGCGCGCGCGCGAATAGTCCAGCGTGTCTTTGCCGTAGCTGTTCGGATCGGTGTACTTGCCCACCTTGGTCGAGAGAAAGTAGCGGTCGCGCGGAATGCCGCGCAGCGCCTTGCCCAGCACCGTCTCCGACCGCGTGCCGCCGTAAGCCGGCGCCACGTCGAAATAGTTGATGCCGCAGTCCAGCGCCGCATGCACCGCCGCGATGGCTTCCTTTTCATCCACCGGATGAAACACGCCGCCCAGCGACGACGCGCCCAGGCTCAGCCGCGATACCTTCAGCCCCGTTTTTCCAAGAACGCTGTATTCCATGATGTGTCCCGAGCCCCTTCCCGAATCCTGTTTTTCCGGCAGCCGTTCACCGGCAGACGCATCCCGATCGGTCCGTCCTTTTCCGCGAGTCCTTATCCGCCGGTCATGGTGCTGCCCGCCGCCAGCAGCACGATGGCCGCGATCAGAATGGCCAGCCCGATGTAGAGAGTGCGCCGCGCCCCTTGGGCCGCCCCCGTCCACTCGCCGGTGAGAAACCCGAACACATTGGCAACAACCAGCGAGAATGCGATATTGACCGCCCATCCCACCGACGTTCCCAGCCGCCCCAGGTAATACGCGCCCATGCCGTACGGAATCGTCGCCACAAACCAGATGGCGCCCATCAGCACGCCGTTCATCCAGTCGAACGCCGCATCCGGCCCCACATTCTTCCGCCACGTTCCGCGCCGCAGCTGCAATCCCCCAAACCACAGCAGCAGGGCCACGGTCGCTCCCCAAAAGACCGGCATCCAGCTCGCCAGCGTCGCGAAAACCGGACTGGCGCCCAGCCGCGTTGCTTCATCGCCCACGCGGCTCGTGAAGCTAAAGCCCAGGTTCGCGCACGAGCTCAGGATTCCCGAGGCCGCGCACACCAGCACCGCGAGCCCGAATCGCCGCGGCTGTCCCTCCGCGGGCGCGCCCCGCTCCCGCAAGGCCCCGGCTCGCCCGCAAATGGCTACGCCGATGACGCATCCCGCGATGCCCGCGAGGATGACCCCGCCGCCCGGCGTCATCATCTGCGCGCGCGACTTCACGATAAACGGCAGGATCGATCCGACCGCCGTGTTGATGCCCATGATGATGGCGAAGCCCACCGACATGCCGGCCAGCGTGACGCCATAGCCAAACAGAATGGCTCCGATGCCCCAGCCGAATCCGTACGCCGCTCCGGCCCACACGGTTCCGCTGCCCGCGGCGCGCAGCGCGTCCGTCCAGTGCGGCAGAACGAAAGCGGCCATGCTGAGCGGCAGCACCAGCATCATGACCAGCGTCGACGCGATGTAGATATTTTCGAGCTCGAAGCTCCGCCGCTTTTTCAGCGGCACGGCGAGCGCTCCGCCCGAGATGGCCGCGACGAAGACCAGCAGAAATCCTAAAGCGGGTGCATGCATGACGAACGCGCCTTTCTTTCGTTCTCCAGCCGGCCACCCGCAACGCGCCCGCGCTTCGCATGGGAAATCTTCGGGCACATTGGTTCAGCCATGTTTTGCGACAAGCGGATTCTAAGAATCCCTTCCCCCTGCCGTCAAGCCATTCGTGAGCAATCCCCGTGCGGCGATCGCGCCCAGCTACTTCGTTGCCGCAGCGATCCGAAGCTCGACGGCCTGCGTCGCCGCGAACGGCAGATACACCACCAGGGAATCTCCGCTGAGGTGATGCTCGAAGCCGGTCCTCGCCGCAACGTCATGCTTTTTGCCGTTCACCATCACCGTAACCGTTGCCGGGCCGCTCCAGTTCTCCACGATCAAGGCAGGATGGAAGAGCGGGGTATCGGTGCTCGCCGCAATCGACAGCACCAGCCGATCCGCCTTTGCGCCCGCGTCCCGATGCACGACAAACGCCCGCTGCGCCGGATCGTACGCGACGCCGGCAGCCGCTCCCTCGACGCGCACCGGCGGCGGCGACAGCCACGACTTCGCCAGCGGCAGCAGTCCGGCTGGGTTCTCCGCCGTCAACCCGCACAGCAGCAATTTGGTCTCGGTGTTCGCCGTCTGCTCATACGGCGCCCAGTAGATGTGCGACAGAGACGTATGCGACGCGCGGTCGGCCACAATCGCCGGGCGCCCGCTGGAGCCCACCTGCGCTACCGGCCAGTGGTTCCACCATTCGAACATCGAAAAACTCTTCTCGCCAATGTAGCTGTCGAACGAAACCCCCTTCGTCCACACAATCTGGAACGGATTCTCCTTCGACTTCAGGTGAACGATCTGGATGTTCGCGCCCTTCGGGTTGTCCATGGTCCGCGGTCCCTTCGGATACTCAAACGTGGACGGATCCGACTTAGGCTCCCAGCGATAAGTCGCCGTTTCGCCCGCCATGTTTTCCAGCGTCAGCGCGTCCGGCTCGATGTCGTCCTCCGGCCGCTGGCCCGGACCGTTGATCACGATCGTCTCCTGCCATTCGTGCGGTCTCTCGACGGCGGAGCTCCACAGCAGCTGCCTGCGCACGGCCACTCCGTCGGGATAAACCGTCCAGTACTCATCGACCCAGTCGAACCAGCCGGTCAGCGGATCCTCGTACGCGCCCTCATACTGGCGCGCCTCAGCGAGCGCGTAGCGCCAGTGCACGATGGCCCGCGCCGGCGACGATTCCAGGATCGAGGCGTGCGAGTAGCGGCTTTGCTTGTCCGACATCGGCTCGCAATCGCCCGCGCCCTTGCAGCCCGGCCCCCACGTTTCCAGGAATTCGTCGGTGTACCACTTCCCGTTTTCTGTTACCCAGGCAGGAATGTAGTTGGTCCCCTGCCAAAACACGAGGCGCATCGGCGACTGATCGAAGCGCACCACCACGTCGGAGTCGGGGCCCAGCCGCCGCAGCCGGTCCCACGCCGGGTAGTAGTGCAGGGATGCATACATCGCGCCGAACTCGCCCGCGCCCTGCGGCCCCGCGGGCAGCACCGCGGTTGGAATCGCGTCGCCCGCCGGCGCATGCGCCGCCGCTACTGCGGCCTTGTCCTGCTCGGCGGAAACAGCGTGGTTCAGCACTTCGACATCGTCCAGATCGCCATCGATCGAATACGCGACGGCATCCTGCGGATGGCTGAGCCATGCCGGAAATGGAGGCAGCGGATTGCGCACGCGCCCGATCAGCAGGCTCGCCTCGGTCGCCTGCCAGAAATTGCCGGCTGCGTTCAGAGTACCCGCCGACTCTCCGTCGATCAGGAGGCTGAGCCCGCTCCGTCCGTCGAATACCGCCGTGACGTGCGCCCATTTCTTCAGCGGCAGCGTGCGCGTGGTGGTCAGCTTCTGCCACACGCCGTCCACCGAGACCTGGAAGCCCACGTGGCCGAACGCATCGATGCCAAGAAAATATCCCACCTGCTCCAGATCGCTCTGATCGGCAATCGGAACCCAGTTCCACGGATCGTTATCCAGCGCAACCCAGGCCTCCACCGTGAACGCGTTGCCGATGTGCGGCACGGCTTTACCCTTGCGCTCGATGTGCGTCGTGTACCCATCGAGCTCGAGAGCCTGACCCTGAACTCCGGGAACCCGTCGCCACGAGCCCTCAATAGGATCATCGATATTTCCCGCGGAGTCGTGCGCCGCCGCGCCCTGCGCCTCGTCGAAGTGCCACACGATATCGCCGCCCCTCTGCGGCGCGGCCACATCCTGCGCAACCAGGGCCTGCGGCGCCCCCATGCATGCGCTCATCCACAGGATCGCGACGGCTTTGCTCATCACGGCTTCGTCCTCCGGGGCTGTCCAGCGGCGTCATCAGCCGGTCTGCTCGTTTTCTGCCCGGCCGGCAGACCGGGTTTCGCGTTATGGTTCATCCATTCCTCGATGATGATTTGGCTGCCGCAAGAAATTTACGGCCCCGCTTTCGCTCCTGTCAATCTGCCCCGACCCTGTTCCGGCCGGCGCTCAGCCAGCCAGGCGCAGGCCGCGGGTTCCCGCCTGCAGCGATGCAATCATGCAGCGTTGACGGCCCCTGCAGGGTGCCAGCCGGTGAAATTCCCATCCGCCGCCCGAGGACGAAACTCCTCGATGCCGACAAAACGCCCCCTTGACAGCGGCTCCCGCGCTTCGCTAGCCTTGGCCGAACCAATTGGCACAGCCTTTGGTCGTCATGCCGCGCTGAAAAGAGGGCATCGCATGAAAACATCCAATCGCATCCTGTACCTCCTAAGCTGGGCTCTGGTCCCCATCCTGCTCGCGACCGGGAGCCTGCCGCGCGCGGCGGCTCAGGTCGGCACCGCTTCCGCTGCCCTCAACGGCATCGTGCGCGACTCCTCCGGCGCGGTCGTTCCTGGCGCTACCATCACCCTGCGCGACACGCGCACGGGCTTCGAGCAGGTGACCAGGAGCAACGACACCGGCAACTACTCCCTCGTGAATATCAGCCCGGGCAACTATGAGGCGACCGTCACCATGACGGGGTTCGCCACGGCGCGCGCCGCGGGGTTCACCCTCGCTGTCAATCAAACTGCGACCATCAACTTCACGCTCCAGGTGGGCTCGGCCACGACTACCGTCAACGTGGCGGCCAATGCGGTGCAGATCGAAACCTCAACGGCCGAGCTGGGCACCGTCATCAGCAGCACCGAAGTCAACGCGCTGCCCCTCAATGGACGCAACTTCACCGAGCTTCTCCTTCTTTCTCCCGGCGTCAGCCCGGTGAACGCGACGGAGAACTCCGGCTTCGGCGGCATCGGCAATCCCGTCGGCACCGTCGTTCTTCCCTCCGTCAATGGGCAGAACAACCGCAGCAATATGTATCTGCTCGACGGCATCAATAACTACGGATCCATCCGCGACACCTACGCCGTGCAGCCCACGCTCGATGATATTGAGGAGTTCAAGGTCCAGTCGCATAACGATGAAGCGCAGTTCGGCCAGGTGCTGGGCGGTATCGTCAACGTCGTTACGAAATCAGGAACGAATGAGTTCCATGGCGATGCGTGGGAGTTCCTCCGCAACGACGCCATGGATGCGGCGAAC
The DNA here is from genome assembly GCA_049802575.1 of Acidobacteriaceae bacterium. Classification (GTDB taxonomy): domain Bacteria; phylum Acidobacteriota; class Terriglobia; order Terriglobales; family Acidobacteriaceae; genus Palsa-343. The sequence goes on along the minus strand of JBARMS010000137.1, from coordinate 4,901 downwards.
TACTTCAACCCCATTAAGACTCCGCTCAAGCAAAATCAATTCGGCGCCGGCGTCGGCGGCCCGGTGCTGCTGCCCCACTATAACGGCCACGACAAAACCTTCTTCTACGCATCCTACGAGGGCTACCGCAATAACACCGCGTCGAGTAACTTCTACCGAACGCCGACAGCGGCCCAGTTAGCCGGCGACTTCAGCAATCTCGACAGCCAGGGAATCCAGCTTTACAACCCTTTCAGTTCCGTTCCCCAGCCCGGTTCCGAAAGTCCGAACGCAACCGGCTTCGACCTGCAGCCCTTCATGTGCGATGGCTCGGGCAATCCGCTGCCGCCCAACGGAAGCGGCATTCAGCCCGCCGGCACGCCCTGCAACAAGATTCCCGCCGGCATGATCGACACCACGATGGTCAATTATGCAAAGACGTTTTTCCCGGCGCCCCAGACCATCCCCAGCCAACCGCAGTTCAACGGGCTCGACACCACGCCGAACATCACAGATCAGGATCAGGTATCGGTGCGCGTTGACGAGCAGCTTACGCCTGCCAACCGCTTCTTCGTTCGCTGGACCTCGGCGTGGGAGCCGATCACCGGTTCGAATGGCTATCCCGGCGCGGTCAGCGTCATCCATAACTCCGAATACAACATCGCCGCTAACTGGACGCATACCTTCGGCGCCAGCTCCGTTCTCCAGTTCACCTTCGGACGCGTGTCAGCACAAAACAATCGCACCCCATACTTCAAAAACACACCGTCCAGCTACTTCCAAAGCCCGGGATTCGCCACTTATCTCTACAACCACGAGCCCTTCGGCGGCACACAGGTTCCGTCGGCAAGCGTTGCGAATTACCTGGGCGCGGAAAACTACATCGGCCGCCTGCATTACTCGAATATCTGGGAGTATCGCGGCGACTGGGCCAAGACCGTTGGACGCCACAGCATCCGCACCGGAGCCAGCCTGGCGACCGACGGCTGGGAGCAGCCGTTCTTCGGCTCGGAAAACGACTTCGACGTATCGCAGACCCAGGACGGCAATCTCGACTCGAATACCGGCGATCCCATGGCGTCGATGGTGCTCGGTGTACCCACCTACTCCGAAGTTGATAACGTCTATTCGTTACTCCACGGCGGCAGGATCATGGGGGTTTACTTTCAGGACCAGTGGCGGGTCAGCGAGAAACTGACCATGAACCTGGGCCTGCGCTACGACCTCACCGTCAATCCGCGCGAAGGCAAGGCGTCGAATCACAGCAACATTACCGGCGATTTTGATTTCAGCAACGGGACCTATATCCTGCAGGGTCCCGCTCCGGCGTGCTCACCCAGCCAGGGAGCGCCCTGCATTCCCGGCGGCGCGCTGCCTGCCGATGTTACGATCGCGAAAAACGGCAAGATCATCCACGATAACTACGACAATATCCAGCCGCGCTTTGGGTTTGCTTATCGCCTGACCACAAAGACCGTGATGCATGGCGGTTATGGGCGATTCTTCGATAACTGGGCCGGCGTCACAGAAAATCAATCGAACTATACGCAGACCTGGCCGAATATCGCCTTTGTCGGCGCGCCGGGGGGATTCAATCTCTATGGCCCGCCGACCGGCCTGGCGCAGGATCCCTTCGACTTCGGCAACGTGGGCGCCAGCGAAATTCCGCCGGCCTCGTCGCCGTTCTCCCCGCTCAATACGAACTTCTACACCGATCCCCATCTGAAGAACGGCTACTCTGACCAGTGGAACTTCGGTTTCCAGCGTGAGATGGCGACGGGCATCGTGACCACGGTGAACTATGTCGGCTCGCGCAACGCCCGCATCGCAACCGCTGTGACCGCCAACGCGCTTACCAGCCCAGGCGGCAATGCGCCGTATCCTTACATTCCGCCCACGCCGTATACCGAGAGCCTGTCGCACACCACCTATAACTCGCTGCAGATTTCGTCGGAGATTCACCTTCGTTCCGGCATCACATCGACCCTTGCCTACACATGGTCGAAGGCGCTCACCACCGGCTGCGACGGCTATAACTCGGGGTGCGAGATACAGGACCCGTACGACCTCGCCATCGATCGCGGGCCGGCTGCGTATGACCTGCCGCAAATCTTTGCCGGCAGCTTTGTTCTGCCGCTGCCGTTCGGAAGCGGCGTGCTGCGAGCGCGCAGCGGCTTCGTCAATCAGATCATCGGCGGCTGGCAGCTCAACGGCATCGTGTCGCTCAACAGCGGGCCGCGCTACGACATACAGGATGACAACGGGATATCCAACATCAATAACTTCTACGGAGCCGAGCGCGCCGATGAAATCGGCAACCCGCACGCCAGCACCTCCGCTTACCCGCTCAGCAAGCTCGATCCCATCAATATCAATGCATTCACCGATCCGGCCGCCGGAACCTTCGGCAACATGGGCCGCAACAGCCTCCGCGCCGACTGGGGCAGGAATCTGGATGCCTCTTTCTTCCGGTCGTTCAAAGTCACGGAGAGCAAGCGGTTCGAGTTCCGGGCCGAGGCTTTTAACGCCACCAACACGCCGGTGTTTTCCGCGCCCGATACGTTTCTTCCCGATGGCCCGGGTTATTTCGGCGTGGTCACTTCCACCGCCAACACGGCGCGCCAGCTGCAGGTTGCGCTCAAGTTTTATTTCTAAGCCGGAGGGTTACTGCGAGACGTGCGGATGAGTAATCAGGCCGCGGGCATCTGTGATGTGTTCCTGCATCGCCAGGCGCGCCGCCTCCGGATTTCGCTCGCGAATCGCCGCGTAGATCCTGCGATGAAACTTCAGGGGATGCTCGACAGTCACGCGTTCGGAGAGCTGGCCCATGCTCATCAGCAGGGTGCGGTGAATCCCCTTGAAGAGCAGATGGCAAATGCGATTGCCGCTGGCGCGAAAGATCGCTTCGTGGAACGCCATGTCGGCATTCAGCCGCTCGCGGGTGGACTTGCTGCGCTCCATAGCGAAGATGGCGTTGCGCAGCGTGGCAATGTCTTCGGCGGTCGCGCGCTCGGCGGCCCGCGCCGTCAGCTCGGGCTCGATCATGAGCCGCGTTTCAAACAGCTCGTGCTGCGAAAGATCGTCGAGCAGCACCAGGAAGTCGATCGGTTCGTTCAGAATCGTTTCCGCGCTCTCGCTCAGGTAGGTCCCGTCGCCCACGCGCTGCGACAGCACTCCCATAATCTCGAGCACCTTCAGCACCTGCCGGACCGAAGCGCGATTGACCCCGAATTCCTTTGCCAGTTCCCGTTCCGGAGGAAATTTCGCGCCCGGAGAAATCGCCCCGGTTGCAATCAGGTTCTTGATGCGTGCAATCAGTTTCGCCGTAATCCGTGTGTCAGCATGCTCAGCAGTTTTGGATGGGTCGCGCGGCATGGAAATACCCCAATGATTCAGAGTAACCCAATGATCGTTCATCTTACAGGAAACCGGACCGGAGCTTCGAATTGTCGAATGGTACAGCCTTCTTTGAGCCTGGTTCTTGACAAAAAGAAGGGCTTCCCGTGGCAGGTATTGACCCCTTATAGGGTCTTCCCTAGACTGAAAGAATCCAATTTGGATGAACCAATTGTGAAGATAGCGGACACGAGCAATGAAGCAAATCGTACTTGAGGCGCCGGGCAAATTCGCAGAACGCGAAGCGGTGGCCCCGGTTGCCGATGATGGCCACGCTCTGGTGCGGATGGAGCGGGTGGGCGTGTGCGGCAGCGACTTTCACGCCTTTGCCGGCGATCATCCCATCTATACCTATCCCAGAGTCCTGGGGCACGAGCTCGCCTGCATCGTCGTCGAAACTCCTGCGAATGCTCGCGGCATCGCCCCGGGCAGCCGCTGCGCCATCGAGCCCTACCTCACCTGCGGGAGCTGCCGGGCCTGTCTCCAGGGCCGCCGCAATTGTTGCGAGCGCCTCCGGCTTCTGGGCATCCATGTCGACGGCGGCATGCAGGAGTTTCTCTCCGTTCCGCTGGAGCTGCTCCACCCCTCCGCCAGGTTATCGCTCGATCAGCTCGCATTGGTCGAAACGCTGGGCATCGGGGCGCACGCCGTCGATCGCAGCGGCCTGCGCGACGGCGAAACCGTACTCGTTGTCGGCGCCGGCCCCATCGGCATCTCCGTGGCGCAGTTCGCCTCCGCAGCCGGCGCTTCCGTCCACATCGTGGAGAAGAGCGAGTGGCGCAGGGCGCTCGTCGCCCGCATGGGGTACAGTTCCTCGCTGAGCGCGGAAGATCGCCGGGCCGACGTCGTCTTCGACGCGACCGGCAGCGCCGCCGCCATGTCCGCCAGCCTCGCGTACGTCGCCACCGGCGGCCGCCTCGTTTTCGTCGGCCTCACCCGCGAGCCGGTGTGCATCGACGACGCGCTCTTTCATCGCAAAGAACTGAGCCTGCTGGCCAGCCGCAACAGCTTCGGCCTCTTTCCGCGCATCATCCGGCTGATGGAAGAAGGCCGCATCGACACCTCGCACTGGGTCACCGACCGCCTGCACCTTTCCGACGTCGTCTCGCAATTCGGATCGCTGGCGGGTCGAGTGACGCTCATGAAGGCTATGGTCGACGTGAACGAATCGGCCTGACCCGGCCGCTCCCGGGCGAGAAGAGCCACGCTTCAGCCGGGCCGGACTCCGTCGAGGCTACGCCGCTTCCCGGGGATACTTCTCCTGCGTCAGTGCCCCAACCGGAAGAAATACGGCAAAGGTCGTGCCGCTCGATCCCACGCGCGTCGAGGAACGAAAGCGGATCGTGCCGTGGTGATTCGCCACCAGGTTTCTTGACACCCACAGCCCCAGCCCCGATCCGCGCAGCTCTTTCGTGGTGAAGAACGGATCGAACATCATCTTCTGCACGTTGACGGGTATGCCGCTCCCGCGGTCGTGAATCGTAACCCGCGCGCCGGCGCGGCCGCTGCGATGGAAGGGCCGCACC
>JBARMS010000136.1:0-3485 GCA_049802575.1 Acidobacteriaceae bacterium | reverse complement strand
AATTGGAGCCTAATTCGCCAACCCACTCATTGAGACACTTTCGCAGGTCATTCTAGACTTCTTCGGACGTTGCTGGAGGATCACCGCCCACCAGGAAGTTACCCCAAAAACGGGTGTAATGTCCGGGTCGGCGATTCGACCGGAATTAGCAATTCTGGCCCCTTTGTCTGGATGAGCGCATTGGCCTGATGGCAGCAATTGACGAAGCCCTTGGAAGTTGTAACCTTCTCTTCCCATAGATGTTCTAGTGGTATATGCTTATCTTCCATAGAAGTTCGAGTGGAGGGTCCCCCAATGGACAGCAAGAGTCAATCTGGCGCAGAGATGCTGAAGGGGACGCTCGACATGATGATTCTCCGGACCCTGATTTCGGGGGACGCGCATGGTCACACAATCGCCAAAGTGATTGAACGTACATCGGAAGATGTCCTCGAGGTCGAGCAGGGATCTCTTTATCCTGCTCTGCATCGATTGGAGGATCGCGGGTTGGTGTCCTCTTACTGGGGGGCGAGTGAAAACAACCGCAAAGCGAAGTTCTATCGGCTCACTGCGGCGGGAAAGAAGCAGCTTTTGCGCGAAACGACCCGCTGGCGGCAAATGGCGCGTGCAATCGGATTGGTGATGGGAGAAGAGACCCTGGGTTAGTGGAGGCATCAGATGAACTGGCGCAAGTTTTTTCACAGAAAGCGCTCGGACGCCGAACTGCAAGAGGAAATCAGAACCTTTCTCGACGAAGAGACTGCAGACAACGTCGCTCGCGGGATACCGTCTGCAGAAGCCCGGCGCCAAGCGCGGATCAAACTCGGCGATCCGCAGCGCGTTCGCGAGGAGCTTTGGCAACAGAACACCGTCAAGGAGATCGACAACTTTTGGCGCGATCTGAAATACGCCACCAGAACCTTGAAGCGGACGCCCGGATTTACCACGACGGCGATTCTCGTGATGGCGCTGGGCATTGGCACGAATGTTGCGCTCTTCACGGTTGTACGCAGCGTCCTGCTCGATCCTTTGCCTTTCCCAGTTCCAAACCAACTCATCGCTCTGTATCCAAAGTCCGACACAGGCCAGGGCGGTATGGTTGCTGGAGGCGATTTCTACGACTGGCAAAGCGAATCCCGCAGCTTCGAGCAAATGGCCATCTGGCGATGGACCGGCTACAACATGGCTGGCGATCGCAGTGAGCTTCCAGAATTTCTTCAGGCCGTCACGTGCTCATGGAATCTGTTTTCAACGCTGGGCGTGCAGCCCGCTATAGGGAGGACTTTTGTTTCCGCGGATGATACGGACGCGGCAAGTCCCACTGTCATCCTGTCGTGGAGTTTTTTCAAACGCCGATTCAATGCGGATTCCTCGATCATCGGAAAGACCATCCGCCTGAATGCCGAGCCATACATTGTTGTGGGCGTGCTTCCGCAGGGCTTCACTTATCCCGATCCAAAGATCCAGTTGTGGGTTCCGTACCACAAGGGGATTTCCCCGGTTATCCTGCATAGCCATTACAGTCATACTAGCCACGTGATTGCGCGCGTCAGGCTCGGCGTTTCCTTGAGCAGCGCCACCCAGGAAGTCAGCGCGATCCAGCACCAGCTCTTTACGCAATTCAGCGGCGTCGGTCCGGTGACCCCGGCAGTCGATTCGCTTCCGCTCGTCGAGTACATCACGGGTCTCGCCAAAACCCCTATATATATATTGATGGTTGCCGTCCTCTGCCTCCTGCTCATCGCCTGCCTGAACCTGTCGAATTTGCTAGTAGCCCGGGCTGTCGCCCGCCGGAAGGAAATGGCAATGCGCTCGGCGCTAGGGGGCAGCCGCGTACGCCTGATTGGCCAACAAATCACCGAGAGTATGCTCATCTGCTTCGCTGGTGGTGTGCTGGGTATCGTTCTTGCTGAAGCGGCTGTCCGCTGGCTGACGACGCATTGGCTCGATCTGCCGCGGGCCGACGCAATTCACATCGACGGAGCGGTACTGGCCTTCGCTGTAGGAATTGCCGTGCTTGCAGGAATACTCTCCGGAGTGCTGCCTGCGATGCTGTTTACCGGGGCTAGGGTCTCCGCAGCACTGCAGGACAGCGCCAGAACCTTGGGCCTGTCCGCTTCAAAGGCCTCGTTGCGCGAGAGCCTTCTAACCATCGAACTCGCGCTTACGGTCGTGCTCCTGGTTGGAGCCGGACTACTGTTCAAGAGCTTTGTTCAGCTTGGATCTGTCGATCTTGGCTGCACCACGCGCGATGTCCTCACCATGAAGTACTTTTTGCGCGGAGATAGTTATTCGAAGCCGGAGCAGATTGTCTCGTTCCAGACGCAGCTTCTGGAAAGGGTTCGCCATTTGCCGGGCGTGGCCGCTGCGGGACTCACCAACGTAGTTCCCGGCGATGGCTTAGCCGGCGACACGACCTTTTCCATTCCCGAGCACCCACCACAGCCGCCGGAAGAGCGCGACTCTGCTATTTTCCGCACAGCAGATCCCGGCTATTTCCAGGCCATGCAGATTCCGCTTGTTGCGGGCCGATTCTTCACCTCCAGCGAGCGGTTGGACAATAGCAGCTTCGTGATTATCAACCAGAAGCTGGCACGCGAATTTTTCCCCAACGAGGATCCGCTTGGCAAACACCTTGCGGTGAGTTGGCGCAGCCCGACTGCGGAAAATCTTGAGATCGTCGGCGTGGTCGGAGATACGCGTTATCTTCTCAGTGAGCCAGTCCGCAGCATGATGTGGTTCCCCATTCTCTCAGGTGTTCCCGGCACGACCTCAGATACGGCCATGGTTGTGCGGTCCACGACTGACCCGACAGCGCTTGGGATTCCGATTCAGAAAACCATCGCCGGCATTGATTCCGATCTTCCTGTCTCGGATATCCTCACCATGCAACAGGTCCTCGGCAAATCCATCGCCAACTCCAGTTTTGAAGCAAGCCTACTAGGGGCATTCGCGGCGCTCTCTCTGCTGCTGGCCGCGGTGGGATTGTTTGGAGTGCTCTCTTATCTCGTGGCTCAGCGCACCGGCGAGATCGGCATCCGCATCGCTCTCGGCGCACAGCGCGAGCAGGTGCTTCGGCTAATGCTCGTTGATGGCCTGCGGCCTGCAGTGATCGGCCTGGCAATCGGACTTTCCTTGAGCGCCGTCGTCACGCGCGAGATTCAAGCTTTGCTCTACGGAACCAAGCCGCTTGATCCGACAGTATTTGGTCTTGTCAGCCTAGTTCTGCTGTTGGTCGCAGGAGCCGCTTGCGTTTTTCCAGCGTGGCGAGCTTCACGGCTGGATCCGATGCGGGCGCTCCGGATCGAATAGCACCGCTAGCGCTAAATCTCTAGTGCAAATCGCCAAAGCACTCATCGCCGCAACGTTCTGGAGGGATTACCGCCTATCCGGAAGTCCCCAAAAATTGCGGTTCTGTTCGGGTTGGCGACAACTCGACGAGCGCCGGGATAAACCGGCATGTTGTAGGGGATGCAAGAGCCCTACAGGAAAGGAAGTAGCGATTC
>JBARMS010000135.1:0-20862 GCA_049802575.1 Acidobacteriaceae bacterium | reverse complement strand
GCGATGGAGCACCGGCTATGCCGGCGGCGCCCCAGATGTAATGGCGGCGAGCCTGCGGTTGGCAAAGGGAGCGGCTGCGGCTGCTCCTTTCCATTCTGCGACAAGGGCCGATCGCCCGGCGGCCCAGTGCATCACCCCGATGCCATAGCGACGGCCTCAGGATTCTCCGGATCATGACGAAAGTGCGCTTCGATTCAGGTGTCTGTGACCTTCCTGTGATTGACATGCCTATAGGGCGGCACTATAGTTTTTATAGGGGGTTTGTGCGCGCGGGATTCTTTTGCGCAGACCCCGAGATTGCCGCTCCTGTCCATTCCTGCCCTGCCGGATGCTCCAGTTCTGGAGACCGATGTTGCGCTCACCACCGCGCCGTCTCCAGCGGTGTTCCGCGTGAGGCGCGAAAGCTGGGAGGGACGATCCCCGAACCTCGCCGAGAACGGCGCTGAGGGATGATGCTCAGGGCAGACGGCAGGGAAATCCGCAGTAAGTCTGGCCCGCTTCTTCCATGGGGCCAGGTTTTCGCTGCGGAGCGGAAGTGCGGGAACCGCAACTGAATCCCGGAGCTGGCTGCATGGCAGACGTCCTCAATCCTGAACAAACCGAGAGCACTCCTCTGAACACCGAACTCGAAACCCCAACGCTTGAAGCCGCGACGGAGCAATCTGAGCCGTCACCCGATTCCACCCTGAACCCGGAAGCACATTCCGTGCACGTCGAAACGTCCTCTGCCGAGACCGATGCCCCTGAGCACCACGAGGAGCCGGATCTCAGCATGGAAGACTTCGCCGCGGCGCTCGAGTCCTTTGACCGCGAGCAGGCTGCCGAAGCTGCTGCGCAGGCCTTCGACGACACCGCGATCGTTTCCGGCACCGTCATTAAGCTCACCGACAAGCACGTCGTGGTCGATGTGGGGATGAAGTCCGAAGGGCTGATCCCGCTCGAGCAGGTCGTGGACCACACCGGGCAATCGAAGCTGAAGCCCGGCGACACGGTCGAAGTCGTGATTGAGCGCGAGGAGCCCGAAGGCGGGTACCTGCTCGGCTATGAAAAAGCCCAGCGGCTGCGCATTTGGGACACGGTGGAGAAAGCGGCCAACGAGAAGACGCCTCTGACGGGCACGGTGGTGAGCCGCGTAAAGGGTGGTTTGACGGTCGATATCGGGATCAAGGCGTTTTTGCCCGGCTCGCAGCTGGAGCTGCGTCCGGTGCGCAATCTGGATGCTTACATCGGCCAGCCGATCCAGGTGCGGGTGATCAAGCTGAACAAGAAGCGCGGGAACGTGGTGGTTTCGCGCAAGGAGATCCTCGAGGGAGAGCAGACCGAACGGCGCTCGCATACCCTCGAGCATCTGGAAGAGGGCGCGGTGCTGACCGGCACAGTGAAAAACCTGACCGATTACGGTGCGTTTGTCGATCTGGGCGGCATCGATGGGCTGCTGCACATCACCGACATGTCGTGGGGACGCCTGACGCATCCGCGCGACCTGGTGAACGTGGGCGACGAAATCCAGGTGAAGGTGCTGAAGTTCGACAAAGAGAAGCAGCGCGTTTCGCTGGGATTCAAGCAGCTGACGCCTGATCCGTGGCTCGATGCGGCGGAGCGGTATCCGATTGGCGCACACGTGCGCGGCCGGGTGCTGAGCGTGACCGACTACGGCGCGTTTGTCGAACTGGAACAGGGCATCGAAGGCCTGGTGCACGTGTCGGAGATGACCTGGTCGAAGCGGATGAAGCATCCGTCAAAGATCGTCAAACCCGGCGACGAAGTGGAGACGGTGATCCTGGCGGTCAATCCAGCGGATCGGCGCATTTCGCTTGGCATGAAGCAGCTGCTCGAGAATCCCTGGGAGCACCTGGGCGACAAGTATCCGACCGGCGCGACCGTAGAAGGCCGCGTGCGCAACCTCACCGACTTCGGCGCGTTCATTGAGATTGAGGACGGCATTGACGGCCTCGTGCACGTGAGCAATCTGAGCTGGACCAAGCGCGTGAAGCATCCTTCGGAAGTGCTGAAGAAGGGCGAGAAGGTGCGTGCGGTGGTGCTGGGCGTGGAGCCGGAGAACCGGCGCCTGTCGCTGGGCATCAAGCAGCTGCAGCCCGATGTGTGGGAGACCTTCTTCGCGCAGCATCGCGTGGGCGATGTGGTGAAGGGCAAGGTCCTCAGGACGGCGCAGTTCGGCGCGTTCGTCGAAATTGCCGAGGGCGTGGAGGGTCTGTGCCATGTTTCCGAAGCGACCGACGAGCACGGCGCACCGCTCAAGCTGGAACAGGGCCAGGAGCACGAATTCAAGATCATCCGGATGAACCCGGAGGAGAAGAAAGTTGCACTGAGCCTGCGCGCCGTCACCGGCCACGAAGCCAGCCGCGCCGACGTGGAGGCTTACAAGCAGCCGGTCTCCAGCAGCACGACGACGCTGGGCGACCTGGTGAACTGGAAGAAGGAGCGGTAGGACAGGGCTCAGAACCTGGAGTTCAGAGCTCAGCAAAACGAAACGCCACCCGCGGGGTGGCGTTTTTGTTTTGGAGAAGCGATGCGTGGCGCGATCAAAAGCTGGGCGTTGCGGCCGTTCGGCAATAAAACCCGCCGCCAGTAAGAGGCTCGGCAATTTATCATTCTCCGGATCGATCATTTCGCGGGCAGGTGAGCCGAATGCCTTTCCCGAAAGCAGAGATCGCCAGCGCCCTCAGGCTGAACGAATTCTTCCCGGTCTTCCAGCCCCAGGTGGAACTGCGTACGGGCCAGCTTTTGGGATTTGAAGTGCTCGCCCGCTGGAACCACAAACGCGAGGGGCTTCTCATGCCCTCCGACTTCATCCCCACCGTTGAGAGAAGCGGTCTGATCGATGGGATGTCCATGGCCATCCTGAAAAAGGCGTTCGCCTCGCCGGTGCTGGCGGGCGGTGCGTACATGCTGAGCGTCAATCTTTCCCCGCGCCAGTTACGCGGCTCCGGTTTGCCCGCGCAAATCGCCGAAGCCGCCTCACAGGCTGGTTTTCCGCTCGACCGGCTGACCATCGAAATCACGGAGAGCGCCCTGGTCAGCGATCTTCCCGGCGCGCTGCAGGCGGCCGCCGCGCTGAAATCCCTGAACTGCAAGCTTGCGCTCGATGATTTTGGCACCGGATACTCCAGCCTCCAGCACCTGCACAGCCTGCCCTTCGACGAGCTGAAGGTGGACCGCAGCTTCGTGAGTTCCATGACGGAGAAGCGCGAGAGCCGCAAGATCACAGCGGCTGTAGTCGGCCTGGGGCACAGCCTCGAACTGCTCACCGTCGCCGAGGGCGTGGAGACTCAGGAACAGGCCAACATGCTCCTCTGGCTGGGGTGCGACTTAGGGCAAGGCTGGCTCTACGGCAAGCCTGTGCCTGCCGCCGAGCTTGCCGGCATGGTCGCCGACCTGGGTGCAAGAACGACGGTGACGGTGCCGGCGCCTTTGGAAGAAGCATCCATCATGAGCCTTGAGGCGCTGCCCACACAGCGTCTTGCTCAGCTGCAGGCAATCTACGACGGAGCGCCGGTCGGCTTGTGCTTCCTCGATCGCAAGCTGCGTTACGTGAGCCTGAACAAACGTCTCGCGCAACTGAATGGCGTTCCCGCTTCCGCACACCTGGGCAGGACAGTCGCCGAGATCCATCCCAGCTTCTTCCGAAGCTTCGAGCCATTCCTGCGCAGGGCCCTGCAGGGCGAGCCCATGAGCGGAATCGAGCTGCAGAAAACAATGCCGGACGGCAGCGAGGTCAGCCTGCTCGCCTCCTACCAGCCGGCTCGCGACGAAGCGGGCGAGGTCCTGGGCGTTTCCGTCGCGATCATGGATGTGACCCACGCCAAACGCACCGAGCAGGCGCTCCAGGAGGCCGAAAATCACTACCGCCATATGATGCAGCTCAGCCCCAACGTTCCCTGGGTTCTCAACCATCAGGGCGAGGTGACCGATGCCGGCTTCTCCAAGTGGGAGGAATTCACCGGCCAGCGGCTTGAGGAGGCGAGGGGCCATGGATGGCTCAGGATGCTGCATCCCGATGACGTCGAGCCGACCCGCGAGGCGATCCGCCACACGCTCGAGACCGGCGAGCCGATCGACATTCGCTACCGGATCCGCCGCCCCGGCGAAGAGTGGAAATGGATGCGCTCCCGCGGCTCCCCTCGCTTCGCGTCCTCCGGCGGAATAGTCGGCATTTACGGGGTCCTCGAGCGGGACGATGAAAAGCAGATATCGGAAGAGCTGGAACGCTGCCACATTGAGCTGCAGGCTGCCCTGAACGCGGTTCCTGTGGGCGTTATTCTGGCCGACGCAGCGGATGGGGCGGTGATCATTGTGAACCCCAAGGCCTACGATATTTTCCGGGGCAGGGTTTTTCCCGGCCAGAAGCTGATGGAGTATAAGCACCTGAAGGTATTCGATCTGAACGGGACGCCGATTCCACCCGACGAATTCTCGCTCGTCCGCTCTACCCTGCGCTGCGAAACGATTGAGGCCCGCCACATTCTCTTCGAACGGCCCAACGGCACGCGCGCACACCTGGTGGTCTCGTCGCGACCCATCGACGCCTTCGATGGCCGGCGCATCGGCGCCGTGGCGATGATTGAGGAGCTGGACGGCTGAGCATGCCGGCGTTCGGCGCGCGTTCTCGTTGACGAGCGCTGGGGGCCGGTTTGACCCGAGCATTCCGGATGCACGCCGATAGAAGGCCGGCCACTCTGGACATGGAAGCAGCCATGACCTGGCTGCTTTCTCCGGATGGGTGGCTGCTATTGTTTGATATGCAGGTCGATGAAGACCTGCTTGCGCGTGTCGAAAGAGCTGATGGTTTTCGTCGCGCTCTTCTTTCCTTTGTACGCGGCCCAGAGTGTGTAGTCGGTGTCGGCGGAAAGGTTGGCGAAGTGGTAGCCGCCGTCGTTCTCGGTGATATAGGACTTGATGTCGTTGTTGCGAGAGTTCTCGAGATAGACGATGGCCCCGCTGAGCGGCGCATCCTGGGCGCCCAGCACCTTGCCGTTGAGTTGCTTCACGCCGAAGTCCTGCGCGCGGACCACCGGCACGGCCGTGGCGATGAAAAGCAGGGCAGCGCAGACGAGCCACGTCCCGCGCGCCTTGGGAAGGCGCGCGGGGCGCATGGCATAGCCTGCCCGGAGACGCGGTGAGCGCGTCACTCTTCCTCCTCGTCGGCCAGTTCTTCTTCGTCTTCGTAATCCTCGTCAACCTTGGCGAGTTCGAGCGGGTCAGTGGCGACGACCTCGAATTCCGTTCCGCATTCGTCGCAAACAATGATGTCGCCTTCCTCGACTTCTTCCTCATCAAAATCGAGAGCGCTTTCGCATTCAGGGCAAATCATGAATTCCTCCATCCGGAGAAAGGAATATGCCGCAGTTCATGAGGATGACGCAATCCAGCCGAAAAAGTCTGCCTGCGTTCCCCCAAAATCGGTTCATCGCCTTTGACCCGCAACTCCACAGCTCGCATGGGGCTGCGGTCCACGCGGTTTCTGCGTACGGTGATACCTTCGCTAGTTTTGAAGAGAATCCGCCTGCGCGTCAAGCGGCTGCGCCTCGCAATTGATTTGGGGCATACTCGATACTCATGAGAATGTCCGGCTGCCTCGTGATTGCCCTGCTGTGTCTTGCCGCCGCCGTCCCCCCTTTGCCCGCCTCTTCTGGCGATGCCGCGCGCCGTGATCTGGATGCCACCGGCCTTCCCATCTCGCCGATGCCGGCGGATCCGGCGATCGTGCGCGCGCTGGCCCGCATCTCGCCCGCACAGATTCAGCATACGATTGCGGCGCTCGTCGCGTTCCATAATCGCAGCACGCTTTCGAGCATGGAGACGGATTTGCCTCCGGGCACAGGGGTCAACGCGGCGGCAGACTGGATTGAGGCGCAGTTCAGGGCGATCTCGGCGCAGTGCGGGGGGTGCCTTGAGGTGCATCGCGATACGTTCACGCAGGCACCCGGGACCGGGCAGAACGCGCGGGTGACGAAGCCGACGACCATCACAAATATCTACGCGGTGCTGCGCGGGACGGATCCTGCGCAGGCGGGGCGGATGGTGCTTGTGAGCGGCCATTACGATTCTCGCGACAGCAGCAACTCCGACTCGCACGGAGAAGCGCCGGGCGCGAATGACGATGCCAGCGGCGTCGCGGTCAGCCTCGCGTGTGCGCAGGCGCTGTCGAGATCGAAGTTCCCGGCGACGCTGGTGTTTGCCGCAGTGGCCGGCGAGGAGCAGGGACTCTACGGCAGCAAGCATCTGGCGGAACTGGCGAAGCAGGAGGACTGGAGCCTGGAGGGCGTGCTGAACAACGACATCGTGGGCGGGAACACGACGCCCGGGGACAAATTCCAGGACAAGCATGCGGTCCGGGTCTTCTCAGAGCCGGTTCCCGCGACGGCAACACCGGAAGAGATGCGCAGAATTCTCTTTCTGGGGTACGACAGCGACTCGCCCTCGCGCGAGCTGGCGCGTGCCGTGGCCGATGCTGCACGGACCTACACCGGGGCTCCGTCACCTTACAGCGACAAGCCGATTGCTGCGGGCCTGGAGCCGGTGCTGGAGTTCCGGCACGATCGCTTCCAGCGCGGCGGCGATCACGAATCGTTCAACGAGGAGGGATTTGCGGGGGTGCGGTTCAGCGAGTGGCGCGAGGATTTTAATCATCAGCATCAGAACGTGCGCGTGGAGAACGGCGTGCAGTACGGCGATCTGCTGCAGTTTGTCGATTTCGATTATGTGGCGCGGGCGGCGCGCATCAACGCCGCGACCATGGCGGTGCTGGCGAGCGCGCCGCCGCCACCGGTGAACGTGGAGTTTCCGCCGCCGCCGCGGGTTTTCGACAATTCCATCAACAACACGGAAATTCGCTGGCACGAGGGGCCAGGCGCGCCTGCGGGAACGAAGTACGAGATTGTGTGGCGGGCGACGGCTGCGCCGGACTGGCAGAGATCCATTCCGGCGGATCAGGCACGGGCCACGCCAAGCGCAAGCGGCACCATGAATCCTGGGGCCTGGTCCGTCACCGTACCCGTATCGAAGGACAACGTGGTCTTCGGAGTGCGCGCTGTCGATGCGGCGGGTCACCGCAGCCCGGCGGTGGTTCCGTGGCCCAGTCGCTGATCGTTTTGGTCACCGGTTGACTTGCCGACTCGCCCACCTTCTGCTCTTTCCGAATGAGACAATATTTCCGTGCCTCGTCTTTCTGGTGGAATGCTTGGCTTTCCGGATTTTCGCGGTTTCACGCGGCGGCTGGTCGTGTGGAATCTGGTGGCGTATTTTGTCCTGCTGATCTTGGGCCAGTTCGCCGGCAGGCTGGCCGCGCAACTGATCGTCACGCTCGGCCTCATTCCGGCAGCCGTCCTCCATCAGGGTTGGATTTGGCAGCTGGGCACGTACTGGATCATCCACCAGGGAATCATCGGAACCGCGTTTGAGCTGCTGACGATCTGGTTCCTCGCGAGCTTTCTGGAGTCGAACCACGGCGCGCGCTGGCTGGCGGAAATTTTCTTTGTTTCGGTGCTCGGCGCGGGGCTTTCGGCTGTGGCCATTGCCGCGGCGCTGCCTGGCTCGGGCGGCCTGCTCTACGGGTGCTACGGCGGCATCTTCGGCCTGCTGATCGCGTTTGGCGTGCTCTACGCGGAGATGGAGTTCATGATGTTTCCGCTGCCGTTCATGATCAAGGCGAAGTACCTGGTCGCGGTGTACATGCTGATCGCGCTGGCGATGCTGTTTTCCGCCGAGAAGGCGTTCGCGTTTTCGCAGCTGGGCGGCGCGCTGGCGGGGTGGCTCTACATCAAATTTGCGCCGCGCCGGGGATTCGCGTTCGCGGGCAGCGAGCGCCTCTTCTCTCTGCGGAATGGGTACTACCGCTGGAAGCGCCGCCGCGCCGCGAAGAAATTTGAAGTGTATATGCGGAATCGCAAAGATAACTGAAAGCAGGGTGCCGGGCTCAGGGTGCAGGGATTAGCGCTTCAGCGCGGCAGCGGCTTCCTCTTTTAACATCGCCAATTCGGGATCAGTGGCGGGGCCATTGCCTGCCAGAGAGACGCCCTTCGTGTAGCTGGCCCGGGCGGCGGCCTTATCGCCCCTGCCTTGCTGCGCCATGGCGAGGAAGAAATAGTCGGTGGGTTCCGTGCCGCCGTCGTGAGCGATGGATTGCTGGAGCGTGACGATGGCGTCGTCCCAATGGGCATTGCGCAGCTGGGCGAGCCCCAGGGTGTTCAGGATTGCGGCATTCTCCGGCGCGCTGGCGTGGGCGCGCTGCGCCAGATCGAGTCCCTCCTGGGCGCGCCGCTGGTGAATGTCGGGAGCCGCGATGAGATACCAGGCGAGGCTGTTGAGCAGCACAGCATCGTTGGGCTGCGCCTGGAGAGCCTTGCGGTAGATTGCCTCAATCTCGTCATAGTGGCCGAGCGCGCGGTCGTCCATCGCCAGCTCGGCGACCGACTGCATGGTTACGGGATTGCCCGCGCCCAGCACCTTGCTGCGCAGTGCGAGCACCTGCCGGTCCAGCGCTGCCGCCTGGACATACTGCTTCTCGGCGCGCAGGTCGCCGGCCACACTGTTCAGGGACCACAGCGTGTCCGGATGATTCGGCCCCAGCACTCTTTGCCGAGTGGCGAGAATCTGGCGGTCCAGCGCCTCCGCTTCCGCCGCGTTGCCCAGCATCCGCGTGTCCGCGGCAAAGTTGTGCATCGAGCGCAGGGTGTCGGGATGCTCCGGGCCCAGCACTCGCTTCTGAATCGCGAGGATCTGCGTGTCCAGGGTTGCCGCATCGTGCCAGCGGTGCTCGGAGCGATAGTCGAATCCCAGGTTCGCCATCGCTTCCAGCGTATCGGGATGGTCGGGGCCCAGCACGCGCTGCCGGATCGCCAGCATCTTCAGGTTCAGATCGACGGCCTGCTCGTATTTGTGCTCGCTCGAGTACACCGTACCCAGATTGTTCATCGCCGACAGCGTGTCGGGATGCTCGGCCCCCAGCTTCCGCTCCCGGGCCTCCAAAACGCGCGTATTCAGCGTTTCAGCCTCGCCGTACTTGCCCTCCTCGAAATCGATAATCGCCAGGTAGTACATGGAATTGATCGTGCCCAGGCTCTCTTCACCCAGCGCGCGGCGGCTCACGGCGACCGCCTGGCGGGCCAGCGGATCCGCCTCCCCGTACTTCCCTTCGTAATCGAGCACCGAAGTGAGGCGATTCATCGCGACAAGGGTTGTGGGATGGTCGGAGCCGAGCGTGCGCCGGCTGGCGGCCAGCGCCTGTCTCGCGTAGGCCTCCGCCTGCGGGTACCGGCCTCCGGCTTCTTCGGCGTCTTCGAGGTGGAGCAGCGTCTGGATCGCCGCGCCGCCCCCGGCTCCGTAGGCGGCTTGCTGCAGCTTCACGGCGGTTTCCAGTTGACGGCGTGCCTCGGGATACAGCCCCAGGTCGGTATACGTCCGTCCGATCGTGTCGCGAATCGCCCCCTCGACTTGCGGCTGTCCCTGGAACTTGCCTCCGATGCGGGCAGCGGCGCGGTCGAGCACGGCGCGCACGGTGATCGTTGGATCGGGCTTCGACTGGTTGTAGGCGCTGGCCTGGCCGAGGAGGTCATTCTGCAGGAAGTCGTTGACGGCCTGAGCGACCGCCGTCTCCTGCTGGGCCTGCTTTTGCGCGCGCCTCGCTTTGACGGCTTCGCGGGTACTGACGACCACTCCCAGGACGAGCACGATGAATACCGCGGCCACGCCGCCGACCAGTACCTTGTTGCGCCGCGCAAATTTCTCAACCTGGTATGCGGTCGATGGGGGGCGGGCGACGATCGGCTCATCCCGCAGATAGCGCCGGATGTCCGACGCCAACTCGGATGGCGATCCATAGCGCCGCGTCTTGTCTTTTTCGAGGGCCTTGGCGGCGATGGTCTCTACGTCGCCGCGCAGCTCACGGTTCGTTGCACTGAGCCGGGTTGGCTCCTCTTCGCAGATGGCGCGCACGGCCTCGTGAATTTGCCTGCCGATGGCGTACGGCGCTTTGCCGGAGACGGCTTCGTAGAGGATGACGCCGAGCGCATAGACGTCACTGCGCGTGTCGACGGCATCGGAGTCGCCGCGGACCTGCTCAGGGCTCATGTAGGCGAGCGTGCCGATGATCTGGCCCATGCTGGTCTGGCGGGTGGCCTGGGCGTCGCTGTCGGTGAGGCGGGCCACGCCGAAATCGAGAATCTTCGGCTGGCCGTCTTCAGCGACGAGGATGTTGGCGGGCTTCAGGTCGCGATGGATTAGTCCGCGCTGGTGGGCGTGCTGCACGGCGTCGCAGATTTTCGCGATCAGTTCCAGGCGCTGCTGCAGGTTGAGAGCTTGCGCCTCGCAGTATGTGAGCAGTTGCTCCCCGCGGATCAATTCCATTGCGATCCAGGGCTGGCGGCCGTAGGGAGTTTCCGCTGTGCCTGCGTCGTGGATTTGCGCGATGCCTGGATGCTGGAGGCGTCCCAGAGCCTGCGTCTCGGTCTCAAAGCGCCGCAGCATTTCGGGATCGGCGTATCCGGCGCGAATCACCTTGAGCGCGACGGTTCGCTGGGGAGACTCCTGTTCCGCCTCGTAGACAGCGCCCATGCCGCCTTCGCCGAGGAGGCGCAGGATGCGGTAGCGTCCAATGGAGTCGGGAAGAGGCTGCGCGCCGGCAGGCGGGCCGGCAGGGGACGCGACGGTCGGGGCATATTCCGTCGGCTGGTCGGGCTCAACGGCCGGGGCACCGGAATCGGGCAAGGGGCGATCCTTCGAGCCCGGTGAGCGTGGGCGCAGCGTGGGCGTTAGCGAAAGACTACTAGCGAATGGCTGATTGCGGAAGACTGTCCGCGAAGGGCGGTTCGCGAAGGGCTGTTCGCTGAGGGCGGTTGGCGTTGGGCGGATGGGAGCAGGGGAAATGCAGGTCCTTCGACTCCGCGCTCGAGTGTGGGGGAGATGAAGGATTTGCGCAGCGCTACGCTCAGGATGAGAGCGCCTTTTTTTCCGGGTTTTGGGATTTGGCGAGACGCTGATGACAGCGCGTTTTTTTTCCGAGTATTGGGACGTGGCGAGACGCCGTGGCTGCGGCCGCGGCTTTTCGATTCCGGCGAGTCTATTTGCCGAGGGAGCCGATTTTGTAGACGAGGCCAACCGATCCGGCGAACTCGTTTTGCTGCGAGAAGCCGTAGTGGGTGGGCTGCCAGTCGCCAATGAACCGAACGCTCCAGCGCGGTGTGACGTTGTAATCGGCGTAGCCGCCCACGACGTAGCCGAACGCCAGCTTGTCGTTATAGATGTCGAGGGTTTGCGGAGTCACGCCTGCCGGGAAGCCGTCGCTGAATTTTCCGTAGGCCGCGCCGATGAGGCCGTGCATCCCGAGGGTGAGCTTTGAGGAACGGTACATGCGGAAGTTGGGCCCGAACAGAAACAGGTGCTCGGACATGGGAGGATTCGCGGGCACGCCCAGGTCGTTCGCCGGAACGATGAGATTGCCGTAGGCGCCGCGCGCCGAGGCTTCGATGCCCCAGGCGGGACGGAACCAGGCCGTTGCCGATCCCTGCCAGCCCAACAGATTGATGGCGGCCAGACCGTTGCCCTTGCCGGTGCCGGGATTGAAGTGCATGTACTGCACGCCGCCGTAGAGGTCCCAACGCTGCGCGTACTGCGGCGCTTCCGCTTCAGGAGCCGTTGCGGTGACTTGAGCCTGCATGCGGGGATGCGAACCGAGCAGCGCTCCAAGCAGCATCAGGGGCGCAAGACGAGACAAGCCAGCTTTCACGCGGTGAAAAACCTCAAAAAATGGGTTGCAGCCTCAAGACTATCATTCGGACCCGTTGGTGAGCCGACGACACGCTGGCCGGCGCCGATGCGCAAGGGGATCAACGCGCGCGGAATGGGAGGCTATAATCGGTGCCACTCCATGGCCATCGTACCCGGCACACTTCTCGGCCCCTATGAACTGATCGAGCAGGTCGGGTCCGGCGGCATGGGGGTGGTTTACAAGGCGCAGGACACGCGCCTCGAGCGCTTCGTCGCCCTCAAGTTCTTGCCAGACGATGTCGCAAAAGATTCGCAGGCGCTTGCCCGTTTCCGCCGCGAAGCCAAGTCGGCTTCTGCGCTGAACCACCCGAACATCTGCACGATTTATGAGATCGGCGAAGCCGAAGGGCACGCCTTCCTCGCCATGGAGTTCCTCGACGGCATGACGCTGCGGCAGCGGATCGTGCGCGGTCCCGTCGATCTGGAAACCGCGCTCTCGCTGGCGATTGAAACCGCCGACGCGCTGGACGCGGCGCACACGGCCGGCATCGTCCATCGCGACATCAAGCCCGCAAATATCTTTGTGACGGTCCGCGGGCACGCCAAGATTCTTGACTTCGGCCTTGCCAAGGTCGCTGTTACCGCTCCTGCGTCGGCCAACGCCGCCACCGTGACCGAGGAGCACCTCACCAGCCCCGGATCGACCATGGGGACCATCGCCTACATGTCGCCCGAGCAGGTGCGCGGGCGCGAGGTGGATGGCCGCAGCGATCTGTTTTCCTTCGGCGTGGTGCTCTACGAGATGGTGACGGGATCGCTGCCCTTCCGCGGCGAAAGCACCGGGCTGATCTTCGACGCCATCCTGAACCGGGCGCCGGTTTCGCCCATCCGGCTCAATCCCGATCTGCCCGAGGCGCTCGAGCAGATCATCAACAAGGCGCTGGAGAAGGATCCGGACCTCCGTTATCAGCACGCGGCCGACATGCGCGCGGACCTGAAGCGGCTGAAGCGGGATACCGACTCGGGACGCTCCAGCATCCACGTGGCGGAGAGCAGCTCCGCTTCCATCGCAGCCATTCAGCCCTCGAGCGGCTCTGTGCCTGCCGCGCGATCGCGGCATGGGTCATTCCTGTGGATCGGCGCCGCCGCCTTGCTCCTCATCCTCGCCATCGCGTGGCTGCTCCGTCCCACCCTGCCGCCGCCGGAAGTGACGGGGACGGCGCAGCTGACGCGCGACGGGCAGCCAAAAGTCTTCACCATCGGCAATCCGCCCCCGCC
Organism: Acidobacteriaceae bacterium; assembly: GCA_049802575.1. GTDB lineage: Bacteria > Acidobacteriota > Terriglobia > Terriglobales > Acidobacteriaceae > Palsa-343. Next base: position 7,860 of record JBARMS010000135.1, on the reverse strand, counting down.
CCTGCTCACCGATGGCTCGCGCATTTACTTCATCGAAGGCAGCGGACCGCGCTCCCTGTTGATGCAGGTGTCCATCGGCGGTGGCGACACTGTCCCGGTGAATACGCCCTTCGCCATCGACGGCATCAGCGCCATGGCGCCTGACAATACCGCGCTGCTGATCGAAGCGCCGCCCGAGGCGGGATCATTGAGCACCCTCTGGCAACTGCCGATTCCGGGTGGGCAGGCGCGCCGCATTGGCGACAGCATGGCTTCCGACGGTGCGTGGTCGCCGGACGGCTCTACGCTCTATTACGGCACGGATAACGCCATCTACTCAGCACACAGTGACGGCAGCGGTGCGCATCGCCTGTTCTCCACCGGGGATGACACTCCGTTCTGGCTGCGCGTCTCTGCCGACGGCAGCACGCTGCGCTTCAGCCGGTGGGACTCCAGGCTGCGCGCCAGCACCCTGTGGCAAGCCGGTACCGACGGCTCCCACGCCACCCAGCTGCTGGCGGGCTGGATCAAGCCGGATAACGAGTGCTGCGGCAACTGGACCCCGGATGGCAGATATTTCGTCTTTCAGGCCACGCGCGAAGGCATTGCCGGGCTGTGGGCCTTCCGCGATGCGGGAGACTTGTTCCACAAAGTCGATCGCCGGCCCGTGCAGCTGAACCAGGGGGTTACCGGCGCCCTCGCACCGCTGCCCAGCCGCGACGGCCGTAAAGTCTTCTTCATCGACGCCACCCGCCGCGGCGAGCTGATGCGCTACGACACCAAAACCCGTTCCTTCGCACCCTATCTCAACGGCCTTTCCGCGGAAGCGGTGAGCTTCTCGCCGGACGGTCATCAGATCGCCTACGTCTCCTTTCCGGACGGCGGACTGTGGAGCAGCAACACCGACGACTCCAATCGGCACGAGCTGACTTTCCCGCCCATGGAAACCGGCCTCTCCCGCTGGTCGCCCGACGGCACGCAGATTGTGTTCAGCGCGCGCGACCCCGGCAAGCGCTGGAACATTTACCGTGTTTCGGCGCAGGGCGGAGCCCTCGAGCAACTCGTTGGCGGCGATACCGACTCGCTCGATCCCGTTTTCTCTCCCGATGGCCGCTCCGTGGCGTTCGGCCACGAACCTTTCTCCCTCCGCTCGTCGAGCGGCGATGCGATCGAGATCCTCAATTTGCAGACGCGGCAGATCACTACTCTTGCCGGCTCCGCCCATCTCTTCTCACCGCGCTGGTCGCCGGACGGCCGCTGGCTGCTCGCCATGAAGGACACCTTCGACAAGCTCCGGCTTTACAATTTCGCAACGCAAACGTGGCAGGACTTTGTGGATCAGACCACCAGCTATCCGACCTGGACCTCGGACAGCAAATGCATCACCTTTGCCAATTCGTTCGCCAAAGATCTGCCCGTCTACCGCGCCTGTCTGGCCGATCGCAAGCCCGAACTGATCACCAATCTCACCGCCGCCGGGAGCCTGGCCCAGGGCCGTTTCGGCTGGTGGACGGGCACCGCCCCCGACGGCTCGATCCTCGCCCTGCGCGACATCAGCACGGAAGAGCTGTACTCGCTCGATGTGAAGTGGCCCTGACGGGTACTCACAGCCCGCATTCCAGCTATTCCTCTGGCTGGGTTGATGGGAAGAATCCTCCCTCCCGGCTATCCGTAAAGAAGCCCGGAGGGAGGATGGTTTCGTGCAGGGCGAGGCAGGTACACCTCACCTGTAGTCGGCGTAAAGCGCACGCCGCAGGGTACGCGGACAAGTGTCTGAGATTAGTGCTGGACTTCGACGATGAGATTTACGGTGAGGGGGATGGCCTGATTGTCGAGCACCGCGGGGCGCCAGCGGAACTGCCGAATGGCCGCGATCACATGGGCATCCACGTTGGGGGAGATGGAGTTGAGAACCTGCACACGCGTGGCGTTGCCGCTGGCATCGAGGTCGAGCCGAACTCGAAGCTCAGCGGGGTTGGGCAACGTGTCGAGGATCGCGTCACCGGGAATATGGACGATAGCGCGGGTGGAGAGCTGAGGAGCAGCGATCCCGGTGGTGACGCGATGAACGGCTGCGGAAGGTGTGGGGTTGTCGGTGGGCTGGGTCGTGGCGGCTGCAGCGGCAAGCGCGAAAGATGAAAGCATGCTTGCAACGAGGATTCGACGCATGGGGGAAACCTCCGTTGAGTCGATAGTGACCGTCTTCACGTTACTCCCCACTCGATACGGTTGTCAAGTGCTATTTACAAACCATTCCTGATCAGCGGCTTCCTGGTTGCGCCAATGCGGAAATTCCACAGCCGCGCCCTGCTCCCGCTTTCGCCGGCCCGGCTATGGAGAAAATTCTTCGCCGGGACCCTGCGCTGGGTTTCTGCGTGAAGGAAAACGAGCCGATTGGCCGGCGTGAGCACTCGCCGGTAGCCCGCTGTATGAGGAACTCTGCATGCGGACCGCTGTCTTTTTTAGCTGCGCAGCACCGGACGGATGTGCAGCTCTTTCAGCTGCGCGTCGCTCACCGGCGTAGGCGCGTCGACCATGAGGTCGATGGCCCTGGCCGTCTTGGGGAAGGCGATCACTTCGCGCAGACTGGAGGCGCCGGCGAGGATCATGACCAGGCGGTCGAGGCCCAGCGCGATGCCGCCGTGCGGCGGCGTGCCGTACTGCAGGGCTTCCAGAAAGAAGCCGAAGCGCTCCTTCGCCTCTTCGTCGCTCATGCCGAGGGCGCGAAAGATTTGCTGCTGCACGTCCTGGCGGTGGATGCGGATGGAGCCGGAGCCCAGCTCCATGCCGTTGAGCACGATGTCGTAGGCAAGCGCGCGCACGGCTTCGGGATCGGAAGTCATGCGGCCGGCTTTGAGGTCGTCCTCATGCGGCGACGTGAAGGGGTGGTGCGCGAAGGTCCAGGTCTTCGCCGATTCGTCCCACTCAAAGAAGGGAAAATCGGTGACCCACAGAAATTTGTAATCGTCGGCGTTGCCTTTTTTCTCGAAGGCGCCGTGCTCTTTCTCGAAGCGCTTCGCGAGGTCGAGGCGCAGCGCCCCGGCCTTTTTGTAGAGCCACAGATGATCTTTGGGAGGGGCGGTTGCACCGACGCGCGGCGAGACGACGATGAGCCGATTCTCCGGCTCGATGCGCGAGAGGCCGCAGTGCTCGGCGGCGGCTGCGTCGATGCGTTGAGCGAGCGCGGCGTACTGGGGGGCTCCGGCAAGGCGCTCGACATCGAGATACGCGAGGTCGGGAGCGAGCGCGGCGTTCAGCTCCTGCGCAAAGGCCTTTTTCTGCGTGTTGCTCATGGCCTGCTTGCCGGGGATAACGATGGCGACGATGGGCAGGCCGGGCTCGATTTTGAGCGACGCCAGCTCTTCGTCACTGAAGACGCTGCGGACGTCGGTCATGGGCGGCAGGCGCAGGTCGGGCTTGTCGATGCCGTAGCTGCGGATCGCCTCGTCGTAGGTCATGCGCGGGAAGGGCGTCGCGATGGCTTCGCCGATCACTTCGTACGAGGCCTTGAGAAAGCCCTCGACCACAGCGAAGATCGTGTCCTGCTGCGGGAAGGTCATCTCGAGATCGATCTGCGTGAACTCAGGCTGGCGGTCGGCGCGGAGATCCTCGTCGCGAAAGCACCGCACGATCTGGAAATAGCGGTCGAGGCCGGAGATCATCAGGATCTGCTTGAAGAGCTGTGGTGACTGCGGCAGCGCGTAGAACTGACCGGGGTGTACGCGGCTGGGCACCAGGTAATCGCGCGCGCCTTCGGGCGTGGAACGCGTCATAAAGGGCGTCTCGATCTCGTAGAAGCCCTGGGCGTTGAGAAATTCGCGCACGGCGAGCGCCACCTTGTGGCGGATTTCGAGGTTGCGCTGCATCTCGGGGCGGCGCAGATCGAGATAGCGATATTTGAGGCGCACCTCCTCGTTGGCGATGGCGTCTTCGGCGGGCGAGAACGGCGCGAGCTTCGCATCGCTGAGGACGAGGAGCTCGGTGGCGGCGACTTCGATTTCGCCGGTTGCCATTTTGGGATTAACGGACTCGGGCCCGCGCAGGCGCACCTTCCCGACGGCGGCGACGACGTACTCCGGGCGGACGTGCTCGGCTTTGGGATGGCCCTCGGAGGAGATGTCTTTATCCAGGACGACCTGGGTGATGCCGTAGCGGTCGCGCACATCGAGGAAGATGAGGCTGCCGTGATCGCGCCGGCGGTTGACCCAGCCCATCAGGGTGACGGTTTTGCCGGCGTCGGCTGCGCGCAGCTCGCCGCAGGTGTTGGTGCGTTGTCGGGTTCCTAAAAAGTCGAGCAAAGTTACAATTCCTATTGATAGAAATGGCTGATTTCCAGCGGATGACCAGCATCCTCACCGCTGCTGAGCCTGCGCTCATACACCCGCTGCCGATTGAAGGTCAGTTGGGCGATATACGATTCAGAGGCGTCGCCGCCCTGAATCGTCAGCACCATGTGACCATGCTTCGTTGTCAACTCCGCGGTGGCGATGTCGCCGAGGTCGGCATAAGCAGCTTTCGGGACGATGACTTCGCTCCCGTCGGCGAAAATCCGAATGTCTTCTGTAAGACTACAAGGAACCCTGCTATAGGTGCACTGGACGAAACGGCGATGGTCCGGATCATTCGCAGGAATTGGCAGGGTCGAGGTGCGAAATGTAACGCGAACCCTGGTCGCGTCAATGACACCTGAAAGCTCGGTGTTCCCGTCCGGCGCAATCCGCTGTACATGGTCCTGAGCGAGGGAAGGTCGGCAGGGCCAAAGCAAAGCGATCGCGAGGACGGTCAGAACCTTCATGGTATTGACCCGGAAGAGTTGAGAGAAGCACGCGCGTCGTTGCGGCATCATTGCAACGTGCGCGCCAGATCGGGGCGCGGCACCTTCACCTGCTCGCCGGTGGCGAAGCGCTTCACTGTCAGGATACCGGAGGCCTGCTCGTCCTCGCCCAGCAGCACAATCGCCCGCGCCAGCTTGTTCCCAATCTCGAACGACTTCTTCAGCCGGAGCGCTCCGTCGCCCAGCTCGATGCGAAGCCCGGCGCGGCGCAGCTCACGCGCCAGTTCCAGCGCGGCGGCGTTGCGCTCCTCGCCCAGCGGCGCGATGTAGGCGTCGGCCAGTTCTGTCTGGGCCTGCTCCTGCGCTTGTAGCGCCAGAATGAGCCGGTCCAGCCCCATTGCGAAGCCGATCCCCGGAGCCTTCGGACCGCTCAGCATTTCGGAGAGGCCGTCGTAGCGGCCGCCGCCCAGCAGCGCATTCTGCGCGCCCAGGCCTCCATGCGTGAACTCGAAGGTCGTGCGGGTGTAGTAGTCGAGGCCGCGGACGAGGCGCGGATTCACCTCGTATTTCACGCCGCACGCGTCCAGCGCGCTCAGCACCGCGGTGAAGTGCGCCTTCGATGCGTCGTCGAGATAGTCGGCGATGCGCGGCAGCGTTTCGATGATGGGCTGATCTTCGGGCACCTTGCAGTCGAGGACGCGCAGGGGATTCGTCTCGGCGCGGCGCTGGCAGTCGGCGCACATCAGCGGCGCCTTGTCTTTGAGCGCCTCGCGCAGCGCGGCGATGTAGCGAGGGCGGTCGGCCGAGGAGCCGACGGAATTGAGGACCAGGCTCCAGCCCGTGATGCCCAGCTCATCGAGAAAGCTGGCCAGCATCTCGATCACTTCGGCATCGCGCAGGGGCGATTCGGAGCCCGCGGAGGGTGGGCCGATGACCTCCGCGCCGATTTGCCAGAACTGGCGATAGCGGCCCTTCTGCGGGCGCTCGCGGCGGAACTGCGGGCCGATGTAGTAGAGCTTCTGCAGCAGGCCGGTCTCGCCCAGCTTGTGCTCGATGTAAGCGCGGACGACGCCGGCGGTATTTTCGGGGCGCAGCGTCAGCGACTGCGCTTTCTCACTCTGCGCTCGCGCGCGATCCTCCCATGTGTACATCTCCTTCGAGACAATGTCGGTCTCTTCGCCCACGGAGCGGGCAAAGAGCGACGTGTCTTCGAAGATGGGGGTCCGGATTTCGCCGAAGTTATAGCGCGCGAAGACGCGGCGCGCGGTAGCTTCCACGCGATTCCACAGTTCGGTTTCGGGCGGCAGCAGATCGCGGGTGCCGCGCACAGCTTTGAGAAGAGGCATTTTGCGTGAACAGAAGTGCAGTTTTCAGTTTAACGGAGCGGGCGCGAACATTGACCGGGTGATTCCCTCGCCTTCCTTCCGCGTGCTACCATGCGCCCACGTTATCGATGCCGCGTCAACCGATTTCGCTCCTGCTGTTCCTCCTTTTAGCGCCTGTTGCGCGCGCGTCGGCTCCTCCGTGGCTTGAGGTTCGCAGCCAGCACTTCACCATGGTCACCGACGCCGGCGGAAAGGAGGCGCGGCGGCTGCTCGACCAGTTCGAGCGCATGCGCTGGGTCTTCCAGACCATGTTCCCGAAGGCCAACGTCGATCCCGGCGCGCCGATTGTCGTGATCGCGGTTCGCGACAACAAGGAATTCCAGTCGCTGGAGCCGGCCGCGTATCTGGGCAAAGGCAAGGCCCAGCTGGCGGGCTATTTCCTTAAGGCGCCCGACAAGAACTACATCCTGCTGCGACTCGACGTGGAGGGCGAGCACCCCTACGCCACTGTCTATCACGAGTACACGCACCTCGAGCTGGGTACCGCCAGCATGCCGCTCTGGCTCAACGAGGGCCTGGCGCAGTTCTTCGAGAATACCGAGTTCCGCGACAAAGAAGTCCTGGTCGGAGAGCCCAGCCCGTACGACCTGGAGATGCTGCACCGCACCCCGTTCATCCCACTCGAGACGCTGTTCCGCGTGGATGCCGAGTCCCCGTACTACCACGAGGAACAAAAGGTCTCCGTCTTTTATCCGGAGTCGTGGGCGCTGACGCATTACCTGCTCACAAGCGATTTCGACCAGAAGACCCACCGCATTCCGGACTATCTGCGTCTCGTCGATCAGCACGTGGATCCGGTGACGGCGGCGCAACAGGCCTTTGGCGACCTGCATCAACTCCAGTCGACGCTCGCGGCGTACACCAATCGCATGAGCTACACGGTGCTGAAGATCAACAGCGCCGCCGCCCCGATCGACCCAAAATCGATGACCGCGGCGCCGCTGACGCCGTCCCAGGTGGATGCGTGGCGGGCCGATCTGCTGGCCTATAACCGGCGCACCGCGGACGCGCGCGCTCTGCTGGATGCGGTGCTGAAGGCCGACCGCAGTAACGTGCTGGCGCACGAGACGATGGGCTACCTCGAGTTTCATGACGGCCATCGCGACGAGGCAGAGAAGTGGTATGCCGAGGCAGTGGCGCTCGACTCGCACAGCTTCCTTGCCCATTACTACTTCGCGCTGCTCTCGCTTATGGATGGAGATACCGGCCCGGATGTCGAAGCCAGCCTGCGCACCGCGATACAGCTGAATCCGCGCTACGCGCCCGCCTGGGACGGCCTGGCGCAGCTCTTTGGGCGGCGGCACGAGAACCTCGATGAGGCGCACACCATGAACCTCGAGGCGATCGCGCTCGATCCTGACAACCTGAACTACCGGCTGAACGCAGCCAACGTGCTGATGGAGCAGCACCGCTTTGACGACGCCATGCGCGTGCTCGAGGTTGCGAAATCCGTGGCGCGCACGCCCGAAGACGCGAACGTGGTGGAGATGCGCCTCGGCCAGGTGCGTGTTTACAAGGACGAATACGCGCAGCAGCAGGCCCGGGAGGCGGAAGCGAAAAGCGCGGCGGCAGGCCCGGGGGACGCGACGGTGAAGGTGATGGGCAGCCCGCTTGGCGGCATGCCGGCCACGGTGGCTCCGGATGCGGGGGGCGCGGAGACGGCGGCGCCGAAGCATCCCACGGAAGCGCCGCATGGCAGGATGCTGACGGCGTGGGGCGTGC
>JBARMS010000134.1:0-41630 GCA_049802575.1 Acidobacteriaceae bacterium | reverse complement strand
ATCAAAACCTCTGCCCCAGCCGGTGGCCGCCTGCCTCCCATCACGCTCACCCAGCAAGGCTGGCCCGATCTGCCCGCGAAAGAGACTCCGAACTTTCAGTCCGCACAGCCCGTCGACCTCCCGCCCGGCACGACGCTGTATCGCGTCATCGACGATGACTCGAACCCCGCGGGCAGCTACTGGACCACCAGCCTTCCTCCCGATGAAGCCACCTGGCGCTCGCAATGCGCCGTGAAGCCCGAGTGGAACAGCGACGGCAAAGTCGCCGTCTACACCGTCCCCCCCGGCGGCGCAAAAGTCTGGATGGGGCCCGCCTCCAGCCAGGGAGCGTACGGCGGCGGCGGCCCGCAAATTTATGCGCCGCCCGGAGCCCTTCAGCCCGGCGCCGTCTACTCCTCGCCCTGGGCAGGAAAGGGTGGCGCATGACGGCGCAGCCCGTGCCCATTCCGCAAATGCTCGCGGATCGTTTTGTCGCCGCGTTCAAGGCCTTCGTCGACGAGGTCGCCGCCGCCGTGGCTGACGCCGCGGCCAGGCCGGAGCTGGCCTCGGCGCCCGCCTTCCGCGTCTGGCACAACAAGGTGCTGCCGCTTCTTCAGCAGCAGGAGCAGGCCACGCAGGCCGCAGCCGCTCAGTTTCGCCAGGGCGATGCAGGTCCGCTGCTTGCCATCGCCGCCGACAAGCGCAGCCTCGCCAAAGATCTCGATGGTTTCCCCCTGGATTTCGCCGGATCCGATCACGCCGCGGCGCTCGATCGCCTGGAAACCTCCGTCGTCACGACAGCCTTCCAGCTCTGCGCCGCAGCGAAGATCCCGTAACGGCGAAGGAGGCACACAGGCCAGCAAGCACGCCCTTCAGCCAGCCAACTCGTATGAGCACCCAGGCCCAACCCGCCACCGCCGCCCGCATCGGCCGCTGGATCGTCCCCGCCATCCCCTTTGGCTGGACGTGGCTCCCCAATTTCGGAATCCAGAAACAGGCGCAGGGCGTCGTGCCCAGCAACATCCATCTCCGCGAAGATGTCCTCCTCGCCGGCAACCTGCTCCTCTACATCCGAGCCCAGGTCACGATCATGCAGCGCACGTTTCTTGACCCCATGATCGCCGGACCCGCCCCCATCGAGTTCCCCGGCGCGCAGGAAGCCGCCATGCTCATGCTGAAGCACCAACCTCTGAATGGCATCACGGTTTTCCAGGTGCAGCACTACGTCCGCAGCGAGAACTGGATCGGCATCGCTACGCTCTCTACGATCGACTCGGAGCTCCTCCGCGTCCGTCCCGACTTCGACCAGTTCATGAAGCTGCTCCATATCGAAGGGACAGCATAGACTGCCATCCCTCTGTGCCCTCTGTAGTGTAGCGCCGTCTGTGCTCTGTGGGGTGAATGTTTTCCCGATGGATGGCACACACGCCTGCCCAGCAAGGGGCAGCAAGAGCAGCCTCCGCAGTCCCACCCTCTGAATCTATTGCGCGATACCCTTGGCTTTCATCTCCAGCATCAGCGCCGTCGCATTGATCTGGTGCTGGTTCACCTGCTGCGACGTCCCCGATTGAGCGCCTCTGTACGTGGGCGCATACGCCTTCCCGTCCACCACAGGCCGCTCCGACCGCACCTGCCCCCGGCAGAACAGGCACAGAATCCCGGGATACAGGAAGCCCCACTGCTTCAGGCACGTCAGCACCAGGGAAAGCTTCACAATCGTGCTGTCCGTGTAGCTCTTGCTAAACGTCAGCACATCCGCGTCGTTCTTCAGCAGCCCATCGATCGCGTTATCGTCCGGATCCTTTTCGTAATAGGTCAGCTTGTAATCGTCCGGCTGTCCCCCGGACTTCAGTGCGATTTCCGAAGCGGTCACGTTTCCGTTGATCGCGTCGCTCAGTTTCGCGATCAGGACCGTTCCCTTCGGTGCCGCAAACTGGATCACCGCCGGGTACGCCTTCGTAAACGTCGTTCCCGTCTGAATTCCGTGACTGGAGATGATGAGAGTTTTTGTTCCGGGCGACGACAGGTTGCCCTTCGTGTGAAACCTGAATCCGCCGTATTCGTAGACTGCCATCGGAATCTCCTTTGACTGGAAAAACAGCCCGATTGTACCCCGATTTTCAGGGCGCTGCCTAGTGGCGCTGGCGCGATGCTGCATCGCGAATGTTGCAGATCGAGGCCTGCTAAAGTGTGCCTCGGCGGCTCAATATTCAGCTCATCTCAGTGCCGATCCGATGCGCAGCATGTCGCGGATCGGATCCGCAGCTTCCGGAGACCCGCAGCCCCCTGTCTCGTCCCATGCACTGTCGCTTGCGCTAACCGGCCTACGAAGGAATCGTCGCTACACAATCAGCCTTCCCTCCCCTTCGACAATCGTGAGGTACCGATCGACAGGGGGTGCCGTGAACCTTTCGGTTTTGCCGGCTGGTTCCGGCCATTTCACTTCGAGCCAGTCGATTCGGGCTCGTTCGCCAATCCCGAGCACCATGCGCGGATCGTGTGAGGAGAGATAGCTTCCGCCTCCGACTTTTGTCCTGCTGCGGCGCAGATCTCCGGCTTGCCAGGTGAGACGTGCCCCGATTGCATCGCGATTACACTGTTTCCCAACCAGTTTCACTCCGAGCCAGTGATTTCCCTTTGCCGCCTTATTGCGCAGCAGCAGCGGCGCCCCGTCGTTGATAGAAACAAGAACATCGACCGCTCCGTCGTTATCGAAGTCGCCGATCGCCAGTCCCCGCGCGGAGATATCTCTGGAGAACAGAGGACCGCTAGCCGCGCTCACATTACGCAGCAGCTTTCCATCCCCATGGAACAGCAACATCGGTTCGCGATAGGTCACGTCTTTCTCGATCGTTTCTATTTGATCGTCCGGATTACCATTCACCACAAAAAGATCGAGGTTACCGTCATTGTCATAATCGAAGAACTTCACGCCCCATCCGCTCATCAGCCGAGTGGCGGAGGCAATTCCGGCGGCGGCCGCCTCGTCGTCAAACGTCTCATCGTGATTGTTGATGTACAGAGAGAACATCTCGTGATCGATATTGGCCACGAAGAGGTCCAGCCAGCCGTCCTGGTTGAAATCGGCAGCGTCCACGCCCATGCCGGACCGCGCTTTTCCCGTCTGGCTGAACGCCACCCCTGCGAGCGCACCAACCTCTTCAAATTTGCCGTTGCCGCGGTTCATCAGGAGAAAATTCGGCGACGTGTCATTGGCTACGAAGAGGTCCGTTCTCCCATCGTTGTTCAGGTCCGCGGCAACCACTCCCCAGGCCTTCCCCAAATGCTGCGCGATGCCCGATGACCGGCTTGCATCGGTAAACGTGCCGTCACCGTTGTTATGGAAGAGCCAGCTTTCGGTTGGCTTGTAATAACGCGGAACGCAGTAACCCGGACGATTGTTGTAGGTAAGGCAGGGAAGGTTCTTCGCTTTGCTGAAATCGACGAACCGGCAGACGAACAGATCGAGGCGCCCGTCGTTATCGTAGTCAAACCAAACGGCGCTCGAAGACCAGCCCGGCGCAGCGACACCTGCCTTCTCCGTTACATCAGTAAATGTTCCGTCGCCATTATTGTGGTAGAGGATGCTTCGTCCGTACTGCGTGACGTAAATATCGGGAAAGCCGTCTCCGTCATAATCCCCGACCGCTACGCCCTGTCCGTATCCCCCGCCTCCGACACCTGCCTTGTCCGTAACGTCGGTGAACGTCCCATTCCGGTTGTTGCGATAGAGGGCGTTGCGCAGGGGAGGATTTGGATTGTAGAAATCACACGCGCCGCTGTTGATCAGATAGATATCCATCCAGCCGTCATTGTCGTAATCGAGAAAGGCGCATCCCGCCCCTGTGGTTTCCGGCAGGTATTTCTCGGGCGACTTGCCCGCAGTGTGGGTCCAGGCGATCCGGCTCGCTGCGGCGGGCACCTCTTCGAATGGATACGATGAGCTCTGAGGCACTGCAGCCCAGAGCTTCTCAAGCCCCGCGAAACCGGCCGCTCCGGCAAGGGTACGAAGGAAATCCCGGCGTGTTGGCCCCGGCCAGCCTGGCCCCCAGCGCGTCACTGCGGAGTCGTTCCTCCCGCGGGATTGTTCTGCTGCGCAGTCTGCTGCTGCAGGGCAAATTCGCGCTCCGCCTCCTGCTTGTGGCCGGTGCGTGCATAGGCCGTCGCTAAGTTGTAGTGTCCGGCCGGATTTCCAGGTTCCAGCTTCACAGCCATCTCGAGCGGAGCAATGGCGTCCTCATATTTCTTCTCGCCGAGCAGGGTCATACCCAGGCCCAGCCAGGCATCGCCAAAATTCGGGTCGAGCGTCCTGGCCCTCGCAAAGTGTCCGGCGGCTGCCGGCAGGTCCTGCATCTGGCGAGCCAGTTCGCCCGATACGTATTCTGCCCCGGCGTTCGAGGGGTCGATCGCGAGTTCCTCCTGCAGCTCTTTTTTGGCCTGGTCCTGAAAATCCGGCGGCGGATTCGATCGTGAAAGCAGAAGCCGGGCCAGCCGGAAGTGAATCCCCGGATAGCGCGGATCGCTTTTCAGGATCGCTTGATAATCCTTCTCTGCTTCATCCCACCTTCCCTGAACTTCGTTCGCCTCCGCATCGAGCTCCAGTGCCGGGATAGACGCAGGCGCGACACGCGCCAATTCTTCCGCCGCATGCGTCGATAAATCGGACCAGGCGTGCACCGCGGTGTAAAGCGCTTCCGGATCGCGCGGGAAGTCCCGCTCCAGGGCCCGGACAAAATCGGCCAGCTGGGACCAGGAGTGCACGAGCGAGGCGCAGCGCACCCCGTCCAGTTCGACTCGTTTTTCCAGCGCCTTGTCGGTCAGGTGTCCCGACGCTTTCGCCAGGAGGGGCAGAGCCTGAGTACACTGGCCTGCCTCCGCCTGTGATGCGGCATCTGCGGCCACTTTCGCAACCGGCAAATCGGCTTTCCCCGAATTCTGTGCCGGAGACAGGACCGCGCCCGCAGACAGGAAGAGCGCCAGAGCGATGAGCCCGTGATGTGAAGTCATGAGAGGATGCGAGGGCAGGCGCGGAGGAGCGCCTGCCCCTGCGCCTAATAATAGAACTTCAGCGCAAACTGGATGTTCCTTGCGGGTTGTGAGGTATTGATCAGCCCGAACGCCCCTGAACTGGGGAAGTTGGTGTTGGGATGCCCCAGCTGTACGTTGTTGAACGCATTCAGGAAGTCGCTGCGGAATTGCACAAACTTCGCTTCCGTGATCGGGAAGTTCTTCATCAGACCGATGTCGGTGTCCGCGTAGCCAGGACCCGTGACCGGTCCCTGCGCCGGACAATTCCCAAACGTGTTCGGCGCCGGCTCAGAATAACCACTCGCGCTCATCCAGACGTAGCCCTGAAAAGCGCCGCCGGAAGAGTAGCTGGGCTTGCGTCCAAACACCGTCTGCGGGCCGCAATTCGGCCGAGGCCCGCGCGAACCTGTGTTGGATGTATCGGTGGCATTGTAAACGGCCAGAGGAAAGCCGCTGTGGAGTTGAATGATCGTCGATGCCTGCCAGTTGCCAACCACCGCATTGGCGGCCCGGTTCATGTTCCCGCCGAATTGCTGACCTCGGCCAACAGGGATGTTGTAAGTGGCATACGCGGAAACTATATTTCTCGAGTCGTAATAGCAGCTGGCGTAGTCGGCCGAGGGATCATAGAGGTTCTGATAATACGGTGAGGCCGGAGTCGCCTGCGTTGCCGATCCCCATGTCCCGTAGTATCCACTGTTGTTCGTCAGGCAGTGCGACCAGGTATAGGCCAGCTGCCCTTCAAGGCCGTGCGAAATGCGCTGCTGCAGAACCGCCTGCAGCGCGTTGTAGTGCATGTAGCCGGTCGACGCCGTGCCGGACACCGTCGATATATCGGCAAGCAGAGTTGGATTGCCCTGAAAATACAGCCCCGGCTCCACAGTGCCTCCGACCAGCCGTTTCTGCGAATAGGGCGTTGGCACCATCAGATGCGTTCCATGCTCCCCAACGTAGCCCGCCTGGAGCGTGGTATTCGGGGTGATGGCGTCCTCAGCCGTCAGGTTCCACTGCTGATCCATGGCGGGCTGAACCGTCTTATCCCAAACATACATCACCGCGCCGGCGAAGGGGTCGCCAGGGACGCTGCCGCCGGGACCCTGCTGAGTCGTATCCGTCGGGCTGCTGTAAGTCGCCGTAACTTCTGTGGGGGTAAATGGAGGATTGCGCGCCAATCGCAGGTTTGTGCCGGTCCCCTCCAGATAAGAGGAAATGGTGTATGCGCCGCGAATCACCCCTTTCGAATGAAGCGCTTCCGGCGACCACGCGAATCCAATGCGAGGCTCAAAGGCCGGTTCCCCGTAAACCGAGTTATAGAGCGAACGGCTATTGCCATCCTTCCCGGCATACTCGATCTGTCCGGTGATGAGATTAAGGTTATCCTGGCGATTGTTGAGTTCCACCCACGGCGTGTACGCCTGATAACGCAGTCCGAGGTTCAGAGTCAGATTCGAGGCGATCCGCCAGTCGTCCTGTCCGTATCCGGCGAAGACCCAGGACAACTGGTGCCACGAACCCCCGCTGCTGACGCCCTTGCCCGTGGCCTCTGGATAGCCCAGGAAGAAATCGGCTCCCGGATCGCCCGAGAATGCCCCGCCAAAGAGGATCGAGCCAAATTCGCCGCTGTTGCCGCTGTAGAAGGTGTTGATCCGATACCTCCACGTCTGGAACCCGGCCTTGAATACATGCTTCCCGCGAGTAAAGGTCAATCCGTCATCGAACTGAATCACGGTATCGGCGAAATCCTGATTCACGACGCTGTTGCCGATATTCGTAAGGACCGTTCCGGCATTGGGTTCCGGCGCCGTCCCCCCACCGAACCCTAACAACAGCAGTCCTGGTCCGGCGGTATTGGCGTTGGCGATGCCAAGCTGCGTGCCCAGGTTACCGATCGTTGCATCGAAGGTACTCCCATTGAAGAGCGTGACCCAACTGGTACCCAGGCGCAGTTCATTCAGCATGGTCGGGCTGAAGGTATGGGTCAGCGTGCCCACCACGTTGTGGACAGGAGAATGGGCAAAACTATTACCCAGAATGAGCAGTGAGTTACTGCCGGGATCATCCTGGTATTCCTGCGAGTAGCGGCCCTGAAAGTGATCCGCAGCAGTGATGTTGTAATCGACCTTGATGTCGCCCTGATCCGTATCGTAGGCCTGCGTGTTCACGTTGACGGCGTTGTTGATCTGATTGTCATTGATCGGCGTGGGATAGTAGCTCGAAGCAAAGAGATTGGTGGCGACGATGTTTTCCTGAGAAGTGGGGATCTGGTTATCCTTGTAGGGCTCGCCGTTCAGCGGATTCATAAGCTGAGTCTGGGGAAGGAGAGCGCTGAAATCTCCGCCTCTCTCGGCATTCGTGAAAACCGTGATGAAATTGCTGCTGGCCGGGTGATCGAAGCGCTGTCCCTGGTAATCGGCAAAGAAGAACAGCTTGTCTTTGATGATGCGGCCGCCGAGCGTTCCGCCGTACATGTTCCAGCGCAGAGCCGCCCGGGGAAGCTCATTTCCCGGCCCGCCGAATTTGTTCTCCCACTGGTTCGCATTCAGCACATCGTTGCGGAAAAACTCCCACACATCGCCATGGAACTGATTCGTGCCGGATTTGATGGAGGCATTGATCACGCCACCCTGGAAATTGCCGAATTCCGCGGGGGCATTCGCCGTAATCAGGTTGAACTCCGCGATCGCGTCCGGAGATGGCGTGAAAGCCAGCAGGTTGTCGGATGTCTGGTTGTTGTCCATTCCATCCAGGATGAAATTATTCGCCTGCTCGCGATTTCCGTTGATGTAAGGCCGGCCGCCACTCGCGGTATTGTCGCCGTTGTTAAACGTCGAGTTGTCGGGGTGTACGCTGCCCGGCGACAGGAGAGTCAATTCAACATAGTTGCGCGTTGCCAGCGGAATATTCGTAACCGCTCGCGAATCGACAAGCGTGCTGACCTGAGTCGTTTCTGTCTGGAGCGCCGGAGCCTCCGACGTGACCTGGACGGTATTCGTGACCGCGCCTACCTTCATTTTGAAGTCGAGCCGCGCGGTCTGGTTCAGCACCAGAGTCAGGTGCGACTGGATCGACGTCTCAAACCCCTGCGCCTCGACCCTCACATCGTAGGTACCAATGGGAAGCCGCGCGAATGTGAAGATGCCTCCGTCGGCTGTCTTCGCCGTGTAAGGGGTGCCCCGCTCGATATCGGTAACCGTGACCGTCGCGCCATTGATCACCGCCCCGGCTGTGTCCTCCACCGTGCCGGTGATGGACGCGGTGATTTGTTGCCCCCGCAATGGCGAGCAGACGATTGAATACGCGGCAACCGCCGCGAGGATACATCCCCACAACGTGATCCTTTTCATTCCTGACCTCCCTTTTGGCCTGGGTAACGTCACTCTGGAATAAGGCGCGGATTCGCGCTCAGGAAGCCGAATTCTTAAAGCATGACCAACCAGGGATAACTGAGGAAAAAAGTACGAACGTGCAGCAAGACCTGCAGCGCGACTTCGGGAAGCTACAACGGACACTGGGGATCCTGGCTTGCAGGGCCGGAGCACGGCTACCCGAAAGCTCTATAGCACCGTGTCCAATGCTATAGAGCAATTCCGGGGAGCATGTCAAGCTGCGGTGTCCGCCGGCCCTGTGGAAATCGCGGTAGAGCTACGCAACGCGGCCCTGCGATGACGGCGAGATCCAAATTTTTCAGCCTGGGCCTATTGTCCGCTCTATAGCAGTCTGCTACGATGCTGCGGCATGCATCGCCGCCACTCGGTAGGCCCGTGATTCGGCGGCACAGCATTTTCCTCGGCTTGGGGAGATCGGATCGTGAGCACGTTGCCTCGCCATACGGACGAACCTGCGTACAGAAGAATTCAGGAAGCGATCCGTCTCAAAATCACAAACGGCCAGCTGAAGCCGGGAAACATGGTTCCATCCGAACGGGAGCTGGCGCGCATGCATCGCGTGAGCCTGATGACCGCGCGGCACGCTCTGACGGAATTGGCGCGGAACGGAATCGTAGAACGCCGCCACGGGGCAGGGACTTTCGTGTCGCCGCCAAGAGTCCAGTTCAATAAGCTGCTCGGCTATACCGAGCAGATGGCCAGCCTCGGGCTGACGGCGCAATCACGCATCGTAGCCTCGACGATAGTCACCCATGAGTCGGAGATTGCCGCCCGGCTGGGCCTTCCCCCAACGGCTCGTATCGTCCGCCTGGAGCGCTTGCGGCTCGCCCAGAATGAAGCCGCAGCGCTGGAGGTAGCTTACTGGTCGGAAAAAGAGTTCTCTGATCTGCTCCGGAAGACGCTTGATGGTATGTCGTTGTTTTTCGCGCTGGAGCGCGATTGCGGCGTAGCACTGGCCTATGCCGACGAGGAAATTGACGTAACCGATGCTGACCCTCACATGGCAGGTCTCCTGCGGATTGGCAGAAATACACCGTTGCTCCGCATTCGCCAGCTCATTTTTTCGACCACAGGCCAAGCGACGGTTTATGTAACCGGATTCTATCGCTCCGGGCGCCACACGCTGCGCATCCGCCGTTTCCGATAGACGCGCCGATAGCTCTTTGCAATCTGCTGTGACTGAGGACATCGCCGCAGTATTTGCGATCTTCAGCCTGCTGGCTTCGACGGGCCCACCTCAAACATGGAAAAACTTCGGCTTGACTAGTCGTTGTGCAGACATCTCACCGGATCGATTCGCGCGGTCGCGTAAAGAACCAGCGTATGCGCCGGACCGCTGAGCGCACCGTCTTTTGGAGCTTCTGATCCCACTCGCCGAACTCCGCCAGCAGGGGCCTCTTGAGGTAATGTTGAAAACTGCCGCATCGCGTATCCGGGAAATTGATGACAAACGACGGATAGGAACGCAGGTTCCACCTTTCGATTGAGGCGCGCGAATACCCGGAATGGCTAAGATCGTGTCGCACAGGAAATTCCCCGAGTTCCCCAGGCTCGCCATTTCGCTGCGATCCTGCAAACATCTGCAATCGACAACACTCGCAGCGCTGGTTGTGCTGGCGAGGCATGAGGAAACGACCGATGCGAGACGAACACGCCACCAGGATGAAATTCGTCCTTCTTTGGCGGCCCCTCGCGTTCATTGCTTTCTTGCTGGCGCTTTGGGAGCTTGGGATTCGCCGCGAGCCGAGTCATCTCCTGCCGGGCCCCTGGGGGGTGGTGGGCGGCATCGTCGATCTGGTTCGACACGGTCTGCTGCTGAAGTACGTCGTTGCTTCACTCTTCCGCGTCACCTGGGGATTCGTGCTTGCAGTCGTGACGGCCGTTCCGCTCGGTCTGGCGATCGGGTGGTATCGACGGGCCGAGATGGCCATCAATCCGATCCTGCAGATCTTGCGTCCCATTTCTCCGCTGGCATGGATTCCAATCGCGATTCTTTGGTTCGGAGTGGGCGATTTGGCGGCAATTTTTCTGATATTCGTGGGCTGCTTCTTTCCGCTCCTGCTAACCGCCATCAACGCGGTACAAAGCATTCCCACGGTCTATGTGAATGCCGGCCGCAATTTCGGACTGAGTTCGGCGCATCTGGTATTTCGCGTCCTCTACCCGGCGGTGGTGCCGAATCTGATTGTCGGATTGCGAATCACCCTCGGAATCGCCTGGCTGGTGGTGGTAGCGGCGGAGATGATCGCGGTTAGCTCGGGCCTGGGCTTCCTGATTGTCGACGCGCGCAACGCGGGGAACCGCTACGACCTGGTGGTGGCCGGCATGCTGATCATCGGGATCATCGGTCTGCTGCTCGACTGGGGGATGCGGTCGCTCGAAAAAGTGAAATCGTTTCGCTGGGGTTATTCGGAGGACTGATGTCGCAAACGCAGGCAGCTGTAGCGCCGGTGGCGCTGAAGACGAAGCTGGCGGTGGACAGTGTCAGCATGGTCTTTGAGCGCGATGGCAAGCGAACGGAAGTTCTGAACAACATCAGTCTGGAAGTCGGCGACGGTGAATTCGTTTGCCTGCTCGGGCCCTCCGGTTGCGGCAAGACGACTCTGCTGAACGCCATGGCGGGATTTCTGGCGCCCACCCGCGGCGAGATCCGCGTTGACCACGAGACCGTGCGCAAGCCGAATCCGCGGCGGATCTTCGTTTTCCAGGAGCGCGGCGTCTTTCCGTGGCTCACGGTCGAAGGCAACATTGGATTCGGGCTGTTGAAGCTGGCGAAGGCCGAGCGCGAGCGCCGGATTGCTCATTACGTGAGGATGGTCGGCCTGCAGGGATTCGAAAAGACTTACCCACAGGAGCTTTCCGGCGGCATGAAGCAGCGGCTGGAAGTGGCGCGAGCGCTCGCGGTGAATCCGGACATGCTCTTGCTGGACGAGCCGTTCGGGGCGCTGGACTCGATTACCCGCCTCGTCATGCGCGGAGAGTTGTTGCGCATCTGGGAGGCGGAGCGCAAGACCATCATTTTCGTGACGCACGATATCGACGAGGCCGTGCAGCTGGCCGACCGCGTGGTGGTCATGAGCGCGCGTCCGGCCGCGATTCAGCGCATTGTGCACATCGATATTTCCCATCCGCGCGATATCAGCTCGCCGCGCTACCTGGAGTTGCGCGACGGCATCTTCCAGCAGATCGGGCTCGCTCACAAAGTATGAACGCGCTGCGCCAACCCGCAAAGTGGGAGCGGTACTTCTGGCCCCTGCTGGCTACTGGACTCTTGCTTGCGCTGTGGCACTACTCCGTCCGCTGGAGTGGGACCAAAGTCTTTCCTTCGCCTCTCGAAGTGGAAAAAGGTCTGGCCGAACTGTTGCGTCACCACGTGCTTTGGGGCGACATCGGGGACTCGCTGCGACGCGTCGCTGTCGGCTACTGCGCGGCCGTGCTGATCGGTGTTCCGCTGGGGCTGACGCTCGGCTGGTACCCCGCGGCGAATCAGGTTGTCAATCCGGCGATGCAGATACTGCGTCCCATCAGTCCCATCGCCTGGATCCCGGTCGCCATCATCTTCTTTGGCATCGGCGACTACGCGGCGATGTTCCTGATCTTCCTCGGTGCGTTCTTTCCGATTGTTGTGGCCTGCGTCAATGGCGTCGCCAATGTCCCTGCTGTGTACCGTCGCGCCGGCCGCAACTTTGGATTGACCCCCGCTCAGCTGCTCGCGCGAGTCCTGTTTCCGGCCGCGCTTCCGCAGATTCTCGTTGGGCTCCGTATCGCGCTGGGGATTGCGTGGCTGGTGGTTGTGGCGGCAGAGATGATCGCGGTGGATTCCGGGCTCGGCTTCCTGGTCATCGACTCGCGCAACTCGGGCAAGCGATACGACCTCGTGGTCGCCGCCATTCTGCTGATCGGCCTGATCGGTCTGATCCTGGATGTGGCCTTCCGGCGTCTTGAAAAACTTCGTTCCGTGCGATGGGGGTTCCGCTTTGAGTCCTAGGAAAGTCGTGCTTTTTGGCCTGGCGTGGCTGGTGCTGATCTCCGGCCTGCACGCCTGGCTGAATGTGAACTGGGACGTGGCGCTGAACAATTTCCGGCCGCCCGCGCAGCGGAAGATTGTGGTTGCCTACATTCCGGTTACGTGTCAGCTCACCTGTCCGGTGACGGACTACATTTCGAAGTTCTCTGAGAATGGTGAGTTGTTCCTGCCCCGTCTGTTCCAGGGTTTTCCGGAAATAAAAGAAGCGCTGATTTCGAACAGAGTGCAGGCGGCATTTATTGTGGCTCCGCTGGCGATTGCGCTGGCTGCGCAGGGCGTACCGATCAAGGTGGTCTATCTGGGACATCGGTACGGCAGTGCAATGGTGGTAAAGAAGAATGGTCCCGTGAAGACAGTCGCCGACCTGAAGGGGCGAACCGTTGCCATTCCGAGCCGCTTTTCCGACGAGAGACTGATGCTGTTTCGCGCCATGAAGATCGCCGGGTTGAAGCCGGGTGACGTGAAGATGCTGGAGATGGCGCCACCCGACGTCTCCGGTGCACTGGCCGCAGGGGCAATCGACGGATTTGTGATGGGAGAGCCTTTCCCCTCGCAGGCGGAGATGGGCGGCTACGGACGCGTGCTGTTCCAGGCGCGCGAATACTGGCCGGATTACATGTCGTGCATTCTGGTGGTCCGGCAGGACCTGATCGACACGCGGCCCGACACCGTCCAGGTGCTCGTCGACGGCATCGCTCGTTCGGGTCTTTGGCTCGATAAGGGCAGGCCGTATCGGGAGGACGCAGCCGATTTCGTTGGCCGCTATTACTACAACCAGAAGCCGGCGTTGCTGCGATGGGCACTGACGAAACCGCTGGATCGCGTGGTCTACAGCCAGCTGGCGCCCCGCAAGGCTGATTTCGACCTGGTGCGAGACATGATGATTGAAACCGGCGTGCTGAACAAGAAAATCGATTTCAGTCAGTACACCGACACGCGGTTTGCCGATAAGGCCGCGTACCAGACTGCATGGAAATACGACCCCGGACTGGCGGCGGCGAACTGAAGACCCTGTGAGCCGGCTTGCCCGGGGCGGTTAAACGAGAGAGGGATGATGCAACGCAGACGATTTGTGCAGATGATGACGCTGGCCGGCGTGGGAACGATGGCGGCGGCCGAGTTGGCGCACGCGGGTGAGACAAAGACTGCCTCTTATCACGTGAAGGGATTCACGTGCGTAACCTGCGCCGTCGGCCTGGAGACGATGCTGCGCGAGCAGAAGGGCGTCAAGTGGGTCAAAGCTTCTTATCCCCAGGCGCAGGTGATCGTCAAATATGATCCGGCGGCGGTCGATGAGGCCCAGTTGCGCGGATTCATATCGGAATTAGGCTTCACGGCTGAACCGCTGCAGCAGAGGTAACGCCGGCACGCACGCCCGCAGTGGAACCTTCAACCCAACCTAAGGAACTCCATGACTGCACAACTGGACTTTGCGGCGATTGCCGGCACCCTGACTGCGTCTCTCAAACTGAAGCAGCCGCCGGTGGCTATCTCCCTCTCCAATTCGCGGCCAGCAGGGTTGCCCGCATATTCCGGCCGGGTTGCCGCTGGCTGCCGCTTCTGGGAAGACGGCGCCGCTGCAGCCTTTGCCACCACGGCCAGCGACCATGACAGCTGCGCCATCGGCGTCTACACGCACAATCTGCAGCCTTCGGCCGAGCAGCAGACGGATCTCATGGATGCGCTCAGAGTGTTCGGAGATCTTGGCTACGTCCGGCCTGAGGATCTGCCGCAGATTCCAGTGCTGCATTCACGACCAAAATACGTTGTGTATTCCCCGTTGGCGCGCACGACGCTGGCTCCGGATGTTGTTCTTCTGTTCGTCCATGCCAGCCAGACTCTCGTTCTGACTGAGGCCGCGCAGCAGCTGGAGGCAGCGGTCGCTCCGGCAATGGGACGGCCCGCATGCGCCGTCGTTCCCCAGGTGATGAACACCGGTCGAGCTGCCCTCAGTCTCGGTTGTTGCGGCGCCCGCGCCTACCTTGACGTGCTTCAGGATTCGGTCGCCCTCTTCGCGATTCCGGGCGCCAGGCTCGAGGCGTATACCGAACGGATTCATGCGCTGGCCCGCGCCAACCAGATCCTCTCGAAATTCCACCATCTGCGGCGGCGCGATGTCGAAGCCGGCAATGTGCCGTCTGTTCGCGAATCGCTGGCAAAGCTGCAGGCTACATAGACGTCTGGACGACGGCCAGCGGTCCAGCAGCAAGGATGGCGGGGAGGATGCTGGGCCATCGCAGCGTGACTACAATGCACCGATCCCTGCATCCAGAACCGCATAGCCCTGCGTCAGTGAGCCAGGGAAGCTAAGTCACCGATTTGATTGGCTGCCCCCCAGGGATTCGAACCCCGATATGCTGATCCAGAGTCAGCTGTCCTGCCGTTGAACGAGGGGGCAGTTCGAGATAGGCCACGGCGGAACGCGTCTCCGCATCCAGCACCGCCCTTTCATACTAACGGTCCCGCTGATCGCGGTCAATTCTGCGAAATCAGTCGCGCGGCCGCCTGCTCGACGCGTTATTCAGCGCCCGCCAGGATCTGACTGCCTTCTGCCGTCTGCTATCCGCTGTCTGGCGTCCGCTGCTCATTCCTCGCGCAAGACCTGCAGCGGTTTCTGCCCCAGGATGCGGAAGCTCGCGACCCAGCCGGTCGCGACCGCCAGCACAGCCGTCGCCGCGACAGCAACCAGCGATCCGCGCACGTCACGGTGGAAAGCGACATCCATCCGGTGCAGCAGCAGCCGCGTCAGCACATTCGCGAACAGAGCCCCCACCGCACCTGCCAGCAGTCCGAGCACCGCAAACTCCACGCTGAACACGGTTGCGATCCGCCTCCGCGCCGCGCCCAGCGTCTTCAGCACCACCACCTCGCGGATCCTGCGGAATCGCGTGCTCGCCACGCTCGACGCCAGAATGATCAGCCCCGATAAGATGGAAAACCCTGCCAAAAACCGGATTACCAGCGTGATCTGATTCACCACGCCCTGAATCGTCGTTAGAATGTCCGCAATGTTGATCACGGTGACCGTGGGATACGCCGCAAACAGCTCCCGCTCCAGCGCCGGTATCGCATTCGGCTTCACGTGAAGGTCTCCGTACCACACCGTTGGCTGACCCTTCAGCAACGCCTCCGGCAAAATAAATTCGCTGCGCACGAACGCATTCTCGCCCGTCACCTTGTAAACTGCCGCAACTTTGACGTGAATCTCCTTGTCCGCCGCCACAAACGTCACCTGCGATCCCGGCTTCAGATGCAGCCGGTCCGCCGCGTAATCCACCACCGCCAGGCTGTCTCCGCCGCCATCCGACCACCACTTCCCCACCGTCACCTTCGTTCCCTCAGGTTCCCCCGACGTCCAGCTCAGCGTGGCCGAGCGCAACATCCGCTTCGGATAATTCTTCACCTTCAGTTCGTCCGCCGGCACTCCATCGATCGACGTGAGCCGCGCCGCCACAATCGGAATCCTCTCCAGCCCGCCCACCACCCCCGGCAGCTTCTGCACCAAAGCGTCAATGCCGGGCACCTCCTCCGTGCTCATATCGACCAAAAAGATATTGGGCGTATCCGGCTTCACATCCTCATGCAGCGCGTTCACAATCGACCGCTGCATCAGAAACACGCTCAGGATCAGCATCACTCCCGCGCCCAGCGCGGCCAGCACCGACGCCGACTGGTTTCCCGGCCGATACAGGTTCGCCAGCCCATGCCGCAACGCCGACGGCAAATGTAACCGTGTCCGTGACAAAAACGCTCGCAGCGTCCGCAGCGTCACCGCGCTCAACGCCAGAATGAACAGCAGCAGCCCCGTCAGGCACACGGCAAACCACTTTCCCACCAGCCACGAATCCGCCAGAGCCGCGGCAATTCCGCCCAATCCGGCCAGAATCACCACCATCGCCGCCAGCTGCAACCTTTGCCGGCTCACCCATGCGCCCAGCGCGCGCAGATCGACAAACGCGCAGGCAACCGCAACAACGCCGGCCGCTCCAATCCCCAGTTCGGTCCGATGCCAGTGCCTGCACGCAAAGGCGCAACCAGCCGCAACACCGGCGACAATGAGCCACTTCCCCCCGCGGCCCCGGAACCGAAGCAGATGCGCCCCGCCATTCTCCCCGCTCTCCACCATCCGCCGCAACACCAGACTCGGCCGCACCTTGCGCACATCCAGCAGCGGCGGCAGGCAAAACAGCAGCGTCGTCAGAATCCCGGTTCCCAGCGCCGCCAGCACAGGATTCAGTGGCAGCCGCAGCGCCGGCTCAATCGGCAACAGGCTCCCGAACACCGCCGGCAGCGCATACTCCACGCCCACGCCCAGCGCAATCCCGATCAGGGCGCCCACCACCCCCAGCAACAGCGTCTGGAACAGATAGATCCGCAGGATGTCGGACGACCGCGCCCCAATCGACTTCATGATCGCCAGAATTTCGATCCGCTGCTGCAAATGCGCGCGCATCGCCATCCCCACGCCTACCGCGCCCAGCACCATCGCCACCAGGCAAATCAAACTCAGCAACCCCGTCGCTCGATCCACGCCCTCCGCCAGCGCCGGGCTGGTCTCGCGAAAATCCGTCACCTGCGCATCGGGCAGAATCTTCTCAATCTCCGCCCGCAGATCAGCCACCTTCTGTTTGTTCCCAATCGCGAACAGATACCGCTCCGTCGCGCGGCTCCCCGGCTGCAGCAGGCCCGTCTCGTCCATCGCCTGCCGCGTCATCATCACACGCGGCCCTAGCCCCACGCCGGCCGTCATGCGATCCGGCTCATTCGTAATCACCGCCGCGATGCGGAACCACCGGCCCCCAATCTTCAGTTCATCGCCCACCTTCGCGCGCAGCCGCACCAGCAGATTGTCGTCCACCACCACCGTGTTGTCCGTCAGCACCGTGCGCAGGTTCCCCGCCGGATCCAGCCCCACCGTCCCATAGAACGGATATTGACTGGGATTCACTGCCTTCAGCGTCACCAGCAGCGGCACGGGATCGGTCCGCACCATCGCCATCGACACCGTCTCCGTCACCACGGTCGTCCGCACACCCTGGGCTCGCAGCGTCTCTAGTTGCTGCAGCTCGCCCGGCGTCGCCTGCCGGAACATCCGCGCCGACAAGTCTCCTGCCATGATGCTCCGCGCCTGCAGCAACAGCGCCCGCGCGAACGACTGGCTGAATCCCCGCACGCCCGTCAGCGCCGCC
Source organism: Acidobacteriaceae bacterium (assembly GCA_049802575.1). Taxonomy (GTDB): domain Bacteria; phylum Acidobacteriota; class Terriglobia; order Terriglobales; family Acidobacteriaceae; genus Palsa-343. Next base: position 24,021 of record JBARMS010000134.1, on the reverse strand, counting down.
ACGCCCACCGCCACCGAAAGCAGAACGAAGAGAAACTTCGCCTTTCCCGCGCGGAGCTCGCGCCAGGCAATCTTTGCCGCGGTAGACCACGGGAGCGGCGGCTTCATTGTGCGCGCCCTGCCAGCACGGAATCGCCTGCGGACCCGCTGCGCAGGTCGTCCGCGATCACGGCTCCGTCTCGCAGCTGAATCCTCCGGTCCGCCCGCTCCGCAACCTGCGCATCGTGCGTCACCAGCACCAGCGTCGTTCCCGCCTCGCGCTGCCGCTCCGTCAGCAACTCCAGCACGTGCTGCCCGTTCGTCGTGTCCAGATTCCCCGTCGGCTCATCGGCCAGCACGATCGGCGGGTCGAGCACGAAGGCTCGCGCCAGCGCCACTCGCTGCTGCTCGCCCCCCGAAAGCTGCACCGGATAATGGTGCAACCGGTCCCCCAGCCCCACCGTCCGCAACAGCGCTTCCGCCTTTCCTCTCGCGTCGCCGCGCGCATTCAGCTCGTGCGGCAGCATCACATTTTCGAGCGCGGTCAGAGTCGGAATCAGCTGGTACGACTGAAACACGAAACCGATGCGGGTCCCCCGCACCTCCGCCAGCTTGTCTTCCGCGAGCGCGCTGATGTCCACGCCGTCCAGAATCACCTGGCCCTCCGACGGTGAATCCAGACCAGCCAGCAGCCCGAGCAGCGTGCTCTTGCCGCTGCCGCTCGCGCCCATAATCGCCGCAAACTGCCCCTTCGGAATCACCAGATCGATCCCGCGCAGAATCTCCACCGTCCGCGTCCCGTTCCGAATCGACTTCTTCAGTCCCCGCACCTCGATCATCCGCTCTCCTGGCCGCCGTCCCCTAAACTAATCTTGTCATCAAACTGGATGAGTCATCCTCAAACGGAGAGGAGCGCGCTCAACGCAGTCGAAGGATCTGCCCTGAAAATTCGTAATCCATCCCTCCCCTGTCATCCCGAAGCGCAGCGAGGGATCCGCGGTTGTTTCTCTTTTCATCGTCTTCGGGTGACGCGAGCGCCATCTATGACTTCATTTGCTTTCCGGTGAGACTGATGAGCTCCAGCATCGCGATCCGCCGCTCTTTGTCACTTGTCGCGGCCGTTTTCTGCCTTCCTCTTCTATACGCGGCGCCGCGTCCGCCCGTTCCCCCGCCACACGGCCCGGTTCAGGTCATCGTTTGTTTCGGTGACAGCATCACCGCCGGCTACGGCGTCGACCCCGGCAAGACCTACCCTGACGACCTCGAATCTGACCTCGACAATCGCGGCTACCGCATCCACGTCGTCAATGCAGGCATCAGCGGCAATACCACCAAAGATGGCGTCGACCGCGTGAAAGAACTTGTCGCCCTCCATCCCGCTATCGTCATCGTCGAATTCGGTGGCAACGACGGCCTGCGCGGCATTCCTCTTACCGACACGCGCCGCAACCTCGATAACATCATTTCCACCCTGCTCCAGGCCGGTTCCAAAGTCATCGTTGCCGGCATCACCCTGCCACCCAACTACGGCCCCGACTACGTGAAGCAGTTCAACCAGATTTTCACCGCCGTCGCCGCCGAGAACCACGTCCCCGTCATCCCCAACATTTATCTGCACGTCTACGCCGTTCCCAACGCCATTCAGGACGACGGCATCCACCCCACCGCCAAAGGCGCGCAACTCATCGCCGACGAGTTCGTCCAGCTGCTCAAACCCCTGCTGCACAAGTAGCGCGGGTGCCCACCTGCACCGGGTGCCCCACGGGCAGCGGGTGCCCCGCCCTTGTCCGTCCGCGCCTGGACGGACAGGGTGGGTTAAATGAGAACGACCACCGGCTGAAACAGCGTTCCCGCCACCCGCTTCCCAATCGCCACCAACTCCCGCTGCCCGGCAAACATCTTCACCATCGCCGCGCCCGAGTACTCCGGCAGATTCACCTGCATCCCATTCCGAACCCGTCCCACCGTCGCCTCATCTACCGTCACTGCCGGCATCTCCGGCAGCAGCGTCCGCGGATGTGTCATCCGCTCCTCGAGCCGGCCCTCCGCGCCCAGCGCCTCCACTTCCGCCAACGTCAACGCGTCCTCGATCGTGAACGCGCCCGCCGCCGTTCGCCGCAGGCTCGCCAAATGCGCTCCGCAGCCCAGCGCCTGCCCCATCTCATGCGCGATCGATCGCACATACCCGCCCGCAGAAATCCGCATCGCGAATCGTGCCGTGTCTCCCTCCACGCTCTCGATCGTGAACGCATCCACGCGAATCCGCGCCGGCTTCAGCTCCGGAGTCTTCCCCGCCCGCGCCAGCTTGTACGCCGGCTTGCCGTCCACCTTCTTCGCGGAAAACGGCGGTGGCATCTGCTCGCTCTCGCCGACGAAGCGCGCCGCTTCCGCGCGCACCTTCTCCAGCGTCAGCGCCGGCACGCACGTATCGCCGGCCTTCTGCCCCTCCGCGTCATACGTATCCGTCGCGAACCCAAACCGGATCGTCCCGGCGTACGCCTTCTCACTTGCCGAGAAAAACTGCGCCAGCCGCGTGAACTTCCCCAGCATCAGCGGCAACACGCCCGTCGCCATCGGGTCAAGCGTCCCCAGATGCCCGACCGAAGACTCGCCCGTCGCGCGGCGCACCCGCGCCACCACGTCATGCGACGTCATCCCGCCCGGCTTATCGACGATCAGGAGCCCGTTCACTCAGGTAACGATATCGGAAAACTGGCCGGTCCCGGCGCCTGCCTAATGCAGAGTGAAGTCCACATTCATCTGCGTCTTGACTTCCAGCGGATGGCCATTCAGTTCAAAGGGCCGGTAGGTCCAGGTCTTCACGGCGTCGAACGCTGCCTGTCGCAGTGGCTCGGGACCTTGAACAACACAAGCGTCTTCCACCTGCCCTGCGGCAGAGATCGTCGCCATGAGTACAACACGGCCCTCGACGTGAGCCTTCTTCGCATCTTTGGGATACTTTGGGTCTTTCCCGCCAATCCGGTTCCGGGTCGCAATCCCAGCCGACACGGCGATCCACTTGTGTGGTGTCTGCGATGGCGGGCTCATCTCGGCAGGACACGCCAGCGAAGCGGAGGCTTGAGCGGGCGCCGGGGCGGAATTCTGAGCGCACACGACCGACGAAACCGGGGCCAGGATCAGAAGAGAAAGCAGGAAGGATCGCATCATTGCCAAGGAGTTTAGCCTGGATCCGCACGATCCTCACAGCGATGCGTTCGCCCGCTCCCGGATCAGCGACAGAAATTCATTCCGCGTGTTCTGTTTCTGAAACACGCCCAGCATCGCCGACGTCACCGTCGACGAATTCTGCTTCTCCACCCCGCGCATCATCATGCACAGGTGCCGCGCCTCCACCACCACGCCCACCCCCTGCGGATGAATGGCATCCTGAATCCCCTCGGCAATCTGCCGCGTCAGCCGCTCCTGCACCTGCAGCCGCCGCGCAAACACCTCTACCAGTCGCGGAACCTTGCTCAGCCCGATCACCTTCCCGTCCGGAATGTACGCAACATGCACTTTGCCGAAAAACGGCAGCATGTGATGCTCGCACAACGAGTACATCTCGATGTCCTTCACGATCACCATCTCGTCGTACGCCACATCAAACATCGCCGCCTGCAAAATTGCCGCCGGATCTTCCCTATACCCGCGCGTCAGGAAGTCCAGCGCCTTCTCCATTCGCTCCGGCGTCCGCTCCAGCCCATCCCGCGTCGGATCGGCATCGTACCGGCGCAGTATCTCCCGGTAAATGTCCTGCGTCGAAACATTCTCGAGCCCCGTCTTTCCGGCAAGTTCCCGCTTCTCCCGCGCCGGCATCACCGCATGCGTCCCTCGTCCCATGCTCCCTCTCTCCCGATCCGAATCCCCATGGCCTTGAATCCCTAATTCCTATTCCCTATTCCCCTGCCCTCGGTATTCGAAGAAATTCTTCGACGTCTCTTCCACCCGCACCGTCAGCGACAACTCCCGCCGCAGCGCGCTCCGCAATCGCCGCTCGATCTCAATACAAAGATTCTCCGTCGTGGGAACCTGCTTCTGAAAAGTCTCCAGCGTATTCAAATTCTGGTGATCGAATGGCTCGACCACCTCCCTCGTCACGCATCCATCCAGTTCCTTCAGATCGCATACCATACCCGTCGCCGCATCGATCTCCCCACCCACCACCACTTCCAGCGTGTAGTTATGCCCGTGGCCATGCGGATTCGCGCACTTCCCGTACACGGCGCAATTCTCTTCTTCGCTCAACCCTTCCGAAACCAGTCGATGCGACGCGCTGAACCGATACCTCCGCCCCAGGTACGCCTTCATCAGTTGTCATCCTGAGCGAGTTCGCGTCCATAACGCGAACGAGTCGAAGGACCTGCATTTTTCAACCCGATCATAGAACGCACCTCATTCAAGCAGAAGGCGCAGTCGCCTGGGCGGCCAGTCCCGCCGAAGGCGCGCCCGCCCCAACGGCTAGTTGCCGCAGTAGTCCGCAAACAGCTCCGGCATCTCATAAACCCGCACCTTGTGCAGCTTCGCCCCCGGAATCTTCCCCTCCAGCCGCTTCCAAACCGCGACCGCGATATTCTCCGTCGTCGGCATCGCCGCCCGAAATTCCGGCACCTCAAGGTTCAAATGGCGATGATCATAGACGCTCACCACTTCCTTCTCGATCGCATCCTTCAGCTGCTTCAAGTCGACAACAAAGCCGGTCACAGGGTCGACATCGCCCGCCACCGTCACTTCCAGCGTGTAATTGTGCCCGTGCCCATTACGATTGGCGCACTTCCCGAACACACGCGCGTTCTCCTCTTCCGTCCACGCGTCGTTCCAGTAGTAGTGCGACGCCGAAAATTCCGCCCTTCTCGTCAGCAAAATCATTCCACCCAATCCCCTACACCTAGTCCCTGTCCCTGCCTTGATCTCCCGCCCCTTCCAGACTACCTGTCGCGTCACGTGATGGAGAAACCAGCTTTGCCACAGCATGGCCGCATACAGCGGAATCCCCAGCGGCGCCCACACGGAGTCCCGCAGCCGAAACCCCGACCTCGCCACGCGGCTGTAGAACCCCCACAGCGCCCGCAGCCACACAATTCCCAGCGCTGCCATCGCCATCGGCAACGTCATCACGCCCGCTGCGAGGCGCCCACCCGTCACGGTCCGCCCGAGAAAAATCATCAGCACCGGAATCCCCGCCAGCACTCCCAACTGCAGCAGCCGCATCCCCGCCAGCGCCGGCGCATTCCCAAACAGCAGCGCCAGATTCTTCGTCCATCCCTCCCACAGCGCCCCAAAGCTGCGGTACATGCGCGTGCTCACGGCTTCCGGCGCGTACCGAAACCGCAGCCCCAGTTTCCGCTGCTTCACCAGCAACGCCAGCGCCACATCCTCCAGAATCGCGCCGCGCACCGCCTGATGCCCGCCGATCTTCTCGTACACGTCCCGCCGCACCAGCAGAAACTGCCCGTTCGCCGCGGCCACATGTTTCGTCGGATCGTTCACCTTCGCGGGAGGATACGTCGCTGCCAGGTCCCCGAAGATCAGCGGCATCACCGCCCGCTGCGCCAGCCCCTTGACCACCTGCCGCGGCGAATAGGACAGCATGCCCGCCCCATGCCGCTCCGCCTCAATCATCGCCAGTCGCACGTGGCCCGGCTCGTGGGTCGTATCCGCATCCGTAAACAGCAGCCATTCCCCGCGCGCCGCCTGCGCTCCCGCCCACGCGGCATTCGCCTTCCCCGTCCATCCCTTCTCCAGCTTCGGAGCATCCATCACCGTCACGCCGGCAAAACCTTCCGCCGCCCGCCGCGTTCCATCCGTCGACGCGTCATTGACGACGATGATTTCCCAGTCCCGCCCCAGCTCCCACTGCTCCTCCTGCTGGCGCACGAGCGAACCCAGGCAATCGCCCAGGCAATCGTCTTCATTGCGCGCGGGGATGATGACCGAGAGTCGCAGAGCCGGAGTGTTGTCCACGAGGAGGTTTGCAGCCCTCTTCACGACCGCCTTCAGTGATACTTCTCACCAAATCGGACCGGGGCTCTTCATTATTATAGGAACGTGATGCGGTCGCACCCGTATATCGATTCGCCACCAGCAGCGCCCTCTGTTCGCACGTCAGGAAGATCTCTCATTCGATGGCCGCTGGTCGCCGCGCTGCTTTTCTATACCCTATCCCCTATCCCCTATACCCTGCTCTCCGGCTGTAATCGCACCGCGCACCCCGCGCAGGTCGGCGAAAAGGCTCCAGCCATCGTCATCCGCGACGGCACGCAAACCGTCAGCCTGCGCAGCTACCGCGGCAAAACCGTTGTCCTCAACTTCTGGGCCAGCTGGTGCCCGCCCTGCGTCGTCGAGTTCCCCTCGCTCATCGATCTCCAGCGACAGCTACCCAGCGTCACCGTCCTCGCCGTCGCCTTCGATACCGACGAGCCCTCCTACCGCCAGTTCCTCATCGACAACAACATCTCCGGCGTCCTCACCATCGACGACGTCACCGACGCCTCGAATCGCGCCTTCGACACCACCCGCGCCCCCGAAACCTACGTCATCGACAAATCCGGCGTCATCCGCCGCAAGTTCATCGGCATGCCCGAGGGCGGCTGGACCAACCCGGAAATCCTCAACTACCTGAAGAATCTCTAGTAAAAAAGACTTGTCGTCCTGAGCGAGCGCAGCGAGTCGAAGGATCTGCGGTTGTCTTGCCTTTGCCCACCCTCATGAATGCACCCGGCCACTCGACGAAACGCACGCCGCGCAATCCTGAGCCGCGCTGGCCCGCCGCCCTCGCCCTGCTCGCCGTCGGCGGTCTCCGCCTTGCCCTTCCCGAATCGCTCTCCGTCGGCCCCGACTGGCTGCTCCTCGCCGTGATCGCCGTCCTTCTCATTCCCGGATGGCTCGCCCGGCGCGCCGGCAGCCCCCGCCTCGGCCGCGCCTTCGGATTCTTCGTCACCGGCGTCGTCACCGCCGATATGATCTGGTCGCTCGGCCTCCTCATCGCCGCTCTGCCCGAGCATCGCGAAACGCCGCGCGACCTGCTCCTCTCCGCCACCGCTCTCTGGATCACCAATATCCTCGTCTTCGCCTCCTGGTACTGGCGCCTCGACGCCGGCGGGCCCGGCATGCGCGAGCTCCACGGCGCCCACACCGACGGCGCTTTCCTCTTCCCGCAAATGACCCTCGATGCCGAAGCCCGCCGTACCATGGGCGAAGAAACCTGGTCCCCCGGCTTCGTCGACTACCTCTTCCTCGCCTTCAATACCTCGACCGCCTTCTCGCCCACGGACGTGCCGGTCTTGTCGCGCTGGGCCAAAGCCCTCATGATGCTCCAGTCCCTCATCTCGCTGGCCACCATCGCGCTCCTCGCCGCCCGCGCGGTCAACATCCTTTAATATCCCCAGTCCGAGGTTCGCAACCTCATACAGCCGTCACACTGAGCAATCCGGCGCGTACGGCGAGTCGCGGATGCAACGAACTGAAGGGCCGCGCGCGATGAGCGAGGCCCACGTGCGATTGGCGAGTCACGCGATCGCGGAGGCACGCCCGATCCGCGATGCACGCCCGAATGCCAGGCCCGGGAGGGGCCCGGATACTCAGCCCCGGACAGAGTCCGGGGTCAGCAGCAAAAATCAACCCGAGCCCCGGAGGGGCGGCGCGAATCCCCGCACCTGCAACGGCCCTGCCGGGCCGCCGAGTATTCTGCGAACCTCAGACCCTGGCCAGCATTGGTCCGCCAGTTACATCAACTGCTCGATGGCCTGAAACGCTGGTCCGGCGCGCCATCCCTCACCCCTGCGCCGTCCACGGGTCATACGTCCCCACGCTCCACGAGTGCCCTTCGGGATCCTTCACCGTGAACTCGCGGCTGCCGTAATCCGTGTTCTGAATCGGCCGCACCACCGGCGCACCCGCGGCCTGCGCGCGCGCGTACACGGCATCGGCGTCTTGCACCACCACATACGCGCTGCGCGTCTCCACGCCGCCCACCTCGCCCGGCGACTTAAACCCGCGCCCGTACGCATCGTCCTTGTGCGAGCCCAGCATGATCATGCCGCCTCCCAGCGTCAGCTCGGCATGCCCGATGGTCCCGTTCGGCCCGGGATAGACCGCCTTTTTCTCAAATCCCAGCACCTGGCACAGCCAGTCAATCGCCGCTGGAGCGTCTTTGTAGCGCAGCGCTGGCATAATCGTCGAATGCAAGTGGCTTGTCTTTTCCATGGGGAATCTCCTCGAGTTGATTGCGTACGGCTCTCAGTTTCCCTGCACCGCCTCGAGGGCGTCTTGGAAAAATCGGCAGTCAATCCACCCGCACATGGTTCGCCCAAACCCGTCCCCGCATGGCCGCATACACCGTCGGCGACATCCCAGCGAACGCCTTAAACTCATTCGCCAGATGCGCCTGGTCGTAGAACCCGCACGCCAGCGCCAGCTCCGCCCACTCCACGGCAGCGCCCCGCTGCAGTTGTCCCACCACCCGCTGGAACCGCTGAATCCGGCACCACACCTTCGGCGCAAATCCCACTTCTTCGCGAAACAGCTGCGAGAAGCGCCGCTCGCTCCAGCCGGTGTCGCGCGCCACCTCCCGCACGCGCCCCGCCGCCGGCCTGCGCCCCAGTTCCTCCAGCCCAAACTGCACCGCCGGATGCATCTCCCCGCACCCACGCTCCACCCGCGCCGCAGTCCGCTCGCGCAGAAACGCCTCCAGGCACGCCAGCCGCGCCTCGGCGCCCTCCATCTCCCGCAGCCGATCCCGCAAGTCGTCCGCGCCCCGGCACACATCCTCGAGCGACGCGTAGCCGTTCGTCACCCGATCCGCCGCATCGCCGAGCAACACCGGCAGCGCCCCCGGCTCAAACACAATCCCGATCAGGTCCGCCAGGTCCGACGTGTCGATCACCTCGTACGCCGACCGCTGCCCGACGACTAGCGCCGGCGCCATCCCGCTCACCGGGCGCCCCTCCGGACAATCCAGCACGAAATCCCGCGCCAGATTCACAATCACCTGCGCGCGCCCCGTCGGCAGAATCCGCTCCCGCCGGTGCGCGAAATCCATCCCCCGCGCGTACCACAGCTCCCGCACCCACGGCCGCAGCCCCGCTCCCGGTTCGCGTTGCAGATACATCATCCGCTCCATCCTGCACGATCCAGGCCACGGTTGGAAAGCGCTCGCCCCGGGTGCCCCATATCTGCCAGCTTTTGGCAGATGTGGGATTCCGCCCCTTACCCCACCACCGAGCACACCGTTTCCACGCCCCTCCGAAACTCTTCCTCCGGCCCCAGCAGGCTCACCACCAGCCATCCGTCGCCGCCGAACCCAAAAAAATATCCGGGATGCACGCTCACTCCGCGCTCCTCTACCAGCCGCACCGCCAGGTCCTCATCCCGCCCCAGCGCCGGAACCCGCAGCACCGCGTACCACCCCGCCTCCACCTCTAACCGCGTGACGGCCGGATGCCGCGCCAAAATGTCATCGAGCGCCTGCAAATTCCCTCGCGTCCGCGCCCGAATCTGCTGCTGCATCGCCGCCGCTCCATCCAGCCACGATTCCAGCGCGCACTGCACCGGCGCATTCATCGACAGAAACGTATCGGCCACCACCTCCAGCCGCTCCAGGGCCTTGCCCATCTCCGGCTCCGGCCCGAGCGCGCAAATCCAGGCCGCCTTCATCTGCGGCAGCGCCGCAATCTTGCTGATCCCGCTCAGCACAAATGTGAGACATGAATGAGTTCCAGTGGCAAAACTTCGGCCGACAGCACCGCGGTCGCCGCGAAGGCGCAGTTCGCCCTCCGCGCAGGAGGGTGCCCCATCCTTGTCCGGGGTCGGTTGCCCCACGATTGCGGGTGCCCCACCCTGATCCGCGGCTTCATCGCGGATAGGGTGGGCATCATCCCCCATCCCGTAGTCAAGAAACACCTCATCGACAATCAGCGCCAGCCCAAACTCCGCGCACAGCGCCTCCAGTTCCCCGCCTTCCCGCGTCCAGTTGCCCGTGGGATTATTCGGGTGCACCACCACAACGGCCCGCGTCCGCTCCGTCACCCGCTCCCGCAGCCCGGACCAGTCAATCTGCCACCCGTGGTCGTACAACAGCGGATATGGCGCCAGCCGCACATCCTCAATCTGCGCCAGAAAATCGAACAGCGGATAACTCGGCTGCGCGATCAGCACCTCATCGCCCGCATCGCACAGCAATCGGAACAGCCAGCTGTACCCCTCGCTCGTCCCGGTCGTCAGAAACACCTGCTCCGGCTCAACGGCAGCGCCGCGCTCCGCGTAATACCGGCACACCGCCTCGCGCGCCCGCCGCATCCCCCGCGGATCCGGATCGTACAGCATCGCCCGCTCATCGCCCAGCGCCGCCAAAATCGCAGCTTCGTCGTAGGCAAATCCGCACTGCGTCGGATTCGATGCCGTCAGATCCAGAATCCCCAGCCCCGCTCTGCGCCGCTCCCGCAGCGCCCGCGCCAGCCGCGTCTCCTCCAAATCCCACGCCGTCCTCGCCGAAAATCGCACCCCACCATCCTGGCACAGCGCGGCCCCGTACCCTCCGCTCTGTCGCCTGTCCCCTGCCACCTGCAACCTGTAACCTGTCTTTATGAAGGCCATCATCTTCGATTACGGCGAGGTCCTCTGCCATCGCAACGACCCCGCCTGGCACGACATGCTCGCGCTCACGGCTCTCGACATCCCCACCTTCGAATCCATCTACTGGCGCGACCGCCACCAATACGACCTCGGCCATTTCGACGGCCCCGGCTTCTGGCAGCGCTTCGGCAAGCACGCCGGCCGCACCTTCACGCCCGACGAAACCCGCGCCCTCATCGATGCCGACGTCCGCATGTGGACCGAGACCGATCCCGTCATGCTCGCGTGGGTCGCCGCGCTGCAGAAGGCCGGCCTGCGCACCGCCATCCTCTCCAACATGGTTCCCGAGGTGCTCCACGCGCTGCGCGCCGAAGCGCGCTTCTCCTGGCTTCGCGGCTTCACGCACCTCACCTGGTCGTGCGAGCTCCACATCGCCAAGCCCGACCCCGCCATCTATCTGCACACGTGCGAATGTCTCGGCGTCGCTCCCTCCGAAGCGCTCTTCCTCGACGACAAGCCCGAGAACATCGCCGCGGCCGAAGCCCTCGGCCTCGCAGCCATCCTCTTTCGCAATCCCGATCAGTTGAGGGTCGAACTCGCCCGTCGCAACCTGCTGCAGGATGATCCGCAGCCCGGCGCTGCCAGGTCGAATCACATCGCGCCCGAAGAGCTTTCCGCAGCGGTGCCGGAGCGGGGCCGCTGACCAATCAGTCGGTGGAGGTTTTTGCGGCGAAGCCGCGATCGCCCATGCGGCCGGCGCCCGGAATCGCCACCTGCTCCACAATCTCCACCGCGAATCCCTGCAGCGCCGGCACATGCGTCGGCGTATTGCTCAGCAGCCGGATGCGATGGATGCCCAAATCCGCCAGGATCTGCCCGCCCAGCCCCACCTCGCGCAGAATCCGCTGCCGCCGGTCCTCGTGCCGCTCCCGCTCGCGCGCCTCGCGATGAAAGACGATCCGGTTCGGCTCGACCGTCCGGTCGACCTCGAACCCGCGGCTCGCATTGTGCAGGTAGATCAGCGCTCCCCGCCCCGCTTCCCCAATCATCCGCAGCGATTCGCGCATGGTGCGCTGGCAATCGCACAGCGTCGTCCCAAAGACGTCGCCCGCCAGGCAGTGCGAGTGCACCCGCACCAGCACAGGATCCGTCCCGCTCACATCGCCGCGCACCAGCGCCACATGACTCTCCCCGCCATGCACCTCGCTGGCGTAGGCAATCATCCGGAACTCGCCCCACTCCGTCGGCATCGCGCTCTCCGCCACGCGTACAATGTACCGCTCGTGCTGCAGCCGGTACCGGATCAGCTCCGCCACGGTCAGCATCTTCAGCCCATGCGTCTCGCAGAAGGCGATCAGGTCTGGCACGCGCGCCATCGTCCCATCGTCCTTCATCACTTCGCAGATCACGCCCGCCGGAATCAACCCCGCCAGCCGCGCCAGATCCACGCTCGCCTCGGTCTGCCCCGCCCGCACCAGCACCCCGCCCTTGCGCGCCCGCAGCGGAAACACATGTCCCGGCCGCGCCAGATCCTGCGCCGTCGACCGCGGATCGATCGCCACTCGGATTGTGTGCGCGCGGTCGTACGCCGAAATTCCCGTCGTCACGCCCTCCCGCGCCTCAATCGTCTCCGTGAACGCCGTCCCAAACCGCGATGAGTTCTCCTGCGTCATCGGCCCCAGCCGCAGATAATCCGCGCGCTCCTCCGTCAGCGTCAGGCATACCAGTCCGCGCCCGTGCTTCGCCATAAAGTTAATGGCCTCCGGGCTCACGTGCTCTGCCGCCAGCGTCAGGTCGCCCTCGTTCTCGCGATCCTCATCGTCCACCACCACGATCATCCGCCCCGCCTTGATCTCCTCGATCGCGCCGGGCACATCGGTCATGGGACCTTTCTCGCTCATAAACCTATTCTCTGCTAACCCCGCCGTTCCATCATCCCCAAAAGGTCGTCCTTCTCTCTCCCCCCTCGGTTGCACCGCACCCTCGTAACCAGCGCCTCACGGCCATAAAAAGGCTCTGTCCGCACCCGCAGACAGAGCCGTAACTGCTGTTCACGAATAACTGACCGCTGACAACCGATATCTGGCCCGGGCTATCGGCCGGCAGCCATCGTCTCACCCGCCTCCGGCTTTTCCCCCGATTGAAACTCGGTCCACGGCCCCGACTTCATATCCACCAGAATCGGCGCCATCCACGAGTACTCCGGATGCGCCGCCAGAAACGGCTTCGCCAGAAAATCCTCGCCGCACGGATGCCCCGCGTGCGCCACCATCTCCATCTTCGCGGCCAGATCGCTGTCCGTCACCTTCCCCTGCACGGCGCCCGCCGGATAGTACGGCCCCCAGTCGTCGCTCATGCCCTCCTTCGAGTCGTCCACATGACCGCACAGCGTGCGCTGGTCCGGGCTCACCGCATGCGAGTACGAATCGTGATGGTCGCCGAGAAATTTCTCCGCCAGCTCCACGTCGATCTGCCCCTTGTACTCGGCCATGTACTGCTCCCACTGCACGCGCCGCGCGTTCGACGAGTACGACAGATCGTCATAGTGGAAGCCCGGTGTCTCATCCTTCAGCACGCCAGGATCGCGCGCAAAATTCGAGCTGATGAAGTAGCCGTCTTTCTTCCGCCACACCGGCGTATGCTGCAGTCCCAGTTCGAGATACGCAATCTCGCCGGTCTTGCGATCCCCAATCAGCCAGTCGTTCGCATAGCCGCCGTTGTCGCCCTGTATCATCACCCGCACATAATCGTCGATGCTGTCCGCGTACTGCAGCGCCTTGCGCGACCGCACGAACTCCGGAATCCCGCCCGAATTCCACCCCTCAAATTTGCTAATCGTCGTCTCGGTGATCATGATCCCGTCATCGTTGATCCCAAAATCATCGTTGCTCGTAATCATCCCCGGCACGCCGTCCTGCAAAATCCGATGCCCATGCTCGGGCACGATGTCGAACATCATCGTCCAGCGCGACCCCTCCGCGTACGACGACCAGTTGTTGTGCGCGATCACGATCTTCCCGTCTTTCGTGTAACTGCCCGTCGCAATGAACGCGCTGCAATGCGAAGGCGCCTGAATCGGCGGCGCATTCTTCGCGTGCTGCTGCTTGTCGAGCCATGGCACGTAGTATTCCGCCAGCTCCATCGTCCCGTTCAGCGCCACGATGTCCCACACATCCACCTTTACGCCCCGCGCCTGCGCCCCATCCGCAATCCCCTGCAACTCCGCGCGATACTCCGCGTCGATGTGCGACCAGAACATGTTCTTCGCCGCATCCCGGTAGAACTGCCAGTCGCGTTTCGTATTGTGCTCGTCCTCAACCTTAAAGACGTTCAGCGCATCGGCGATCTGCGGCCCCAGCAAATATCCATGCTGGAAACCAATCTGCTCCGGCGAACCCTCCAGATGCACATAAGTCCACCCCGCACGCTGAAACGTGTACGCGCCCTTCAGTCGCGGATCCTGCGAGTCTGCGGCGTGCGCCACCAGGGCCACCGCTGTCAAACAGATCGCTGCCAGGCCCAGATGCCGCATCCACTTTCGCATGTCCGTCCGCATGAATTTCAGGTCCTTCCAACAGGGAATTTTCGGGGAGACAGGAGAATACCAAATTCTGGCTGCCGCATATTTCTGGCGACCATCCCTGCCTCGTCCTGGTTCAATCGGCGGCGATCTCCGGCGTGCCTCCCATGAGCAGCGGGATCGACGGCGTGCCTGCCGGCCCGCCGCGCGACGCGGATCGATCCCATGGTGGCGCTGCGATATGAGTGAGGCAGAAACGCTGCGCAAGGAAGGAGGCGTTTCCCGCGCCTTCGCCCGAGTCACTCCTTACTGCACCGCCTCCACCCGATCGTGGCCGTATTCGCCTGCGCCTGCCGCATGCTGATCGGTCGAGCCGTTCCCGACTGAAGCGAAGCCGTGCCGGGAACCCGCCTGAGTCAGGATGCCGGCCGCGGTGACGGCGAGGATGTTGTGGCCGCGCGTGGTGGGATGGAGATCGTCCCAGAAGAGCCAGGTATCCGGATCGACCGCCATGCCCTGGGAGCTCATGGTGACGTTGACCAGCGAGTACGTGGCGGGCGAGGCGACGATTTGGTTGAACAGGGAGAAGACGTCCATTTCCGAGAGCTGCGGATGCCTATCGAAATCGAGGAAACGCAGCAGCGCAACGCCGCCGCTCAGAACATCGTTATACAGGGCGCTCGCCTGGGTGGCGGGAACCGCCGTGGTCGGTGAGCCGTTCAGGCGAGGGACTGAGCCCAGCGGCGGCAGATTGGGAATGAGGAACTGCGTGGCTCCCGCATCAACGAGGCGCTGGATGTTGAGGATCTGATCGATGCCCGCGTCGATGACCTCGTCCTGAGTGGTCGCGTAGAGAACATCGATGGCGCCGCCCCAGACGACGAAGAGGGTCTTGTCGGTGATCTTAGGTTTGGTGGCGAGATAGTCCGTAATCTGCTGGCCGACGTTGTCGACGTTGACGGAGAGCTCATCGGAGGGACCGAAGGTGAACAGGCCGGTGCCCGAGCCGGTGGTGGCGAAGCCGTAGGCGTAGTCGGTGCCGCCGTCGAGCGAGTCGACGACCGCGGGCTTCGACGGGAGCGTCGCGGCAAGCTGCTCGACCCACACGCCGAAATAGTTCTCGGCAGAAGGCAGCGTGTCGGCGCCGTCGGTGAAGCGGCCGGCGGTGTAGTCGGCGTAGGGGCCGGGAATCTCGACTCCATACTTGTCCAAAGTCAAATGCCCCACATTGCCGGTGTCGGAGAGCGAGTCGCCGAAGACGACGATGGAGGTGAAGTCGGGCGCGTGTTTTGTGTTTTGCGCGCGAGACGCGGCAGAGCTGAACGTGAGCAGAAGCGCTGGCAGAAGGCAGACGGTGAGACGCCGCCGGCGGGAGGGCGCTGCGGGGTGCTGGGTTTCCGGGATCGCGGAGCCGGTGAGTGCAGGGACGGACTCATGAAATCGCGTTCTTTGCATGGGGACCTCTCCATCGGGGAAGGATGAGCTGATTCAGCGGTGCAGGAAACCATAATCCCTTTCGGGTTTGTTCGACAAGGAACTTCGGTGGATCGCGGGCGCCTTTTTTTGTTTCTTGCCAGAAGCGTGAACCGGCTCGCCTGGCCGGATGGCGACGACGACCTTTGGCGCGCCGGGCATTCAGCCCTTCGGCGCCGATTTTTTTCTTTCATTTTATGCAAGTGTTGATTTTAAAGGAGCTGCAGCGCATAGCTCGATAAGTGTCTGATTCTAAGGGCCGTTCTTTGCAAGTGTGGAAACTAAAGGACTTACTTGTCTTTCCGAGCGTTCCCAGCCCCCGGGCTTCGCCGCGCTGGGATCCTCCTCCGGAGGTGGGCAGCGCGGGCCCTAACACAGCGGGCAGCGGCCGGCGGGCACTGGCTAAAAAGGCAAAAGCTCTGTTCGCGGGGAACAGAGCTCTCCATAGTTTCAGGGTAGAGTCTGCGGGGAATTGGGGGCAAGGGAAATCGGGGCTGGAGGTGGTACGAAAGTTTCGCGGCGAGTGCGGGCAGTCACCTCTGCCAATCCGTTCGAATCGGTGACGGTGCGTCCTCGCTCAGAGCAGACCAGGGAAGATGGGTGACGCGCGAGTAGGATCGAAGTCTTGACCAATTTCCAGATTGCCCTGCTAACCTACCCTAAATTCGTCCCTTAAGGTCGGTATTTCTTCATGGCGAGTCTGTGTTGACGAGCCGAACGACCCCTTGTGGACTCAGCTTAGCTGGCCCGACAGTGTGAATGTCATCGCTTCGCAGGCAGAAATGGAGGAGTCCACGCTGGTGGTTTACTACTCGTCTGTCTTTCCAAAATACTTGACACGTCGCGAGGCATTCGAAAGGAAGAGCGTCGAGCTTGGCCAATCGTTTACAACACGGGCCGAGATATGGCTCGCCGTGCATTCGCTGCTCAGATATCAGGACGAGCAGCTTGCGGCTGCGTCTCGGGCCAGCCAATCAGCGAGCGTTCAGGAACCAGCGTCGTCCCCCGACGATGCCGAGGCTGAGGAGATCAACGAAAGGGAGGAGAGGTGCCGGGTGGCGATCATGTCATCGATGTTTGCGGCACGCAAGGTCCTTCTTGACGCACCTCAGACGATAGGCGCAGAAGATATCTGAGCCGGGGCATACTGTACGGTAGGCGCGCCGATTATCTGAGTGAGATTCACTCACTTTTTATCGATTTCCACCTGTGCGGGGCTTGACAGGCGGCCTGTGGGGCGCGTAATTTAGCAGTCAAAGGGTGAAACTGCTAGAAGCGCCGATCGCGCGGGAGTTTTGGCGCGAGGGCGTTCCGGACCGGAACAGGCTGGCCCCTGGCTATCGGCCCCAGGTCCGGCGGTTGCCCCGGCAATTCCAGCAATCTTCGGGAACGATCTCTCCGTGGATTTCAACCTCCGCGGGAAATACCATGCGGGGCGCAAAGGCGCTCCGGCAACCTGACGAGAAGGAGACGCAATGGCTACAGCAACGGCATCCGTGACCACCACGTTCACTCCGCTGCACGATCGCATTCTGGTTCGGCGCATTGAAGAGGGCGAGAGCGTGCGCGGCGGCATCATCATTCCGGACACGGCGAAGGAAAAGCCCCAGGAGGGCGAAGTTATCTCCGTGGGCAAGGGCAAGAGCAACGACGAAGGCAAGGTCTTCCCGCTGGACGTGAAAAAGGGCGACCGCATCCTGTTCGGCAAGTACTCCGGCACCGAGATCAAAATCGACGGCGAAGAGTTCCTCATCATGCGCGAAGAGGAAGTGCTGGGGATCCTGAAGAAGTAGTCCTGGCCGCCCACTCAAGCCAACAGCTGCTTGAATGGGGCACCCGAGGATCCCGAAAATGCAGGTCCTTCGGCTCGCTGCCTGAAATTCGGCTGCGCCAGGAACGCGCAGCGAATTCGGCGAGCTCGCTCAGGATGACAGAATTTTGAGGACGACAAAGTTTTTGGTTGAGATTCAACAAGGAGATTGAGCAATGGCAAAGCAAATTCTGCATGGAGAGGATTCCCGCCAGGCAATTCTGCGCGGCGTGAATGTTCTGGCGGATGCGGTGAAGGTGACGCTGGGTCCCAAGGGGCGCAACGTCGTGATTGAGAAAAAGTTTGGCTCGCCCACCATCACCAAAGACGGCGTGACGGTGGCCAAGGAAATCGAGTTGAAGGATTCGCTCGAGAACATGGGCGCGCAGATGGTGCGCGAAGTGGCGTCGAAGACCTCGGACGTGGCCGGCGACGGCACCACGACGGCGACGGTTCTGGCCCAGGCCATCTATCGCGAAGGCGTGAAGACCGTGGCGGCGGGCGCGAATCCGATGGCGCTGCAGCGCGGCATCAACAAGGCGGTTGAGGCCATCGTGGGCAAGCGCGCCGAAGACGGCACGGTGACGGGCGGGGCGCTGGCGAAGTTCTCCAAGCCGGTGACCGGCGACATGATCGCCCAGGTCGGCACCATCTCCGCTAACTCCGACAACACCATCGGCAACATCATCGCCGAGGCCATGAAGAAGGTCGGCAAAGACGGCGTGATCACGGTGGAAGAGTCGAAGACGCTCGAGACGCAGCTGGAAGTGGTCGAGGGCATGCAATTCGACCGCGGCTACCTGAGCCCGTACTTCGTCACCGATCCGGACCGGATGGAAGCGGTTCTGGAAGAGCCCTACATTCTGATCTACGAGAAGAAGATCAGCTCCATGAAAGATCTCCTTCCCCTGCTCGAGCAGGTGGCGCGCAACGGCAAGCCGCTCGTCATCGTCGCGGAAGACGTGGACGGTGAAGCGCTGGCTACGCTGGTCGTCAACAAGCTGCGCGGCACGCTGAACGTGGCCGCGGTGAAGGCTCCTGGCTTCGGCGATCGCCGCAAGGCCATGCTGGGCGACATCGCGATCCTCACCGGCGGCAAGGCCGTCACCGAAGACCTGGGCATCAAGCTTGAGAACATCAAGATCGAGGACCTGGGCAAGGCGAAGCGCGTCACCATCGACAAGGACAACACGACCATTGTCGAGGGCCGCGGCGAGTCGAAGGCGATTGAAGGCCGCGTGAAGGAAATTCGCAGCCAGATCGACAAGACGACGTCGGACTACGATCGCGAGAAGCTGCAGGAGCGGCTGGCGAAGCTGGTGGGCGGCGTGGCCGTGATCAAAGTGGGCGCGGCGACCGAGACCGAGATGAAGGAGAAGAAGGCTCGCGTTGAGGACGCTATGCACGCAACGCGCGCGGCGGTCGAGGAAGGCATCGTCCCCGGCGGCGGCGTGGCGCTGGTGCGCTGCGAGAAGGACGTTCTGGACCTGATCGGCACGCTGCAGGGCGACGAGAAGATCGGCGCGCAGATCGTGCGCCGGGCGCTCGAGGAGCCCCTGCGGCAGATCGTCGGCAATGCCGGCGAGGAAGGCGCCGTGGTGGTGGGCAAGATTCTCGAGAGCAAGGATCCGCACTACGGCTACAACGCGCAGACGGGCGTGTTCGAGGACCTGGTGAAGGCCGGCGTCATCGACCCGACCAAAGTCACGCGGACGGCGCTGCAGAACGCGGCGTCGATCGCGGGCCTGATGCTGACGACCGAAGCGATGGTCTCGGAGATTCCCGAGCCCAAGCAGGCGGCCCCGGCGGGCGGCCACGGCGGCGGCATGGACGGCATGTACTGAACTTCGCGTTCGGCGAATCGCGCCTGACGGCGCAAGGGCCTTGTCTTCGCGACAAGGCCCTTTTCTTTTGCGATGCTCAGCCAGCGAGACTGCGGCCGGCGGGTGGCTGTTAACGAAACAGCGGTTCGCTGAAAACCGGTTGGCGAAGAGCGCGGGCGTTCTTTTTGCGAGGACGCCCGTTTCGTTTTGGCCGCGCGTGTGGCTCGAAGAGTCCGCGCGCGGAGCCGGAAAAGCAGCTCACTTTGCCGTGCTAGAATTCCGGCACTCAGACGGCTGCCTCCCCCACAGAGGTGAACGAATGGCTGACGATACCTGGCAACAACGCCTGGCGTTTGTTTCCGGATACATCCTCGTCTTCGGACTGGCTCTGCTGAAGATTTGGCCGGTCGCGGCCACGCTGCAGACGGGCATCAACGTGAACTTCTGGACGATGAATCTCCCCTCCCAGGGAGTGATCATCGAGCTGTGGGAGTTCTGGGCCCTGACCTCGGTGATCGGCATGGCGCTGGTGGCCGTCGTTCTGGCGGTCGCGCACATTCTCCTGCATGGCTTGTCCCTCGCGTTCCCCGATCCGGGGGGAGCGCCGGGGCTCCAGGCCGGCGCAGCCAGCTTTCTCAACACGATGCGCGATCTCACCTACAAAGGCGCATTCTTTTTGCTGCCGTTCATCCTGTTTCTCGTGGTGCTGGATGTGCTGATGATGGTGGCGGCCGCGCTCGAGAGCCTGATGGTCTTCCGGTTTCACATGGGGCTGCACACCGCAGGCTGGATCTCGCGATCGATTGTCATCCTCATTTTTATGACGGTCTTTGCAATCGCCTTCGTCAAAGTGGGCCCGCGCGTCTTCGCGTGGTTTGAGAAGGTTGTCGAATCCGGCGCTCGCGAGGTGGCGGTGGGCTTTTTCCTGATTGCCGCGATCGCGTTCCTCCTTATGTTCATGTGGGTCCTGGCCATCCAGACCTGCTATACCGCGCGCATCGACGTCGCGGGAGACGTGTTTCAGCGGAGCCGCAACGACCAGATCGAGATACATCTCGATTTGGGCGGGGCGACATCGGCGCCGCAATCCGCGCTGCTGCAGCTGGAGGACGCGCATGGCGCGCGGCTGCGCACGCTCGATCCGCAGGACATGGGTGACGGACACTACGTGGTCGTGATTCAATCGCACGATCTGCCGGAAGGCCGTTATCAGGTGACGATGAACTACCCGCACCTGTCGATGAGCTCGCTGTTTCCCTTCATGCACCGGCAGATCGTGCAGCACTGCTGGTTCATGGTGACGAAAAGCAGCTAAATGCAGCTGAAAGCCGGTCAGGTAAAAAACGGCGAGCTGAAAACCGGTCAGCCCAAAAACAGGTCAGCGAAGCCAAATGCTGTGAAAACGGGATAGTATTGGCCAACACACGAATCGTTCACTTGCTGTATTGACCCGGTCGCCCTTGCAGCGGCGTCCCCATCCTCCCCCTAGTTCGCCGCTGCCGCCCCGGGCTCGTTTCGGGGGATTATGCAAATCGAGAGCAGCTCTCTGCGCGCGAGCGCCGTGGCACGTCGGATTGCCGTGCTGGCCCTGCTGGCGCTCGCTTTGGGCGCGGGGACCTTCGTTCTTGCCCGGAGCAGCGTGAAGCAGGCGCCGGCTGCCGAGCTTTCCTTCAACCCGGATGCCGCTTATCACGACGATTTCGCCCTGACCCGCACCGGCGACCCCGCTGTCGCTGCAGCGCAGTCGATCCTGAGCGACGCCGTGGTTCTGGATTTGCTGCTGAAAGCAAGCGCTTCCCTCGCGAACGGTCCCGATGCGATCGGCGATTTTCGGTCCAGGCTTGACTTGACGGAGCCCTGGCCGGAGACGCTCCAAGTCCGTTATCGCGATCCGGAGCCGCGAGCAGCAGCGGTGGTCGCCAATGCTGTGGCGACGGCGCTGGCCGACGGTCCGCCTCCGGTGCGGTCTCCGGCTACTCGTCATCCGAAGGGCTCTGCGAAGGCCAAGAATCCGGCGTGGGAGAATCCTTACCGGATCATGCGCCTCGCCAGCGTGCCGCCACGCATTCTGGCAGAGCCTGCATGGCTGGCGACTGGAATCTCCGCGCTTTTCTTCGCCGCAGGGGTTTTGGGAGGGTTTCTTTTCTGGCAGCGCGCGATGCAGGGGTCGCACACCGAGGCCGCCGGGCAGGACGGAGGAGCGTTTACGCTTCTTCCTCCCATGCTGGTCGCGAAGCCGACGCCTGGGCAGGAGTTTGCCGCGGTGCGGCTGGAAGCCGCTGAGGTGGTCCGTCCAGCCGATCCGGAAGAAGGGTGGGAGTGGGGAGCGAGGGAGCCGGAAGGGTTGGGTGAGTCTGGGGAACCGGTCTCATCGGCGGCTGGCGAACCTGCGGCACAGCTACCCTTCATGTTTCAGATCGATCAGAGGGTAGGGATCGATGCTCCTTTTCTGCCGCGGCCGCCAGCGCCGCAGCTGGTTCAGCCAATGGGTGCGACGACAGCACTGGAGATCGTGCCCGAGGCGTCCCAGGTTCCTCGCGAATCAGAGGCGGCAAAGATAGAAGAGATGCGCCGGCCGGAGACGCGGCGTGCAACCGCACCGGAGGGTGCGGCGCGGCCGGCAGCAGAATCGGTGCACGTCGACGAGCCACCGGCCGGCATGCCCGAAGGGATCGAAAAGCCGGAAGGCGTGGAGGAAGGGCGCGTCTCCCTGCTCGATCCCGGAGCCGACGATGCCGTGTGGAGCGAGCGCATCCTGCTGGGCTTCGCCGGGACATCGATTGGACAGATGCTGGAGGGAGAGCGCCGCCGCGATGGAACGAACGGCGTGCACCGGCGTCCGCCCGCTCCCACTCCGGAGATTGACCATGCGCAAGAGCCGGAACGCGCGTGACGTGGAGGCAGCGTAGAAGGTGAGCGGCAAAGCGCTTAGCGAAGAACTTTAAGCGAAAAGCGGTTCGCGAAAAGTCCGCGCGTACCTTTCGGGGGAACAACATCTTCTTTGAGGCAGATGCTCGGCGAAAACTTGGGTCTGCTGCGATGACCAGGTCGCTCTCCCAGCGCGTCACCTGGTCCAACCTTTGCCCCGGGTGTCGGGAACCCGCCAGGCGTCACCGGGGTCGGTAGGAGCACGAGAGGTGCCTCCGATGGCGATGCAACTGGGTGGTGCGCGAACTTTGCAGGCGGAGCCGAATGTGACGCCGCTGATCGATGTGCTGCTGGTGCTGCTGATCCTCTTTATGGTGATTGTGCCGGTGACGCCGCGTGGGCTGGTGGCGATGATCCCGCAGCGGTCCAGGGCGAATCAGCCTGCGCCACCGCAGACGATCGTGGTGCAGGTGCTCGCCGGTCCTGGCGGGGCGGTGTACCAGATCAACGGGCAGCGGATCGATGGGAAGGCGGGACTCGCGGCGGAACTGAGTCGCATCTTCTCTCTGCGCGCTGAAAAGGTGCTGTTCGTTCAGGGTGATCCTGGCGTTGATTTCGCGTCGGTTGCCGATGTTCTCGATATCAGCCACGCGCTCGGCATTGATCACGTCGGCTTGCTCACGCCTGGTGTTGCGGCGCGCTGATGCGGGCCCCCTCAACCAGGGGCGCAGGTCCAAGGAAATTTCGGGGTCTAACGCGGTTTGCCGGGGCTGAAGCCCGTTGCTTCTTTACGGCTGATTCCCCGGCCTGAAGGCCGGGGCTTCTACCGTCGTCGCGCTTGCGCACGACGCGCTGCGCGCACCGGCGCCGACAAGCCCTGATACAAAAGCAGACGCGAGTGACGCTGGAATCCAGCGTAATTTCAGACTTTCACGGCACATCTCAACAGATTGCGAAATGAGTTTCGCCGACACAAGAATCGTTGCTCAGCGGTTAAAGCGCAGCTCATTTTCGGGTTTTAACGGCAAGGTCAGATTCAACGACGAAAGTCGAACAACCCCACTCAAGCCAATCGGGCTTGCATGGGGCACCCGCAGTCATTCGAACCGCGCCAGGGTCGTGCCCCGGTAAAAAAAGCTCCGGAATTTTTCCGAGGCTTGAACAGAGCTGCTCGTCCGGAGTGTCTCGCAACGTGCGAAAGCTGGCTGTTGGCAGACTTTGCGCAGACAAAGAAGCTCGCCGCAGTTAGCGGCGAGCTTGGTTTATTTCTCCGCCGGGTAGTCAGGCGGCGGAGAAAACTTATTCGCCGGCCATGATGCGCACGGGCGTGTATTCCTTCGCCGGCTTATCGAGGCGCGGAGTGACGCGGGTGTTGAACTGGATGGTGCGCAGCGAGTGGTTGTCGTTGAGCACGTCGAAGGTGAGGATGGTCCGCAGATCGGTGGGGCTTGGGTCGCCGGGCATGACGGACCAGATAATGTTGTGCGAGGAATCGAGGCTCGACAACCGGACGGAGTTGAGGAGCGGGCCTTTCTGGACGTCATATCTGCCGGCCGGCCAGATCTTGCCGGCGACGGTGAAATTGAAGGGGATGTTCACGGTCGATTCCGCCATGGCGGAGCTGGTGAGGAGAGCTGCCGCGGCCACGAAGGCGGGCGCGAAAAGGAATTTGGGGAGTAAGGATCGCATCGTTTCCTCCTGCTTCTGCCAACGACACTAGCGGGGGCGAGGAAGAAAAGTCGTCTAGCCGGTATCCAGAATCCGTCAAGATTTGCGGAACGATCCCAGGGTACCTCTTCAGGAAACCCGGATCTCGTCGTCGTCGCGCGATGCGGATTCCGCGTGCACGAGGTCTTCGCGGATGCCGCGCGTTGCGGCTTTCCGCTCCAGTTCGCCGAGGTTCTGGGCGAGGCGCAGGGCGTGGCTGAGGAGCTCGGCGGCCTCGGAGTCTGCGTGGCGGGCGAGCGCGTGGCGGGCTGC
>JBARMS010000133.1:0-42756 GCA_049802575.1 Acidobacteriaceae bacterium | reverse complement strand
CTTCAGGATGTCATAGGCCTCGCAGATGAGCTGCATGTCGCCGTACTCGATGCCGTTGTGCACCATCTTGACGTAATGGCCGGCGCCCTGGTCGCCGACCCAGTCGCAGCAGGGTGTGCCATCGTCGACCTTGGCGGCAATGGACTGGAAGATCGGCTTCACATGCGGCCACGCGTCGGGGTTGCCGCCCGGCATGATGGAGGGGCCGAAGCGCGCGCCTTCTTCGCCGCCGCTGACGCCTGTACCGATGAAGAGGATGCCTTTGGCCGCGAGGTCCTTCGTGCGGCGGTTCGAGTCGGTGAAGAGCGAATTGCCACCATCGATGACGATGTCGCCGGGCGACAGGTACGGCAGCACATGATCGATCATCTGGTCGACGGTGTCGCCGGCTTTGACCATCAGCATCACGCGGCGCGGCAGCTTCAGCAGCGCGACGAATTCCTGGATGGAATGCGCGCCGACGACCTGCGTGCCCTTAGCTTCATTGGCGAGAAAGTCGTCCACTTTGGAAACGGTGCGGTTGAAAACGGCCACCTTGAAGCCGTGATCGTTCATATTGAGGACAAGATTCTGGCCCATGACAGCGAGGCCGATGAGGCCGATATCGCAGCTTGCTTCAGGCATGATGTCTCCGGAAATCCAAAGAGAATTCTGCGCTATTCACGACCGATGCACCAGAGGAGCTCGCCGGAGCGAGAAACGAAGGTCAGTACCCGGCGGCTTTGCCGTAATGCTGGCGATGGTCCTGCCCGCCTTCGAGCATCCCGGTGGCGGGATCGACGGCAATGCATTCACCGTCGCTCCAGTGGCCACCGATTTTCAGCGTGTAACCTTCGCTGGGCAGGCCATCGAGCGTGGCGGGCGCGAAGCCGGGCTCGAGATCGAGCACGTCGGGCAGGTATTGATGGTGGAAGCGGGGCGCATCGACGGCCTGCTGGATGTTGAGACCTTCATCGGCGACGCTGAGGAAGATGTTGGCCACGGTGGTGATGATGCGTCCGCCGCCGGGCGAACCGAGGACCATGGCGACTTTGCCGTTTTTGAGCACGACGGTGGGAGTCATGGCAGACAGCGGGCGCTTGCCGGGAGCGATGGAGTTGGAGGGGCCCTGAATGAGGCCGTACATGTTGGGCACGCCCTGCTTCGATGCGAAGTCGTCCATTTCGTCGTTGAGCAGGAAGCCGAGACCGGGCACCGTGACGCCTGAACCGAAGCCGTTGTTCAGGGTCGTCGTCACGGCGACCGCATCGCCGTCCGCATCCATGACGGAGTAGTGCGTGGTGTCGACGGGTTCCCGGCGAACATCGGCCATGGTGGGCGGGGGCGGGAGGAATCCAGCAGGACGCTTCAGATCGGCCGAGGGAGTGGCTTTGGCCGGGAGGATGCTCGCGCGCCAGGCGTCGGCGTACTTCTTGCTGATGAGCTGCTCGACGGGGATGTGGACGTAGTCCGGGTCGCCGAGATAATCCGAGCGATCCATATAGGCGCGGCGAAAAGCCTCGACGATCAGGTGCATCTCGGGCGTAGTGCGATCGCCGAGTGGCGCGAGGTGAAATCCATCCAGAATGTTGAGGATTTCGATGAGGACGATGCCGCCGGAGGATGGCGGAGGCGCGCTGACCACGGTGTAGCCGTGATAGGTCCCGATGATCGGCTCGCGTTCCTTCACGGTGTAGCGGGCCATGTCTTCGGCGGTGATAAGGCCGCCGCCCTTCTGAATCGCGGCGGCGATTTCGCGGGCCATGGCGCCGTGGTAGAAGTCGGCCGGGTCGGCGGCGATGCGGCGCAGGGTTGCGGCCAGCTCCGGCTGGCGGAAGGTCCCGCCGGGCTTGAAGAAGTCACCATCGCGCTGGAAGATGTGCCGCGAGGCTGGGAATCCGGTGAGAAGGTTGTCGTGTAATTCCCGGGCTTCTTCGCTCGACAGGACAAAGCCATCGGCGGCGAGGCGGATAGCGGGCGCCATGACCCTGGGCAGCGTGAGCTTGCCGTATTTCTTTTCGGCGTAGACGAGGCCGGCGACGGAGCCGGGGACGCCGATGGCTTTGTATCCGACGATGCTGGCATCGGGAATGACATTGCCCTTCGCATCGAGATACATGTTGGGGGTCGCCGCCAGCGGAGCTTTCTCGCGATAGTCGATGAAGAGGTTGCGGCCATCATGCTCGTGGATGAGCATGAATCCGCCGCCGCCGATGTTGCCCGCGACGGGATGAACAACGGCGAGGGCGAAGCCGACGGCGACTGCGGCATCGACTGCGTTGCCGCCCTGCTTCAGGATCTCCACGCTGGCATCGGTGGCGAGGTGATGCACGGTGACGACCATGGCGTGCGGGGCGCGGACCGGCTGGTCGTTTTTGAGGGTCAGCGCGACCTGACTGGCAACCGCGGCGGGGTCGGGCACAGGGTTCTGGGCCGAGGCGAGGGTGAGGCCGGTGGGCAGCAGAGCCAGGAGGGCGACGGGGATGGAGCGGAAGACTCGGGGTCGCATGGGGATGAGGGGATTGTAATGCGGGGACGCGCGAGGGTGATTGTGGCCCGGGGGGTACCCCCCCCAGGGTGGGGGTGTGGGATGCCCCTGATCTCATTCACCCGAAATTTGGTGTCAAAGTTGACAACAGGGGGTGTGGCCCCGCCGGGTGGGTTGGGAAGCCCTTTTCCGACGCGCGTGGCGGCAATGCGTTCCGGGCTGGCATCGTTCTGTCAAAGATCGTTCGCCGCGGTCCTGGGAGCGCGGAAATGGAAAGGGGATCGTCTCAAGCGGACGATCCCCTGTTTCCAGCGTAGGTTTGCCGGCGGATGAGAGCAAGAAGAATCGGGGAATGTGGGATTACGGAAGTTTTGCGCCCTCACAGGTCGTGCCATTTCGGCATCCGAAGAACACAGAGGAGAGACTCATGGCCGACTCAAAGAAATGCGCCAACCCAGCGTGCACCTGCGTTCCCGCCAAGGGAGAGAAGTTTTGCAGCGCCCATTGCGAAGCCCAATCGGGAAGCACGGAGGTGATGTGTCAATGCGGGCATCCGGGGTGCGCCGCGTAAAGCCGGGATTCCCGGTCTGAAGGAAATGGCTGGTGCAGGAGTCCTGCAGCGCAGCGGAATCCCACATCTGCCAAAACCGGGCAGATGTGGGGCACCCCTGCGCCGCTGCGAGGCTGCGCTTGTCCGCGGGCCCGTGCCATAGTTAGACCAGTGGAGGCGGGAGCGATGGAGATCAGGCGTGCGGGGACGCAGGCTTCGGGACGGGGGCCGGTGGAGTGGTTTACCGGGAGCGTGCGGATCGATCCGCTGTTTCAGGCGGCGGATCCGGCTCGGGTGCAGGGCGCCAGCGTGACCTTTGAGCCGGGTGCGCGGACGGCGTGGCACACGCATCCGCTCGGACAGACGCTGCTTGTGACGGCGGGCTGCGGGTGGGCGCAGCGCTCGGGCGGACCGGTGGAGGAGATCCGGCCCGGCGACGTGGTGTGGTTCGCCCCGGGCGAGAAGCACTGGCATGGCGCGACGTCGACGATGGGGATGACGCACATCGCGATTCAGGAGCGGCTGGATGGGAAGGCGGTGGAGTGGATGGAGCAGGTGGGCGAGGGGGAGTACGGGATGCAGCGGGTCGGCGAGTCAGCTGGATAGCGGGTCAGCGAGTCAGCCAGCCAGCGGGTCAGCGAGTTCTTGCGGCATCCCGGAGGTTCGGATCAAAACCAGGCAAAAAGCAACCGCGGATTCCTCGCTCACCACCCCCAAACTGAAAAACGTTTGGGGCCCCGTTCGCTCGGAATGACTCCCGCAGCTTTGTCGAACCAATTGCAGCGACAGCTCGTCAGCAAGCGAGCGAGTCAGCCAGCCAGCGGGTCAGCGAGTTCTTGTGGCGTCCCGGAGGGACGGATCAAGACCAGGCAAAAGCAACCGCGGATTCCTCGCTTACCACCCCCAAACTGAAAAACGTTTGGGGCCCCGTTCGCTCGGAATGACACTCGCAGCTTTGTCGAACCAATTGCAGCGACAGCTCGTCAGCAAGCCAGCGAGTCAGCAGAGTCGCGTTACCGCATTGACCCTCCCTGGGGTGGCGCATAGACTGGAGAGCAGCCTATCCGCTGCAATTGAGCCGGTCCTTACCTATGCCGTTGTCGTTTCGCCCGCTTCGTTCTGTCCTTCCTCTGATCGTGACGGGAGCCTTCGCGGTTTTGGTGTGCCATGCGCAGCAACCGCAAACGATCCCCAACCAGCAAAACCGCGGATACAGCTCGTCGAATCCTGGACAGGCGCCGCAGAATCCGCAACTGAGCGAGCCACCGACGCAGGCAGCGCGTGCGCCGCAGGGCAAGCCGTCGCTCATGGATCCGGCCGGACCCTCGGTCGGCCTCGAAACAAGCGAGGCGATGTTCGACATGGCTGTGGCTCAGAACGCCTGCGGCTACGACCAGGGGCTGGACGAGAGCGATCCGGTGCGGCGGAAGGTGCGCGAGGAGGTCAACCAGGCAGCAGTGGATTCGGCGCGGGCGCGCGACGACCGCGACAAGCTGTGCCTGTTCATCAATCAGCACCGGCTCGACAATGCCGACCGAACGCTGGCGCAGTATGTGTCCCTCGCGCTCTATCTGTCGCCGCCGCCGGAGCTGACGCCGAGCGTGGAGGAGGAAGATCTGCCGCCGGATGCGAGCGGCGTGATGGAGATTCTGCCGCTGCTGCGGAAGTTTTACGACGATGCGGACCTGCACGTGATCTGGCTGGAGAACCGGGGGGTGTACGACGGGCTGGTCGAGCGGCTGCATACGCCGCTGTCGCAGATGATCGTGGGCACGAACTACTACCTGAAGGTGCCGGCGTCGATCAGCAACGCGCGGCGGTTTCTGGTGGTCATCGAGCCGATGTTCTCGCCCGAAGAGACGAATGCGCGCGTATACGGGCAGGATTACGTGGTGGTTGCATCGCCGAAGGACGGGCAAATCCAGATGCATCTGGTGCAGCACGCGTATCTGCATTACGAGATCGAGCCGCTGCTGTATCAGCGGCAGGACTCGATGGACCAGATGCTGCCGCTGCTTAAGATCGTGGACGATGCGCCGCTGCAGTTCACGTTCAAGAGCGACATTGTGGCGCTGGTGATCGAGTCGATGATCCGGGCGATTGAAGCGCGGAGGATGGACACGGGCGTGACCCTGACCAAAATCCCGCCGGGGTTGCCGCACAGCGAAGTGGGGCCGTACGAACGGCAAAGGAGCCTGGAGCAGGAGAAGATTGCAGCGATCCGGCAGCGGAATGTGGACCACTCGATGACGCAGGGGTTTGTGCTGACGCAGTACTTCTACGACGAGCTGATCCAGTTTGAGAAGTCGCCGGAGAGCCTGGATGAGGCGATCGGACCGATGGTCTACGGAATGGATATTGCCACGGAGATGCATCGCGCGAAACAGATCACTTTCGATGCGCATGGCGAAGACGATCCCATGAGCCACTCGCCGATGGAGCCGAAGGGGCTGGAACTGGCCGAGTTGAAGCTGATGAAGGGCGATGTGGCCGGCGCGCAGGCGATGGCGCAGACGGCGCTGGCCAGTCACAGCGGCGACGCGGGACACGCGGATTTTATTCTGGCGCGGGTGGACCTGATGAACGGGAAGATCGACGATGCGCAGGCGGCGTTTCAAAATGCGCTGACAACATCGAAAGATCCACGGACGCTGGCGTGGTCGCACATCTATCTGGGGCGGATCTTCGATGTGGAGGAGCAGCGCGATCAGGCGGTTGCGGAATACAAGGCGGCGCTGACGGTGCGCGACGGTCAGCCCGACACGAAGCAGGCGGCAGAAAAGGGATTGCAAACGCCGTTCACGCTGCCGCATCGTGCCGATACGCCGGACGGCGGCGGATCGGCAGCCGGAGGGCCGGGTGGAACGCAATCCGGACCGGCGTCTGCGAACGCTCCATCGGGCGCGCAGGCGAGTCCGCAGCAGAATCCGCAGTGACGGCAGACGGGGCGGCGGCTCTGCAATAATTGAACGAGGCAGTTCCCCACGAGCTCGCGCTTCCCATGGCTTCGCCCCTTTTTCATTCCGGACCGACGAAGGATCGGCCGAGCACTGCCGCGGGCGCATCGTCTGCTCTGCCTTTGCACGAACTGGAAGACGCGCTGGCGCACCAGTTTGATAATCGAGCCTTACTGGTCCAGGCGCTGACGCACCGTTCGCTGGCGTATGAGCAGGCAGCGCCGGATCCCGGGGTGGGCGAAACCGGGCGCGAGGACAACGAGCGGCTGGAATTCCTGGGCGACGCGGTGGTGGGACTGGTGACGGCAGAGTCGCTGTATCGGCGCTATCCGGAGTTACCGGAGGGAGCGCTGACGCGATTGCGCGGGGCGCTGGTCAGCCGGAGGCACTTGGCGGAAGTGGCGGAGAGCCTGGAGCTGGGGAAGTATTTGCGGCTGGGGCGCGGTGAGGAGCGCAGCGGGGGACGGAACAAGCGGGCGCTGCTGGCGAACGCGCTGGAGGCGGTGATTGGCGCGCTGTTTCTGGATGGCGGCCTCAAGGCGGCGCAGCGGGTAATCGAAACGCGGGTGCTGGCGCCGAGCGTGGCGAGCCTGCGGGATCAGCTGCTGGCGGGGGAAGGGATCGGCGATTTCAAATCGGCGCTGCAGGAGTTGTTGCAGTCGCGCAAACAGGGGCAGCCGGAGTACCGGACCACGGGTGAATCGGGACCGGACCATCGCAAGCAGTTCTTCGTGGAAGCGCGGTCAGGCGGGTCGTCGCTGGCGGAGGGGTCGGGTCCAACGCGGAAGATTGCCGAGCAGGACGCGGCGCGGCGCGCCATGGAACGGCTGCGCAGCATGAGGGAACACGGGTGAGCGCGACCGAGCAGCAGCCGGGCGCCGTCCGGGGACGATGGGACGAGCACCCCGAGACGGGGGTCACTCCGTGGGAGCAGATCCTGCGAGAGTCGGCGCACCCGAAAAAGCAGCGGAGCGCAGCGCATGTTCTGGATATGGCGCGGTCGCTGCTGTGCGTGGTGGTGTTTGCGCTTTTCGTGCTGACATTTATCGTGCAGCCGTTCAGGATTCCGTCGGAGTCGATGGAGCGCACGCTGCTGGTAGGCGATTTTCTTCTGGTGAACAAGGCGGCGTACGGACCGGCGGGAGACTGGGGCTGGCTGATGCCGTATTACGAGATCCGGCGCGGAGACGTTGTTGTGTTTCATTATCCGAGCGACCCGGGCATGCATGTGGTGAAGCGGGTGATTGGGGGACCGGGCGACCACATTCGCCTGCAGAACGGCCAGGTGTGGGTGAACAATGTCCCAATCGAGGAGCCGTACGTGGTGGACGAGCCGGCCTATGCGGACGATTTCCGAGACAATTTTCCGTCGGAGTTGTATACGGACCCCGGGGTGAATCCGCAGTGGTGGATGGAGATGCGGCGCGAGGTGCGCAACGGAGACCTGGTGGTTCCTGAGGGCGACTATTTTGTGATGGGGGACAACCGGAATTTCAGCCTGGACAGCCGGTACTGGGGATACGTGACGCCCGACCACATTGTGGGGCGTCCGTTCGTGATCTATTTCTCGCTGCGCGAGCCTTCGGCGACGGATGTTGCGGCGGTGCAGGATGATAGACTCGGACAGAAAAGCGCAATGGATAAGCTGGAAAACTTTGCGCGCTGGGACCGGTTTCTGCGCGTTGTGCGATAGGCCGCCGGAGCATCCTGACAGCCGATGGAGCCCACCCTGGAGAAGCAGGCAGAGCAAAAACACGAGGAGACGCCGCTGGAGGCATTCGCCTCGATTTGCGGCGTTCTGGTGGTGGGGCTGTTCGTCCTCACGTTTATCTTTCAGAATTTCGCGATCCCCTCATCGTCGATGGTGAAGGCGCTGCTGGTGGGGGATCACGTGCTGGTGGACCGCAGCACGCTGGCCCCGCCCGCGCACTGGGCGCATGGCGTGATTTACCACCGCAATGTGCAACGGGGCGATATCGTCGTCTTCTACAAGCCGACTCTGGAGGTGAACGGAGAGCATCTGTTTCTGGTGAAGCGGGTGATAGGGATCCCGGGCGACCGAATTCATCTCAGCGGCGGCGTGGTCTACCGCAACGGCGTTGCGCTCAACGAGCCTTACGCGGCGCAGCCGCCGTATCCGGACTACAACCCGTATCGCGATGACTTCCCGGCGGTGCCTCCGGGGGATAACGCCGATGTGACGGCGGAGTGGGCTGAGGCGCTGCCGTCGCACATCGAGAACGGCGATCTGGTGGTTCCGGCGGGGATGTATTTTTGCATGGGCGACAATCGCATGGTGAGCCTGGACAGCCGCTTCTGGGGATTTGTGCCGCGGGCGAATATTGTGGGACGGCCGCTGTTCGTCTACTGGTCGTTCGAGACGCCGGAGAGCGAGCAATACAAGACATCGGTGAGCGACCGGATCGCGTGGATTCTGCACGAGACGATTCATTTCTTCGATCAGACCCGCTGGCGGCGCACGTTCCACCTGGTGAAATAAGACATGATCGGCACCGAGGAACCGCAGGCTGCCGATGAGCCGCGGAAGACGCGGCGCGGGCGGCGGAAGCTCGTCCTGACCGGGCTGGTCATCGCGCTGGTGCTGGCCGCAATATTTGGACCGCCCTTCGTCAATCTGGGGAAGTACCGGCGATCGATCACGCGCAGCATCTCCGACGCGCTGGGACGGCCAGTCGCCGCAGGGGATATGCAACTGCGGCTGCTGCCGACGCCGGGGATCACGATGACGGACTTCACGGTCGCGGAGGATCCGGAGTTCGGATACGAGCCGACGCTCCATGCGAACTCGGTGGTGGTGTCGCTGCGGCTGAGCTCGCTGTGGAGGGGACGGCTGGAGGTCAGCCGGATCAGCGTCGATGAGGCCAGCCTGAATTTAGTGAAGAGCGATGCGGGGCAATGGAGCATCGGATCGGTGCTGATGCGCGCAGCGCAGTTACCGAATGAAGCGACGGGACAGCGGCACGCCGGCGCGCATCCGCGGTTTCCGTACATCGAAGCGACGAGCGCGCGGATCAACTTCAAGCAGGGCGTGGAAAAGCGGCCGTTCGCGCTGATGAATGCGAAGTTTGCCATGTGGCAGGCGAGCGACGGCGAATGGCGGCTACGGCTGAAGGCGCAGCCGGTGCGGACCGATCTGCAGCTGCACCTGTCGGACACCGGGACGCTGCAGATGGAAGGATCGCTGGGGCGCGCCGGCAGTCTGCACACGATGCCGGTCAACCTG
Organism: Acidobacteriaceae bacterium; assembly: GCA_049802575.1. GTDB lineage: Bacteria > Acidobacteriota > Terriglobia > Terriglobales > Acidobacteriaceae > Palsa-343. Next base: position 33,538 of record JBARMS010000133.1, on the reverse strand, counting down.
CGGGCCGAATGGAGCGGAGCGCAACTGGGGCAGGTGAGCCGGCTGCTGACGGGCACAGACAGCGGGTGGCGCGGCGACCTGGATGTGACGGCGAGCCTGACCGGAACCGCGGGCGATTTCGCGATGAAGAATCGGGTGCAGATCGGCAACCTGCGGCGGCAGGAGTTCCAGCCAGCGACGGCGGTGAATGTCGACGCGACCTGTGACAGCCGCTATGAGAGCGCGCAGCGGCTGCTGGGACAAATTACGTGCTTCCTGCCGACGGGCGCCGGGCATTTGCTGCTCACCGGAGACGTGCGCGGAAGATTTGAATCGGGAAGCAAGCTGCAACTGGAGATCAATCAGACTCCAGCGCAGTTTCCGCTCAGTCTGCTGGGGCTTTTGCGCCCCCGAGCGGAGAATGTGACGGCGACGGGGACGGTGAACGGCAGCTTCGCGTGGGCCCGTGGCGAGCAGCCCTCGCTGAGCGGCGACGCGACGGCGGCAGGCGTGACGCTGAGATATCCGGGAGGAACGCTGACTGTTCCAGGGCTGCACCTGACGGGTTTTCCAGCGGCGCAACCTGCAGGAAAGCGGGGGCGGCGGAAGAAGCCGGAGCCGACGGGGCCCACGGCGATGCTGCTGGAACCGGCGGCAGTGAACCTCGGGGCGGCCACGCCGCTCACCGCCGATGCGCGTTTGACGCGCGCAGGATTCGCGCTGCATCTGGCCGGGCAGGCTGAGCTGGGGGCGCTGATGACTGCGGGCGCGAATTTCGGCTTGCTGGAGAATGCGCTGACGCTGGCTGCCGCGAAGGGCCGCGCTGAGCTCAATACGACCACCACCGGCAACTGGATGGCTCCGCTGATGGGTGCGGCCTACGGTGGGATTGCTACGACAGGAATGGTCAAGGTTGCGGGGATCGAGCTGCAACCTCGATTTCTCCATGACAAGGTCGAGATTGCGTCGGGGGAAGTGAATCTGGCTCCGCAACAGATCTCCTGGCAAAACGTGGAACTGCGCTACGGCGGGATGGCGATGCGGGGATCGATTGCGTATCCGACAGCGTGTGTCCCGCCAGCGTCTTGCACGGCGACTTTTAGCCTGGAGCCGGGCGAGACGACAGCGGCGGCGATCGAGACGGCGCTGGCAGGACAAAGATCGGGATTCTTCGGGCAGATGCTGGCCGATTTGGGGTCGCGAACCGGGAGTGCGTGGCCTGCGATGACGGGGACGGTGCAGTCGCGGCAAATCAGCCTGGGACGCCTGGCTCTGCATAACGTTGCCGCCCAACTCAGCGTGCAGGGGAACGCGCTCTCCATCGAATCGCTGGACGCGGCGGCGCTGGGGGGGACGATCCACGCCACCGGGTCGATGGGGGTCACCGGCGGGACTCCGCACTGGAGTCTCGAAATCCAGATGCAGGACGTGAGGGCCAGCGAGGCCGCAGAAGTGTTCAACGAACACTGGGGAGCGGGAACGGCGAGCGGCGCGGCGACCCTGACGATGAGTGGCTACCGGACGACGGACCTGGCTTCATCGGCGGCGGGGAGCTTTCGCCTGGTGTGGCAGAAGGGCGGATTGGCCGCCGCGACGGGACCGCTGGCGCATTTCGATCGCTGGACGGCGAGCGGAACGATCGGCAGCGGAGCGCTGACGCTGACAGAGAGCACGATCACGACGGCAGGCAAGAATCGCGCGGTGGCGGGGACGGTGGGCTTCGACCGCAGGATTCACCTCGTGGTGGATACCAGCGCGGGCAAGATGACTGCAGGCGGAACGCTGGCGCGGCCAGCGATGGGCAAGGGGGCTGCGGGGAATCCGTAGTCCGCCGGACCTTACGGGGATGCCGGGACGAGCGTTTTGCGGTGGATGCTGTCCTGGACCTCGGGGATGGTGCCGTCGTTCACATCCACTTCGGTGGGCGACTGCTGGAACATGATGCGCTGGGTAATCCGGCCGTGGGCGGGGACATGCACCCAGGAGGTCGCGACCGCGTCGCCCCCTTTCACCGTGACCGGGACGAGCGCCTCGGCGTAGCCGTTGTTGACGATGTCGATGGCGACGAGGAACATCTGGTGCGCCTCGGGCGATGGATAGACGCCAGCGATGGAGAGATCGGGCAGGCCGCGGTCTTCGTTCACCCAGTTGTCGAAGAACCAGCGCAGGTCCCTGCCGCTAGCCTGTTCGACGATGCGCTCGAAGTAACCCTGATCGACGTCCTCTCCCGGCTTGTAGGCCTGGAGGGCCGACTGGAGATTCTGGTCGCCGACGATTTCGCGCAGCATCCAGAGCACGTACGTGGCCTTGGTGCGGTAATAGACGGGACTGATGGCGTCGAGGAGGGGTTGGCCGGGCCCCTGGCCTGGAGTTCCGGGCTCGGCGATGGCGAGGGTTGTGCGGCCAGCGTTGAGGTTTTCCATCGCAGCGGTGCGGCCTTTGGCGGCGTCGATCCAAAGATTCTCCATGAAGCTGGCGACGCCTTCGTTGAGCCAGACACGCGGCGAAGAGAAGGCCGCATGACTGAGGGCATGGGCGAGGATGGGCGCCAGCTCGGCAGGCGGGTCGGCGGAAAGCGGCGTAGCCAGCAGATGACCGGTTTCCGCAGGGTCGTCATTCGCCTCTGGCAATTCGAGGATCGTTGCGAGCGAGTGAGATTTATTTCCGAGCCAGTCGCCGATGAGCTGCGAGACCATGCCGGCGGCGGCAATGTAGTTGTGGGCATGCACTGAGCCGGCATCCGTGGCCAGCACGCGGATGCCATTGTCGTTGATTTCGGTGCGGCGGGCGAGGAAGAGGGAGGGCGTATCGAAGCCGAGATGGACGGGGCCTGACGAGGCGGTGATGATGCCGGGAAAGCTGGCCGTCGGCATGGAAACGGGTGGCCCAGGGGGAACATAGTGGCCGTTCAGGATGGCGGCGTTGGGCGGCTGATTGAAAAATTCATCGGTGACGCGCAGCGAGCAGACGGCATCCTGATCGAGAAACTTTTGGCGGCCGATTTCGGTGAAAAGCTTTGCGCCGTCGCCGAGCAGCGCGGGGACGGAGACGACGGGATACCAGACGACATTGCCGAATCCGCGAAGGCCGATGAAATCGGCGGAGATGCGATCCCAGTCGGAGGCTTCGGCATTGGCCTGGGGCGCGCCGATGGCGAGAAGACGCTTCCCGGTAAGGGGAATCGTGCCGCCGTAGTCGACATCGAGCGTGACGCGGGCTGCGGGAGCGAGGGGGGTGGGCAGCTGGATGGTGGCTTCGATGAGCTGGCCAGTATGGTCAGCATCGCTGTTGAGCGTGGCGGTCGAGAACGGCAGGCGCTTGCCCGCGAGACCGATGGTCTCGAAGTGCAGGGACGACGAGAGCTGGAGGGGAATTTCGGTGAGAGGCTCGATGCCGTTGTTGCGGAGCGTGACCTGGGCGTGAACTTCGAGCGACTGCTGCTGCGCAGTGAGGTGCACGTCGAGGTCCCAGACCGCGACGGCCACAACGTGACGCTCAGCATCCGTGATGGTGGACCTGGGCGCGGCGGTGGCAGGGGATGCCGAGGGTTTCGGCGGTCCCGAGAAAAGCACCTGGGGGGATTGTGCTTGTTGGCCGAGAGCGAATGAGCCGCCCAGCAGCAGGACGGCAAGAATGGTCGAACCCTTCATGAACCCAGACCTTTTATTTTACGCGGCGCTTTGTGAGTGGGCGCAGGCAAGGCTTGCGCGGCGGCGCGGCGCTGGCGAGCCGCCTCAAAGAGAACGACTGCGCCGGCGGCAGAAACATTGAGCGAGGCAACTTTGCCGGCCATGGGAATGCGCAGCAGGTGATCGCAGGTGCGGCGGACCAGGTCGTGCAGGCCCGCGCCTTCGCGTCCGAGGACGATTACTGTGTTCGACGTGAAATCGAAGCGGTCGTAATCCTGGCCGCCGCGCTCGTCGAGGCCGATGCACCACAGGTTGCGCTCCTTGAGCGCCTCGAGAGAACGGACCATATTGACGACACGGGCGAGGCGGAGGTGCTCGGCTGCTCCGGCGGAGGCCTTGACGGCCACGGGGCTGAGGGGGGCGGAGCGGCGCTCGGTGAAGAGGACGCCATCGACGCCGGCGGCTTCGGCGGTGCGGAGCAGCGCGCCGAAGTTCTGGGGATCTTCGATGCCGTCGAGGGCGAGGACCAGCCGCGGACTGGGGGGGGCTGGAGTTTCGAGCAAATCTTCGAGGTCGAGGAATTCGCGCTCGCGGACGACGGCGACGATGCCCTGGTGAGCGGTGGTGCGGGCCATGCGGGTGAGAGCGTCGCGGGGCTCGAGGCGGGCTTTCACGCCGGATTTGCGGCAGAGGTCAAGGATGGCGGCGAGGCGGGGATCGTGGCCGGCCTGGCTGCGTTCGCGGGCAATGCACACGTAGTCGAAGCGGCGGGCGCCGGAGCGGAGCGCCTCCTCAACTGGATGCAGCCCGTAGAGGATTTCCATCGTATCCAGTCTAATCATCAGAAAGTGATTGCCGCAGAAGGGAATGTGGCAGATAATGAGCGGTTTAATGGCATGTCCAGCGAATGCGCCAGAGGGCGAGAGCGATCCGGCGCCGAGGGTAAGCCGATGCATCTGAGCTGGGAAATGGAAAAACTGGTAAGAGCAAGCGTCTTCCGGCGCGAGATAACCGTCTGTGAGAGTGACATGAGCACGGCAGCGATAGCCCTCGCACAGCAAATCCGGCAGGAAAACGCCCTGGTAGCCGAGGGGCTGAAGAGGCACGATCCGGCGGTTCTGGACGGGCTGATTGTGGAGTACCAGCACCGGCTGTTGCGGTATCTGCTGTATCTGACGGGCAACCGAGAGATGGCGGAGGACCTGTTCCAGGAGACGTGGATGCGGGTGCTGGTGCGGGGATCGCAATTCAACGGGAATTCGCGCTTCGATACCTGGCTGTTTACGATTGCGCGGAATCTGCTGATCGATCTGCGGCGCAGGAAGTCGATGGCGAGCCTGGAAGAGCTGTGCGATGGCGGCGACGACGACCGGCCGATGGAATTTGCCAGCCCCGACAAGACGCCGTTTGAGCATCTGGCAACGATGGAGAGCGGGCAGTTAGTCGCCGAGGCGCTGCTGACCCTCGATCCGCTGCACCGTGAGGTGCTGGTGCTGCGGTTCCACGAAGAAATGTCGCTGGAAGAGATAGCGCGGATGACGCGGGCGCCGCTGTCGACGGTGAAGTCGCGACTCTACCGCGGACTGGCCGCGCTGAAACCGCACGTGAAGTCGGCCCATGGATCCAGTGCATCCCATGGAAACAGGATGGAAGCTGTATGAGCGGAGATGTATTCCAGCCCAATCTTCGGGGACATATGAAGCCTGATGTTCTGCTGCGTACGCGGCGTTCCGTGATGGAAGCGGCGCATCTGATGCAGGCGAAGAATGCGCGGCAGCGGCGGCATGCGGGCATTGCGCTGCTGGTCGTGGTGGGGCTGCTGGTGCTGTTTGCCCCGGCGCTGTGGAGCGCGGCGGCGGACGTCGTATCCGGCGACACGTTCCTGGATATGCCGGTGGTGATGCTGGCGCTTTCGCTGGTGTTTCTCTCGGCGCTTTTCGCCGTGGTGATGATGCAGCTGAAAGCGCGCCAGCGCGGCGGGAACAACGAGTAGGCAGGCGGGACGGCGTGCAGGGTTCCTGGGATGAATGCAAAGAACGTACAGCGCGTTGAGGCGCAACCCACCGGATTGTCAGGGGAACTGGGGCTGATACCGCTGTGGTCGGTGGGCGCCGGGGTCGCGGCATTCACGGTGATGGAATATGTGATGTGGGTCGTCGTCGCGGCGCACCGGCATCATCCGCCCAACCTCCCGTTAAGCTTCCGGATTTATATCAACATCAGCATTGGGGCTCTGGCGGCGCTCTACATGCTGATGATCGGGTATATCAGCCGCGATTCCCCGCGGCGGGGGATGAGCACGCCGCTGTGGATGGCGATGTGCGTGGTGATTCCGAGCGGCATTGGCGCGGTGCTGTATTTTCTGTTGCGGCTGCCAGTGCTGGCGCTGTGCCCGGCGTGCGGCGCGCGGGTCGAGAGCGAATACCATTTTTGCCCGCAGTGCGCTTACCAGGTGGCTCCCTGCTGCGGCAACTGCCACCGCACCGCGCGGGTGACGGATCTCTACTGTGTGTATTGCGGGCACAACCTGGCGGAGGATCATCCGCCGGCTCGGCTGCACGCGTTTGCGGAGTAGGTAGCTAGTCCGGGACTGCTTCGCCCTGGCGTTTCACAGCGCGATATCGTATGGTCGTTTCGTTGACCGGCCTTCCCTGCCCTTCCTATACTTTGAGGTTAAGCCTGACCCACCCATGTCCATCTCTGCCGTGATTGTCGACGACGAAGCGCTGGCCCGCGAAGAGCTGAAATATCTGCTGGACACCACCGGCGAGGTGGATGTACTGGCCGAGGGCACCAACGGCGTCGAAGCGGTGGAACTGATCCGCACCCATCATCCGGATGTGGTGTTTCTCGACGTGCAGATGCCGGGGCTGGACGGGTTCGCGGTGCTGAAGAAGCTGCTGGAAGTGGGCCATGGCGACGCGCTGCCGCAGATCATCTTTGCGACGGCATTCGATCAGTATGCGGTGCGGGCGTTTGACGTGAACGCGATCGATTATCTGCTGAAGCCGTTTGACAAGGCGCGGGTGCTGCAGGCCGTGGAGCGGGCGCGGACGCGGCTGCAGGAGGAAAACAGCGAAGCCCGGCCGGTGATGGGCGATCTGCGCGTCGACACGCTGCTGAAACTGATCGAGCAGCAGCAGGCGCCGAAGCAGCACAGCGGCAAGATCGTGCTGCAGGCGGGGAGCCGGCTGCTGCTGATCGATCAGAAGGATATTTGCTATGCGTCGATCGACGACGGGGTGATTTCGGTGGTGACACCGACGATCGAGGGGCAGTCGAAGTGCCGGACGCTGGAGGAACTTCTGGAACAGCTCGATCCGGCGACGTTTTGGCGGGCGCATCGCTCCTATCTGGTGAACATCAACCAGATTCGGGAAGTGGTGCCGTGGTTCAAGAGCACCTACCAGCTGCGCATGGCGGACAAGAAGCAGACGGAGATTCCGGTGAGCCGCGCGCAGACGCGACGGCTGCGGGAGCTGTTCAATCTTTAATTTCGCACCGGCTGCATCCCTGCTTGCCGCGGGCCGGCTGCTGTGCCCGCTGCCTCCAGACAAGTTGGCGAAGGCGATAGCGCTGAGCCACTGGCGCACGGGACTCTACTTTGGCGCAACGGCGTGGCAGGTGTTCGCGCTTTTTGTGTTGGTGCGGATGCGGGCAGGCCGCGCGATCGCGCGGATGGCGGCAAGGATCTCAGCGAAGGTTTGGGTGCAGGGGCTGGTGGCGGCTCCGGTATGGCTGCTGATTCTGGCGTTGCTGGAGATGCCGGAATCGCTGATCGGGCATCATGTGAGCCTGGAGTATGGGCTCTCCGTCGAGCGCTGGCTGCCGTGGTGGGGCGACTGGGCCAAATCGCTGGGATTAACGCTGGCGCTGGGGACCTTCGTCCTGACGGTGCTGTACGCGATGATGCGGCGATGGCCGCGGCGCTGGTGGATTGGGTTCTGGGCGTTCACCGTGGCGGCGGTGGTGGTGGGAACGTTTGTGACTCCGCTGATCGTCGATCCGCTGTTCAACCACTTCACGCCGCTGGCGAAGAGCGATCCCGCGCTGGTAGAGCAACTGGAGCGGGTGGCCGAGCGAGGGGGGCTGCACATTTCGCCGAGCAGAATTTTCTTGATGGACGCGAGCCGCAAGGTGACCACGCCGAATGCTTACGTGACGGGCATCGGATCGTCAAAACGGATTGTGGTATGGGATACGACGATCCAGGAGGAATCGCCGAACGAGATCCTGTTTACCTACGGACACGAGCAGGGCCATTACGTGCTGCACCACATTCCGAAAGGGCTGGCGTTGGCGGCGGGAGTGTTCCTGCTCTTTTACTGGATCGGCTCTCGTCTCCTGCTGGAGCTGGTCCGCCGTCGAGGTGCAGCATGGGGCATCGACTCCCCTGCGGACTGGGGTTCGCTCGGGATCATCCTGCTGCTGATGGTCGCGCTCAGCTTTTTTGCCGATCCCATCGCGAACACCTTCTCGCGGCACATTGAGCATCAGGCCGATGTGTACGGGCAGGAGGTGATCCACGGGCTGATACCGGACGCGCAGGCCACGGTGGTGCATTCATTTTGCAGCGACGCGCAGCTTTGGCTCGACGATCCCTCACCGAATCCCCTGGTGGAATTCTGGACGTACAGTCATCCGTCGACGGAACAGCGCGCGGAGTTCGCCGCGCACTACGATCCATGGGCGCCGGGACAGGAGCCGAAATTTATCAGGAAGTGATGCGCGCCTGGAGCAGTGATCCTTCAGAACGCGCCACCGCCGGTCTCCTCGTCGGCCACGCGGTCGATGACCCGCTGCACGAAGACGACGTTGAAGTTGATGTGGCGCGCGACATCGGGAAGGAATTCGGTGACGATGTTGCCGAGGGGCGTGGTCGCCAGATTGACAGCAACACGGGTGACGGCGGGGCCAACGCCGACCTCCTGATAAGGAACGTACGTGACCCAGACGAGTTCGTCGGCGACATCGCCGACGACGGTCGCATAGTTGAACATCCCCCGCCCGGTATCGCTGTCGGTCCAGATCGGCTGGTAAATGCAGTGGGCGACGCGGCGGGCGAGCGAGGCATTGGGCATACGGCGAAAGCGCGGGTCCTGGTGATCGATGGAGGGAATGAGGAAGGTCTCAAAGAAGGCGCTGGTCATGTCCTGAGTGAGAGCGACGCCGCTGTATTTGGCGATGCCGAAAGCGCCAGGCCCGAATCGCGTGTGCGCGTCCGTGGCCACGGAAAAGGCCGAGGTGCCGACGATGGTGAGCAGATTGAAGGGATCGACGACGCCGCGGGCAGCCATGGCCGCGAGCTCAGCCGGCGTGTAGATGTGGATCGCATTTTGCCGCAAATATTCGCTGAAGGGGTCGGTGCTCGCCACGCAGCAACTGAGACGGGGCGGCAGCTGCGTGCAGGAATCGGCGATACAGGGGCGGGGCTCGGGCAGGTAGCCGGACTGGATGCCGGGCATGTTGAGCCTGCGACGCGGTGGGAAGGCGGGAGGAAAAGTCTGCTGGCCGGGGGGACTGGAAGGAGGAGCTTCCGCGACGAACGCGATTTGGGAGGGGAGGAGTGGCCGATCAGCGGTTTCTCCGGATGCGGTGGCAACAGGCTCCGCATTGGGCGTGGGGGCGTCGGGCAAGGCTGTCTGAGCGGAGGCAGTCGCGCTGGAAGCGAGCGCCAGCAGAAGAAGGGCGCGAATCGGCCATGCCGACAGCCCTCCACTGAGCGTGAGATGCTTGCCGCATTGCGAGCCTCGGACCGTGCTCCGTTCCATTCCTGCTGGGTTTCCTCCGCGGGGATGGACTCCGCCCGGGGCGCGCTCACCGACGAAGCGACCGCGGCTTCGTTCGCAGGGCGCTTCCCGGCAGGGCGCCTTTTCTATTGACGAAACCTGGGCATCCCTGGACGAGGGAGCGTGCCCTGCACGCTACTTTCGATGCAATCGGTGGACCACGTCGGGCCAAAACTCCAGAAAAAGATTATTGCCGGCAGATCCGGCGATCGAAGTTGCCCAGGTCTCCATCACCACGCCTGCATTCCGGCTGGGAGCCGGATAGTAAAGAGGCGTGATGGCGGAGGCCGCGAGATGGCCAAAAATGTTCGAGACGTTGAAGCTGCGACGGCCGCTGTCGCGCTCGTCCGCGATGGATTGTTCGGCGGCCCATGCGGCGCGGCTCCCGTAACTGCCGCGAGCCCGGCGGAAGTAGCGCGGGTCTCCTCCATCGAGAGCGGGAAAGAGGCTGTTTGAGAAGAAGCGCATGGTGGCCTGGCGCAGGAAGGCCGCCCCGAGACGATCGCCGAAGGCGCCCGAGTCGGAGCCGTACTGCGGAGTATCGGTAAGCTGACCGTAGCCGGCGGAGAGAAATGCTGGAAATGCCGACCAAAGGCGCGATTCCTGATGGAGCCAGAAATCCATTTTGTCTTTGCCGCTCAGGCGCGGCACGCGCTCGCCAGGGTCGACATACTGCGCCCACTTGCGCTTTTTGTACGAAGCGTGGTCGATGGGGCTGGCGGATTGCGGAGACGGCCGGCCGGGAGGAACGACGACGGGCACGGACTGGGACTGGCTCTGCGCCTGAATTGCCGCAGAACGCGCGATTGCGGGCTGGGGCGCATCCGGCAGTTGCGCAAGAGATTGCGCAGGGACTGGGGCTGCTGCAACGAGAAAAATCAAAGGCAGGACGATCCGATTCACAATTACAGACGCATCTTTCAGAAAGTTCCGGTGTTTCCCACGGTTGGAAGAAGATTCAGCAGCCTGGGATGCACGGCAGGGCGCGATTACTGATCGGGCACGTGCGCCGGGAAGCGGATTGACCCTGACGTTAGCCACGGAAATACTGGAGATGCGCGATGGCCGCGCTGCATCAGTGCGCAGCGCGATTGATCGCAATGAGGTGAGGACAGCAGCCATGGGAGAGAGTGCGAGAGGCCCCTTCGAAAACATGGGGCGCAAGGTCGATGAGCATTTCGGCGGCGCCGGCGAGCGGATCGAAGAAGACGTGCGGAAGGTGATCACCTATCTGAACCAACGAGTGGTTCCTGAAGTGCGGGAGAACTCGTCGAAGGCTCTTCGGGTGGCGGCCGAGCAACTGACTAAGCTGGCGGAGCATCTGGAGCGCCGTCAGGGCTGATCGCCGCATATGGACACAAGCTTCCACGAACGAAAATCCTTTCGGTTGCGGCCAACATGGACCTGCGGAGCAGCCAGCGTGCTGTTGGCTCTGGCCGCAGGATGCGCGCACCGTCAGGTGGCGTATGGGCCGCCTCCGGCACCAGCTCCGGGGGAAAATCCGCCGATAACCACGACGCCGGTTTCCCCGGCGAGTCCGGCTAAGCCGAGCGCGGCGGGGGGTTCCGACGAGGAGTACGTGGCCACGCATGCGCCCATCTACACGCAGACGGGCCTGGCGAGCTGGTATGGGCCGCCCTATCACAACCGCACCGGAGCGAACGGCACGGTGTACGACGAACATCATCTTTCGGCGGCGCATCGCACGCTGCCGATGGGATCGCTGATCCGCGTGACGAATGTTCGCAGCGGTCAGACCGCGGTGATGCGGGTGACGGATCGCGGACCGTTCGTGCAGGGGCGCGTGCTCGATCTTTCGATGGCAGCAGCGAAGGCTACCGGCGTTTGGGGACCGGGCGTGGCCGAGGTGCGGATCGACGTGTACAGCACGCCGAAACCGATTGACGAAGGCGGACGATGGTGCGTGCAGATTGGGGCCTTCGACCATCAGAGAGCGGCGCTGCGTCTGGAAGAGAAACTGGAGCACGAGTACCGCTCGGCCAACGTGATCGAGTTTCAGGGTCCGACAGGTTTTTGGGTTCGGATTCGTCCGGAACACGATAATCGCGAACTGGCGATGGACATCGCGAATCGCTTGCGTCCGGCCGAGGGCGAAGCGTGGCTGGTGCGCCTGGACTGAAACCGGCGGCACGGGGCGCAAAAGCGCGCAGCGTTTCGCTCGTCTGGCTGCATTACTGCGAGAACTGGAACCAGTTGACGTTGGCGATGCTCGACGTCGATCCGTTGAACACCACATAGAGCGTATGCACGCCGGAGGCGCCGGAAACAGGCGCGGTGACGGTTGTCCACGTTTGCCAACCGCCGGTGACTGGTAACTGGACGGACGCGATCGGCGCGCTGCTCATGCTGTCGAGATAGAAGCTGGCCGTCCCTCCGTTGCCGGCGCTGGCCGTGCGCAGGGAAACCTGGCTCGCGGAGGTTCCGAAGTCGACATTCTGGTAGACGGAATAGGAACCCTGGGTGAGATAGCCCAAATCGTATGCGCCGCTCGAGTCGCCGGTTTCCTCGGTCTGCAGACCAGACTCGCTGGAAAAACTGGAAGCCTGAATCTGGCCCGTCGCGGCCACTGGCGGTGTGCTGCCGGTTTGGGTTCCCTTCCACGCAAACGTCGCAGCTGCGCTGGCGGGCAGCGTGTACGGGAACGCCTGCGCTCCCCACTGCACCTGAAATTGCTGCGAGGACGAGCTGGCGTTATACGCAATCAACGCAATCGAGCCGTCGGGGTTCTCAAATGCCACGCTGGCAATGGCGGGCGTGTTGCTCGAATAGAGGCGCACCGCGCCCGGCAAGACATACTTACTGTAGTGGCCGAGGGTGTAGTACTCGATGTCTTTGGTCACCGCACCGGTTTGGCTGTTGACCGTAATGATGGGGGTGCAGGCGTTGCAGCCGCCGAGTGGAGGGTCATTCTGGGTGAGATTGGGGCCGAGGTTCTCGTTGAGGGCCAGACTCCATTTCACATACGATTTCGCGGCGTTGCGGAGCACCAGTGTGATCTCGAGAAAATCCGATGTGAACTGATCCGGCATCCAGGTGCCCCCGGAATGCTCGGTTTCCCATTGTCCGAGGCCCGGGAACTGGTTTTGCACAAGCTGCTGCGCACCGGGCACGCCGCCATAGCCGTGCCAGGCGGCGCCGGCGATGTGAGTCAATTGCTGCGCCGTCAGTGCGCTGAGAACAGTCTCGGGATAAGTGGGCGTATCCCAGTTATGGTCGTAAACCAGCACCCTGGTCGTCAGATTATTCGCAGCCAGCGCGGGCAGGACCGCGTTTTCGAGCAGCGATAACTGCGCGGCGGCGCTCATGCCCATGCTGGGATAACTCGTTGTGATATTCAGAGGCTCGTTCTGCAGAGAGATGTAGTCGATGGGAACGCCCGCGGCCTGGTACGCCTGGAGGAACCTGACGAAGTAGTTCGCGAAGGCGTTTTCGTTGGCCGGGGTCATGAGCAGGGTGCCACCGAGCATGGAGACGGGATTCGGAGCCATGGAGGTGGGATCTTTCATCCAGCCGGGAGGGCTCCAGGGATTGGCCATGAGCTTCATTTGGGGATTGAGAGCCTGGGCCTGTCCGATGAGCGGCAGAATGTATTTCTGGTCATGGGCGATGGAGAAGTTGGCCAGGGTCAGGTCGGTTTGGCCTACCGGCATGTCGTCATAGGAGTACACCGACAGCGCAAGATCCGATGCGCCCATGGGAATGCGCATGAAGCTGAGGCCGATGCCGTCGCCGTTGCGCGTGAAGAGCTCGCTGAGCGTTGCGGGCAGGGATGAGGATGGCTCCACTTCCATCAGCAGGTTCGCGGCGGAGTCGGTGAAGGCCGCGCCGAATCCGTCGATGGTCTGGTAAGGCTGCGATGGATCGACAACGAGCGTGTTGGTGCCCGCGTCAGCAGTCGCGGGACCGAAATAAACGGCAGGTTGCGCCGCCATCAGGTTCTTTTCATCAGGTGTGCTCAGCACGACCGAGACCGCGGGCCCTGATCCGGCGATGCTATAGGTCGCCGTTGCGACGGCGCTGGTGGTGGTGCCGGAGGCGACGGCGATCGCGCTGATCGTGGTGGTAGCAGCCACCGCGATGGGCGCAGAGGAAGAGAAGAGAGGCGACGAGGTGGTGGGAGTCGATCCGTCGGTCGTGTAGTAGATGGAGGCACCCGCGGTGGTGTCAGAGATCGTCACGGATTGAGCGGTGTTGTAGGTTCCGGCGGCCGGAGAAAAGGTCGGCGTCGCAGCCGGCAGGGTAATGGCATAAGTGCCAGTGGCGACGGAACTATGCAGATACCCGGAGGCCGCGGCGATGGCTTCGATCGTGGTCGTCGCTGCGACCGATATCGGAGCCGCGTAGAGCGTCGACGAAGTCGTGGGAGTCGATCCGTCGATCGTGTAGTAAAGCGAAGCTCCGGGTGTGGTGTCGGAAAGGCTGACGCTTTGCGCAGACGTAAAGCTTCCGGCGGCAGGCGAAAAGGCCGGCGTTGCGGCTGGCTGTTCCACAGGAGGCGTGGTTCCACCGCCGCCGCCTCCGCTGCAACCCACCATGCAAAAAGCAAAGAGTTGGATTAGAAAAATGCCTCTGCGGAGGGTCATTGAAGTGGGTCCCCGTTCTGCCGGGTGAGTCAATCGAAACTCACAGGCGGCCACAGTGTACGCGCAGCCAAAGCATCTGCACGCAACGATCGGCGCAATTGGGGTAACGATGGTATAGCGCCGCTGCCCCGCAGGCCGGGATCGTCGGGCATGCACGACCCAGGGGGTGCGGCTGCTGCCCTAACTTGAGGTGCGGCTCTGCGCCTGGAGCCACGCGATGACCTCGGAGGCGTTTCGGTCAGGCGGGAAGACGGGGTAAAACACATGTTCAATGACGCCGTCGCGGAGGACGAGCGTCAAGCGGCGGAGGAGGGTCATCCCATGGATTTGAAACGCAGGCAGGCGCAGGGCGTTCATCAGAGCGAGAGACGCATCGGAGAGAATGGCGAAGGGCAGGTGCAGGCGCTCAACGACCTCCCGCTGGTATGCGGTGTCCTGCGTCGATAAGCCATAGAGATGGGCTACGCCGAGAGGCGGGAGCTCGGCAAAGTGATCGCGGAAGGCACAGGTTTGCGGGGTGCAGCCGCGCGCGCCGGGAATCGCCTCCCACCCCGCCGGATTTGGTTCCCCTGGACGGCCCGTACGCGGATAGGCATAGACGACGACGCGGCCCGCGAGGGAGGAGAGGTCGACGCTGGAGCCATCTGTGGCGGCGAGCGGAATGGCGGGCACCCGCATGCCGGGGAGATGCCGGGCAGCGCCGTCATCCGTGGGCGCCGGCAGGGTTGACCAGTCGGGCGTTGCGATGGAAGACATGGAGCTAGGTTACAAGGTGGGAGCCACCGATGTGGTTTACCTCCTGGTTACAGACGAACCGTGAACCCTGGGGGCCGTCGGGTCTGGGGAGGCGGGCGATGCCAATCGAGGTGCCTAACGTTTCCGTCAATAGCACTGGGCAGGTCCACGGTTATGGGGCTGCCGCAGGTGACGATCCAGATAACAGCAGTAGTTACTGTGGTAGTCAATCGGATGTTCATTTATCGGTTACGAATGTGCGCGATGCAATCGTTGACAAAGACGGTAACGCGGGCTATGGTTAAGCTCTCCCCTCCACCCAGTTCGCGCCTGCGCATTCGTGTATTCGTGATCGATTGCAGAGTCCACAAATTTGTACCGTCGCAGGATTATTCAGGTTTTGTCCTTTTATGACGGAGCCGATGGCCATCACGCTGGAGACACCCCGCGATGCGCACGCCGCGAAGGCAGGCGAGGGCGCAGTGGCTTGCGTGGCGTCGTACACGGCGTACGGTGTGCCCATCACGCTGAAGACGACGGCCAACCTGATGGATGTTCTTCCCTCCCCCCTGATTCCAGGCGCCGTATCGAGCGCGCTGGAGGGGGAGAGCGCGGTGGTGTTCCGGTTCTATCCGACGCCTGGCTCGGCGGGGCGACCGCTGTTTGTCGTGGGGGAAGGCGAACGCGCGATTTTTGCCTCCGCGGATGTGCGGGAAGCGGCGCGCGTGCTGGAATCGCGGGTGCATCTGCGCGCCGCGGCGCTGACGAAGGAATATGTGTTTGTGCATGCCGGCGTGGTGCAGTGGGGCGGCCACGCGCTGCTGTTGCCCGGCGCATCGCATACGGGCAAGAGCAGCATGGTGGCGGCGCTGGTGGCGGCGGGCGCGCAATATTACTCGGATGAGTATGCGGTGATCGATCTGGATGGCCGGGTGCGGGCGTTTCCGCGACGGCTGCGGCTGCGCGAGAACGGGGTCGAGAAGCCTGGAGTGGCCGATGGGGCGGAACCGGTGAAGACGAGCGCGCTGGATCCACTTTCACTGGGCTGGGTTTTGAACCTGCGTTTTCGTGATGGAGCGGTTTGGAGTCCGAAGGAACTGACGCCGGGGCAGACGCTGCTGGCATTGCTCGAAAACACCGTCGCTGTGCGCAGGCAATCGGAACTGACGCTCAGGACGCTCAAGCTGGCCATTGAGCCAACGAAGGGTTGGCAATCGGAGCGGGGAGACGCAGCCCATGCGGCGGTGGAAGTTCTTCGCATGATCGGCGAAAACTCAAATGTCCATGGAGTACAAGCAGAGGTATCTCAGGGGAGAACGAGATGACGAACCCGATTTCACGGCATGACGACATTGTTACGGAGAGCCTTGGCGCGGAAACCATTGTGTACGACAAAGCCAGCCATCGCGCGCACAGCCTGAACCAGACGGTAGCTTTGGTCTGGGCCTCGGCAGACGGTAAGCGTTCGGTGGACGAGATCGGCGAAGTTCTGCACCGGGAACTGGGGATTCCGGCGGATCGGGATGTGGTGCTGACGGCGCTGCAGGAACTGGCGGAGGCTGAGCTGCTGGAAAAGCCTGCGGAAACGGCAAGCAACGTGATGACGCGTCGGCAACTGGCGCGCAAGCTGGCCATGGCAGGCGCTTCCGTGGCCGTAGTTCCGCTGGTGGCTACAGTGTTGGCTCCGACGCCGGCAATGGCCAGCTCGGTCTTCGGCCAGCCGCAGGGCCAGGAGTGCTTCCAGGAGATCGCCGCGGATATCGAGAAGTACTACCAGGAATTTGAAGACAGCCCGGTAGCCCAGCAGGATCTGCAAAATGCCATCACAGCATACGAAAAGGGCAACTACAACGCCGAAGTGCAGGACCTGGACGGGATGCTTAAGGCTCTGGGCCTGCCCCCGCTGTAGGGGCCGATGCTGACGCGGTCGAAGCTGCTGGTGCTGGCGGTGGTGTCTCTGGTGGTGTTTGCGGCCGCCGCGGGGGTGTGGGCGATGCATCGGTTGCATCGCCGAGCAGCGACGGCAGAGGCCAGCATCAGCAGCGAAACGATCCGATTCCCTTTCGCGGTGCCTTGCTCCAGCGATTCGCGCGATGCGACCACGTTTTATGCGGCCTTGCGGCGGCATGATCGCGCCGCCGTGATCCAGATGCTGTCGCAGGACAAGGTGCACCTGATTCGCAAAGGGACGCCCCTGGATATCCTCGACGAGAAACCTCTGGCCATCATCACGACGACAAGCGATAAGGGGTCGATCAGCTGTTTCATTCCTTCTGACGTTTTGCCAGCGCTGGAAAGCAAGGCGATCAAATGATGCCGACGAGCGCGTGCCTCGTGGAAGCAGAGAGCGAGGAGAGCGGCGGGGCCGAGAGGATCGACGAGCGCCAGCTGTTGCTCCGCTGTGTGCGGCGGGCGCTTAGCCCGGCCGATACGCCGATCAACGCCCTTCCGGCAGGGCTCGTCTGGCCGCGGCTCCAGGAGCTTGCCCAGAGACATCGCGTGGTCACCTTTCTTCAAAAGGGACTGCACGGCGTCGACGGCGTGCCGGAGCCGGCGCGACTCTGGATCCAGCAATATTGCCGCAGGAGCGTCTCACACAACCTCGCGCTGGCCGTGGAGATGCGCGCGCTGGCGGATGCGTTCGATACCGCCGGCGTGACCGCGGTGCCGTTCAAGGGACCGGTCTGGACCAGGATGCTATACGGCAACCTGGCCGACCGCGAGATCGCCGACCTCGACTTTTTCGTCGATCGAGTGAATATGGGCCGCGCGTCGCGGGTGTTGCGCGATCGCGGCTATGGCGTCCCTCCGGTGGGATCGATCGATCCGGCGGCATGGAAAGACCTTACTTTTGTGCACCCAGCGAGCGGCATCGAGATTGAACTGCACTGGGCGGCATGCGAAACCAGCCGGGATGCACGCCTGGCCGCGCTGCGGCTGTGGGACCCGGCAGGAACAGTGAGCGTGCTCGATCGTGGCTTCCCCGTGCCTTCGCCCGAAAATATGCTGTTCCTGCTCGCGATTCATGGCTATCGCGACGAATGGCGATCGCTGAAATGGATCTGCGACATCGCCGCGCTGCTGCAAGCTTTCCCCGATCTCGAGTGGCGACAGGTTTTCCGCGAGGCCGGCAAAGTGTCGCGGCGGCGCGTCCTCCTGGTACCGCTGGCGCTGGTGCAGCGGCTGCTCGGGGTCATTTTGCCTCAGGCAGCGGCTGAGGCCGTCGCCCGCGACCGCGGAGTTCTACCGATTGCCGAGCAGATCGAGAAGCGCTGCTATCGGGCAGGAGCCGAGCGCATGGAATCGACGTCTCTCACCGCGCGGGGCCGCATGTATCTCGAGTGGTATCGCGTTCAGACATGCGACAGCGGCTGGGAGCGGTTTGGCCGGCATACGCAGCTACTTCTGAAATTGCTCGAGCCCAACGACGAGGACAGGGCACAGCTCCGGGGCAGGCTGCCGCGCGGCTTTTCTTGGCTGGTGCGCCCATGGCGCCTCATCAAAACCTATGGCTTCAGCGGAGCGCTGGGGATGAGCCGGCAGTTCGCGAGCCGCGGCACTCCCGAGACACCGCGGGACCCCTCATAACCTGCGGCATCGTCCATGCCCGCGCGACCCTGGGCCAGTGTGCTGCCCGGAAGTTCGTTCCATCGCCGGGAGGGCCAAATGCGGGTCCTTCGACTCGCGGCTGAAATCGCAGTCTCGTCAAAAGCTGGCGCGACCATGCGGAAAGCTCGCTCAGGATGACAGCTCCGTTGATGTGGCAAGCTTCAGGGAGGGGTGGTTACTGCGCAGGATCGGCGGCGCGGAGCTCAGCGACAATTTCGGCTGCGGCGCGGCGGGCGTCGTCTTCGTGGTCCGGCGGGAAGGAGATGGCGCCGACGCGGGCGTGACCGCCGCCGCCATAGCGCTCGCAAATAGCGGCCAGGTTGACCATCTTGTCAGGCGGGGTTTTGGTCCAGGGATTGGAGCCCACCGCGACTTTCGTGCGAAAGCTGGATTTCGACAAACCGATAGAGTAAGTGACTTCCGGATGAAGGTAGTACGGAATGAACTTGTTGTAACCCTCCAAGGGATGATCGGTGATGTCGAAATAGATGGTGCCCTGCTTCGAGTCGGCGCGCGAGCGGATGAGGTCGAGAGCGCGATGGTGGCGCTCGAGAAGCGGCGGCAGAAGCTCGGCGACGAATGGCTGCTCGATGACCTGCTGCAGCGGCATACGCGTGAGCAGAGGAATGAGGCGCGGAAGGAACGCAGGATCCTGCGAAGCCTCGATGATGAGGGTGAGCTTCATCGCGGGGAAGGGCATTTCGACCGCGGATTGCGCACTCTCATACAGTGCGCCGTCAACAATGTCAGCCCATTTGACCAGCTCGGCGACAGGGGCGGGATCGAAACCGAAACGGGTTGACGCGATGTGCGCCAGAAAACTGGTGCAGGAGATGTAGTTGGGATCGTAAAAGCGATGCCCGACGTAGCGGCCGTCAGCGATGCCGCGCTCGAAGTCCTGATGATCTTCGGGGGTGAGAAAGGCGCTGAGGTGGTGATCGAACCACCAGGTAATGCGCGGCGAGGCCGAGTATTTGAAGTCGACGATGGCGTTCTCGTCGCCGGTGAAATCGGCCTCATTAAAGAGGGCGCCGGCGCGGTGCACAAGGCCGTGGAATTCGTAGTCGGCATCCGGCTGGATGCACTCGTGGTGAAAACGGCTGAAGAGCGATGCCGAGCAGGCGCCGTCGAAACACTTATCGTGGTAGAAGACCCGGACCTTCAAGATGGAACCGCCCCCGCAATCCGCCGGCATCCAGTCGCCGGTCGGGAATCTTTTAGCTTACCGGGAAGTCAACCGGTGTCAAGCGGGGGGAGCCGAGGCTACGCGAGCCAGCGAAGGGGTTGCGGGCGAAGAATCGAGACGATGCAGGCGTTTCTGCGCCAGGATCCAGGTGTCCTCGGTCGTGATGCAGCCGTCGGGCTTGTCGACGCGGCGGCAGGCGGCGGCCGATTTGGAGCTCGCCAACTAAAGCAGATACAGTCAAAAGAGACAGGAATGCGCTTCGACTTCGCCAGATTACGACTCCCCCGGATGGTTGTGCTGGGATGCCTGTGCATCGCGCTCGTGGTGATGAGCGGGATGATCCAGGCGGCGCATTTCCACGCCTCGCAGCAACTGGATCATGACTGCGCCCTGTGCATGACCGTGCACAGCGTCGTGCAGGTCACGGCGCCGATCGTTCTGCATCTGACGTGCCGCCCCATGCCGGCAACGCTTGCGGCACGCCCGATCGCGCGGCCGCGACCGGCCGTGCATTTCCGGCTGGCCAGCCGTCCTCCTCCTCAGGTCTCCTTCCTTTCCGCGTAGTCCTTTCAGGCCTGAGCTTTTTACCGTATGAGGAGGTCGTGTATGCACGCGTGGCTGCGTCACGTTGCCGTATCTGTTTTTATTGGTATTTTTGCCGGAATCTGCCTGGCGCCGGCCGGTGCGCAGACGGGCACGACTTCAGGAACGATTACCGGGACGGTCAGCGACCCAACCGGTGCCGTGGTGCCCGGGGCCAAAGCGGAAATTCAAAATCCCGTAAGCCAGTATGAGAGCACCGTGACGACGGACAGCGCCGGACACTTTCAGTTCAGCAATGTGCCGTACAACTCGTACCACCTGACGGTGGACGCGAAAGGGTTCAATGCGTTCGTGCAGGACGTGCGTGTGGAGTCGTCGACGCCGGTGACCGTGCCGGTGAGCCTGAGCGTGGGGACGGCGGCAACGACAGTGCAGGTTACGGGGGAAGACCTGGTGAATAACGCCGCGAACATGGACACGGACATCGACCGGCGGGCTTTTGCCGAGATTCCGCTGGAGAGCACGACCTCGGGGCTGAGCTCGCTTGTCACGCTGTCGTCCCCGGGGGTAGCGGCAGATTCCAATGGACTGTTCCACGGGCTTGGAGACCACGCCGAGAACTCCTTCTCGGTGGACGGCCAGCCGATCACTGACCAGCAGAGCAAGGTGTTCTCGAACCAGTTGCCGGACGCCGCGGTGCAGTCGATGCAGGTCATCGAAGGGGCGCCACCGGCAGAGTACGGCGACAAGACGAGCCTGGTGATCCAGGTTACAACACGCTCGGGGCAGGGAGATTCCCAGCCGACGGGATCGATCTACTCCTCTTACGGAAGTTTTGGCTCGGCGGGCGGCGGCTTTGACCTGGGCTACGGGAAGCAGAACTGGGGGAACTTTCTCTCCGTCGACGGGCAGAACACCGGGCGTTTCCTGGATGGGCCGGAGTTCGTCACCTTTCACGACAAGGGGAACGAAGAGAACGTGTTCGATCGGGTCGATACCACAATCAACCCGGCGAATTCGCTGCACCTGAACCTGAACTATTCGCGGTCGTGGTTTCAGACGCCGAACACGTACGACAACCTGAATACCGGCGGCATGAATCTGGCGGGGATGGCCGTGGATGGACAAACGGATCAGAGGTCGAAGATCGGGACGTTCGACATTGCGCCGAGCTACACACGCGTGATCAACCAGACTTCGGTGTGGAATTTCGGCGCGTACGCGCGCAAGGATAACTATCACTACTACCCGAGCGGAGTTCCGTTTGCCGACCTCGGGCCGGTGCAGCAGGAGAGCATCGCGCAGGACCGCAGCCTGGCGAACGATGGCGTACACACAGATATTTCGTATGTGAAGGGCGTCAACAACCTGAAGCTCGGAGCGCAGTACGAGCAGACTTTCCTGGATGAGAGCGATCTGCTGGGCATCGTGTCGCCGACGTACCTGAATTCGCTGGGCTGCATGACGGGGAATACACCGACGGCCGCGCCGTGTACCACGCTCTATCCATACGATCTGACGCGGGGCGGGACGTCGTACGACTTCCTGGGCCACACGGACGTGAAGGAACTGGCGCTCTACGTCGAAGACCAGATCACAAAAGGCAACTGGCTGTTCAACGTGGGCATTCGCGGCGACCTCTACAACGGGCTGAGCGATGCGAGGCAGGCCGAGCCGCGGCTGGGCGGATCGTACAGCATCAAGCGGACGAACACCGTGCTGCGCGCTTCCTACGCACGAACGCTGGAGACGCCCTTCAACGAGAACCTGGTGCTGTCGAGCCGCGGATGCCTGAATGCCGTGGTGAATCCGCTGCTGCTTTGCCAGGCAGGTGTCTCGGGCGCCCTGTCGCCAGGGACCCGCAACGAATATCACGCCGGATTTCAGCAGGTCGCGGGCAGGCACTTTGTCGTGAGCGGCGAATATATCTGGAAGTACACGCGTGATGGTTACGACTTCAGCGTGCTGGGGAATACGCCGATCACGTTCCCGATCGAGTGGCACAACTCGAAGATTCCAGGCTTTGCGCTGCGGGCCAATGTGACGCCGGTGCACGGGATCAGCGCCTACGTGGTGATGTCGTCGGTGGCGGCGCGGTTCTTTCCGCCGCAGGTGGGCGGCGCGGGGGCAACGGTGGGACAGGCGGGACTTCCCTTCCGCATCGACCACGACGAGCGATACAACGAGACGACGCACATGCAGTACCAGATCCCGGGAAAGCACAGCCCGTGGTACAGCATCAACTGGCGGTTCGACTCTGGCCTGGTGGCGGGAGCGGTTCCCTGCTACAACCCGCTCTCGAACGATCCCAACAGCGCCTGCGCCGCGACCTCGACGACGATCAACGGGCAACCGGCGGTCGATCTGAGCGGGCTGGACGCAGATGAGGAGTTCGAGGCGGGCCTCGCATGCGCCGGGGTGAAGGCAACGCCCACCCAGGCGCTTCCGGCGGCGTGCCTGGCGTCGGAGTACAAATCGAATCTGGTGAAGATTCCAGAGCCAGGGATGGGGGATAACGACAAGGACCCGCCGCGCATCCAGCCGCGCAGCCTGTTTGACATGGCGCTGGGCGAAGATGACCTCTTCCACGGCGATCGCTACAAATGGGGCGCGCAGATCACAGCGATCAACCTGACGGACAATTACGCGCTGTACAACTTCCTCTCCACCTTTAGCGGGACGCATTACGTGACGCCGCGGGCGATCACCGGACAGCTGACCCTGCACTTCTGAGGACGCGCATGGTTCCAGGTTCACTTGCGCACCCATCCAGGCAAACCAGCCGGGGTGGGTGCTCGCCTGTCGCTCAGCGACTCAGCTTTTGCTGAGAAACACGAGCGCCACGCCGAGGATGACGAAGGAGAGTCCCAGCCAGCGCCTCGGGCTGACCTGCTCGTGCAGAAAGACGACGCTGCCCAGCGCCGCAGCGACGTAATCGAGCGCGGTGACGGGCACGACGAAGCTGACACTCCACGCAGAGAGCGCGCCAAGCAATGCAAAGAACGCCAGCGCCATCATGCTGACGCCGGCCCACATCCACGGTTCGCGGATGGCGCGACCGGCGACGCGGAGGAGCTCGGCGGGATGGAAGCCGCGCGCCTCGCCGACTGACTTCATGGCGCGCGAGACGCAGAGCTCTCCGCCGGTGCCGCACAGGACGATGATGGGAAAGACAAAGTAGCCGAGCACGCTAAGGCAGCTCCGCGGCGTTCGGCCGGGTGGTGTTTGCCGGGGTGCGGCTGACGACGAAGACCCCGAGACAAATGGCGGCGATCCCGGCCCAGCGCAGGGACGAGACGTGCTCGCCGAGCATGAGCCATCCGAGGAGGGCGACCACTCCGTAGGCCAGCGACGAGGCGGGACGAACGAAGCTGTAGTCTGCCCAGGAGAGCGCCAGCGACCAGGAAACGAAGAAGGTGATCAGCGAGGCGATGCCGAGCCAGATGAACGGCTGGGAAAAGACGGTCAGCGCGGTGTGGAGCAGCGAAGGGACGGGCCACAGGGAGAGAGGGCCGGCGTGCTTCATGCCCTTGCCCAACAGAACATTGCCTAGAGGTCCGGCAACGATCATGACCAGGATCATCAGGAAAGTTTTCAGGTGGAGGGGCTTGCGGGAGGCTACCGATTCCGATTGCCTGGCAGCGAGTTGGGCGGACACTCCCCCATTGTAATGGTCGCGATTTTGGGGAGCGGGAACGGTCGGGACGGCCAGTCACGTATGATATTCTGCCCTCGTCGTGTCAGGCGATCCGCTCCGCGTGCCTTTGCTCGGCTGGCCCCTCCATCCATGCGCACAGTTCTTCTGGTAATCGCCGCCATCCCATTTATTTACTATGGGATAGCTCTCTTTAGCTGCCTGCGCTATTTTCTCACTGCGCGTTTGAGGTCTGGCGATTTTTTGCCGCCTGTCAGCAATCTGAAGCCGGTGCGGGGGCTCGATCCGGAAGCTTACAAGAATTTCGCCAGCTTCTGCCGGCAGGACTATCCGGAATACGAGATTCTCTTCTGCGTCGGGGACACGAGCGATCCGGCCTATCCGGTGCTGCGCCGCCTGCAGGAGGATTTTCCGGAGACGAAGATTCGGATCGTGATCGGCTCGGGGCGCGTAGCGGCCAACGACAAATGCGCGAAGCTGGAACGGCTGACACAGGAAGCCGCGTACGAGCACCTGGTGATCAGCGACAGCGATGTGCGCGTCGAGCCGAATTACCTGCGGCGACTGGTGGCTCCGCTGGAGGATTCGCAGGCCGGCGCGGTGACCTGCTTCTATGTGCCCACGGAAGAGACGGGACTGGTGCAGCGACTGCAGGACATCGGCATGCTGTCGGATTTTTATCCCGGGATTCTGGTGGCGAAACAGCTGGACGGCGTGAAGTTTGCGCTGGGCCCGACGATCTGCACGACGCGCACGCGGCTGCGGGAATGGGGCGGGTATGCGTCGATCGAGAATAAGCCCGGAGATGACCTGCTGGTGGGGCGCTCGATCGCTGAGCGCGGACATGAAGTCGTGCTGCTGCCGTACGCGATCGAGACGGTTCCCGATTACCAGTCGATACGCGACCTGTTCGTCAAGCGGCTGCGGTGGCTGACGGTGATGCGGCACATGCGGCCGTGGGGACACGCGGGACTGATCTTCACGCTGGGGCTGCCGTGGGCGCTGGCTGCCGCAGCCGTGGCATCGTCAGCGTGGATCGCGGCGGCGTATCTGGGCGGTTATTTCGTGGTGCGGTCGGCTCTCACGATGCTGGTGGGGACGAAGGGACTGAAGCAGCGCGGCGTGGGCGCGAATCTGTTCCTGATTCCGGTGTGGGACACGCTGGCCACGTGCATCTGGCTGGTGAGCTTCACGCGGCGGTCGATCCGCTGGCGCGGCTTCGATTATCGGATCGTCAACGGCGAGCTGGTGCCCGTGAATCCGGAAGAAGTGGCGCGCGCCATGCAGGCGGAGGCCGTGCGGCAGGCGGCGCTGCAGGCGCGTAAGTCGCCGGGCGACGCGTAGAAGCCAGGGGATAGGGTGTAGGGTCGAACGGCGCGCGGCGGCCGGCTACACAGTTCCACTCTAAAAAGGTGTCGAATCCCAATTCCGTCAAAGTCAGACAGCCGTGCGGCACCCGCATGAGCTTAACTTCTAAAACCCAACGAGCTATGTTCTGCCCTCGCGGCGCTGGGCGATGACTACGCCGCGCGGCGTTGACAGCAGAACCGTGGAAATGAGGCCTTCGGCTTCGAGGCGCAGAGCGGCTTCGCGCACCAGCTTGAAGTGCGAGCTGGCGTCGTGGATCACGAGAACGCCGCGCGGATCGAGTTGCGGGAGAAGGCGGCGGATTTCGCCTTCGCGGTTGGCGAGGTGACTGTCGCTGAACAGAAAATCGATCGTCCCGTCGATGACCGTATCGAGGCTGGATTCGAGCCTTGATTCGATCCACGAAGAGAGCCCCAGCGACTCGAATCGGTTGAGCGCGCGCTGGCGGATCGCCGGATCGAACTCGATGGTGATGACCTTGCCGAAGCCGTTTTCTCTCGCGCCCTCGGCGAGTTTTGTCGTGCCATGGCCGAGGAAGGTTCCTGTCTCCACAATCACACTCGGCTTAAGCGCGACAACCAGGGTCTTGAGCAGGTCGAGCACCTCGACTTCGGTACTCTGCGAATCGAGCATGTGCCACATCTCCGGATGCGGACACTCGGGCGTGGCAGGGGTGTATTCCGGCTGCGCGAACTGATCGTCTTCACCCACACGTTCGAGAATGCGCAGGCCCTCGTACTTCTTCATGAAGGGAGGGACGATGATCGCGATAAGAACGACGGCGGCCAGCAACAGTGCGGCGGAGTATCCGGCGAAAAGGGCCGAGGGCCTGCCTGGCGCGCGAGGCACGAGCAGCAACGAGAGCATCGGGATGGCGCCCATGAGGAAGAGCCACTCGGCAAAGAGCAGGCCGGCAGGCCGCTGAAACTGGATCTGCTTTTTGCCTTCGAACCAGAAGACCGGAGTGAAGACGGCGCACAGCACAAAACCAAGCAGGGCCGAGGAGCGGAGCGGCAGAAACCCCGTGGCGGCGGCGAGGGGAAACAGCAGGACGGCGAGCGAGACCGCATAACCGGCGGCCAGCGGAGCGGCGACCAGGTCCAGCTTCGCGAGCAGGGAGAGACGGCGAAAAGCTGGAAGCGGGAGACGGCGCCGGCGCAGGTCGAAAAAGAGAAGGAGGGCGGCGGCCAGCAAACCTGCCACGCCGACCAGAGCAGATGATGGGATCATTCGATTTCGAGCATATCGCACTCACCCACAGCGGCATGCGGGCAGCGAAGAAGAGGCCGGACTCAGGTAATCTGGAGAAAAGAGTGGGGGAGAACGCGGTTGTTTGAAAACACGGGCCGGGAGCGCTGGGGCGGATGGCTCAGCGCGGTTCTGGCGGTAACGGCTGTCATTTTCTTTTCGGGCGTGATTTCTCCGCCCTCTCTCATGGACGATGTGGACGCGGTGCAGGCGCAGATTGCCCGCAACATGCTCACGTCTGGCGACTGGGTCACCGCGCGCATCGACGGCGTGAAGTATTTTGAGAAGTCGCCGCTGGTCTACTGGGTGATGGCCGGCGGCTACAAAGTTTTTGGCGTGCATGACTGGTCGGCGCGGCTCCCGATTGCACTGTCGGCTATCGCGTTGGCCTGGCTGACTGCCTGCTTTGGACGATGGGCGTTCGGCCCGCGCGCCGGCGGGTACGCCGGTCTGGTGATGGGGACGTGCATTGGGCTGTGGCTGTTCACGCGGATCCTGATTCCTGACGTGATGCTGACCCTCACCATTGCGCTGGCGATGTGGGCGTTCCTGCGCGCGCAGGACGATGAGGAGAACCAGCCATTTTTGTGGGCCAGCATTTTCTCCGCGAGTCTTGCGGCTGGATTCCTTCTGAAGAGCCTGGTGGGCGTGGTCTTCCCGCTCGCCACCGTTTTTCTTTACCTGCTGATCACGCGGCAGCTTTTTTCGCGCGACGTGTGGAAGCGGCTCTATCCGTGGTGGAGTTTGCTGCTGTTTCTCGTGATTGCCGCTCCGTGGCACGTGCTGGCGACGATTCGGAATCCGCCTTATTTCGCGTGGACGCTGAAGAGCGAGCCCGGCCACTATCACGGCTTCCTGTGGTTCTACTTCATCAACGAGCAGTTGCTGCGTTTCCTCAACCTGCGCTACCCGCGCGACTACAACACCGTTCCGCGCCTGTGGTTCTGGCTTTTTCACCTCATCTGGCTGTTCCCGTGGAGCGTCTATTTGCCCGCGCTCTTCCGCCAGAGTTATCGCGCGGTCAACCGCGCCGGGCGCACACGACTCTTTGCGCTGTGCTGGATCGGATTCGTCCTGGTGTTCTTCACGTTTTCGACGACCCAGGAGTACTACTCGATGCCCTGCTACCCGGCCTTCGCGCTGCTGCTGGGCTGCGCGATGGTGGAGGAACAGAGCAAAGCCGTCCGCATCGGAAACCGCGTGCTGGGGGCTGTCTGCGCGCTGGCCTGTATCGCAGCGGTCGCGATTCTGGCGGCGGACCGGCATCTGCCCACGCCCGGCGATATCTCCGCCGCGCTCACCAGTCATCCGAAGGTTTACTCCCTGTCGCTGGGGCACATGGAAGATCTCACGCTCGATTCGTTCGCCTATTTGCGCGCGCCTCTCGCGCTGGCGGCGATTGGATTCGGCATCGGTGCCCTGGGAACGCTGTTCCTCAGGGGATGGAGGGCTTACTCGGCTGCGGTGCTGATGATGATCGTCTTCTATCAGGGAGCGCGGCTGGCGCTGATCCGTTTCGACCCGCTGATGGGATCCCGCGAGTTGGCGGCCAGGATTGTCGAAGGTGCGCCCGGCACGGTCATCGTCGATCACCACTACTACACGTTCTCGTCCATCGCGTGGTATACGGGGCGGCAGGAACTGCTGCTCAATGGGCGCTGGAATAATTTTGAGTACGGTTCGAATGCGCCCGGTGTGCCGGATGTCTTTCTCGACGATGAGAAGCTGGCGCAGTTATGGACCCAGCAGCAGCGGTACTACCTGGTTGCGAAAGAAGACCAGATGCCGCGCTTCGACCAACTGCTTGGACCGTCGCACTTCCAGGTCCTGATGACGAGCGGCGGGAAAGTCCTGCTGACGAACCACGCGGAGTGAGCGGCTGGCGGTTAGCGGTTGGCAGGCAGCGGCCGGCCCTGCGGTGAAGCTTTAGGTTTCGACGGTCAGCGGAACGGCCTTTGGTCGGACGGCCGCTGCGGAGCTGATGTTCCAGCGCTTCATCCAGAGGAAGAGGGTCATCAGGCCCCAGAGGTGGTAGCCCACATTGATCCTGCGGGTCATGTGCAGCTCGGTCAGCTTCCAGATGCGGTCGAAACCGAAGAAGTCGCCGTGTTCGCCACGCGCCCACTGGAAGGTCTCCATGAGCAGGTGGCGAAGGGGGCCGCGGAACCACTCGTGCGCGGGGATATCGAAGCCGATCTTGCTGCGCCGGAGAATCGAGGGCGTGAGATGCGGCTGCATCAGGTCGCGCAGGATGACTTTCTGCCGGGAGCCGCGAATTTTGAATTCGCTGGGCAGAGTCGCCGCGAATTCGAGAATGCGATGGTCGAGAAACGGCGGCCGCACTTCGATGGAGTGGGCCATGCTCATGCGATCGGACTTCACGAGGATGTCGTCGGCCAGGTAGTACTGCTGGTCGAAGGCCAGGTACGGCGCGATGCCGTCGCCAGGCAATAACGCACGCAGTTCGGCCAACATGTCGAGCAGGCTGCCGGGCAGCGGCGCGTTGACCAGCTGGGCTTTTTCAGCCTCGGAGAAGGTGCCGTTCCAGAAGACGTGGGATTGCTCCGGCGGCAGCAGGCTGCCCTGCAGGATGCGCTTCAGCTTGTATTCGAGACTGATCTTCTCGTTGGAAGCGGGCCAGAGACTGAGGCAGCGCAGCGCGAGACGAAGTGCGGACGGCGGCGCGAGACGGAGCTTGTCCGCGATGCGATTCGCGCGATAGGTGAGATAGCCGCCGAAAACCTCGTCCGCACCTTCGCCGCTAAACGCGACAGTCACGCCGGTTCGGCAAAGCCTGGAGAGAAACCACACGGGCAGTGCACCGGCGTCTGCGCTGGGCTCGTCGGAGTAGTAGGCGAGTTCGCCGATAGCGCCTTCAAAATCGAGATCGGGGTTGAGATCGAGCTGCTCGTGCCGGGTGCCGTAGCGATCCACCATTTCGCGGATATACGGAGTCTCATCGAAGCTGTGGCCGTGGAAGGAAATGGAATAAGTGCGCAGGGGCGCGCTGGACATCTGCGCTGCGTAGTGGAGGATCGTGCTGGAATCAAGACCGCCGCTGAGCCAGACGCCGAGCGGTACGTCGGACATCATGTGCTCGCTGACCGACGAACCGAGGAGCCGGTCCAGCTCGATTTTCGCGTCTTCGAAGGACCAATTTGCAGGAGAGAATGCGGGAACCCGCCAGTAGCTTTCGCGGCGAACGCGGCCGTTTTGCCATTCGAGCCAGGAGCCCGGAGGCAGCTTCTCGACGCCATCGACTAAGGTCCAGGGCGAGGGGACGTAATTCAGGGAAAGATACGCGTCGAGGCCATCGAGGCTGAGGCGGCGTTCGACTTCAGGATGGACGAGGATGCCTTTCAGCTCGGAGCTGAAGAGCACATCGCCATCGCGGTCGACGACGTAGAGCGGCTTGATGCCGACGCGGTCGCGGGCGAGGACCAGGCGGCGGCAGGAATTGCACCACAGAGCAACGGCAAACATGCCGCGCAGACGTGCGAAGCAGGCGGTGTCCCACTCTAGAAAGGCGTGGAGAACGGTTTCCGTATCGCAGTGCGTGTGGAATGCGTGACCGCGTTCTTCCAGTTCCCTGCGGACCTCGAGATGGTTATAGATCTCGCCGTTGAAGACAATAACGGTGTCGCGGTCCGCCGAATAGATGGGCTGGTCGCCGCCGGTCAGATCGATGATTTTGAGACGGGTCGCGCCCAGGCTACAACTGGACGACCGGTAGACGCCCTGCTGATCGGGCCCGCGGTGAAACAGCGTCTCCGTTGCCTGCGCGATGCGCTCTGAACCAGGATTCCAACCCTGGGTCGTGAATCCGACTATGCCGCACAAATCCTGTCAGCCTCTTGGGGAAGTTGCCCGACTTCCTCGAAAATGGGCGGATGTTTCCTTTATGAATCGTAACATAGTGCGGCCTGCGGGCCCGTTGACCGGAACGATGCGGGGGGTTGCCTCACTGCAGCGAGTTTTCGCCTGCGACAGCTATTCGTAACGCAGGGATTCGATGGGATCGAGGCGCGCCGCCCGGTTCGCCGGCAACGTGCCGAAGACCACGCCAACCGCCGTGGATGCAGCGAGGCCCACCACGGCCGACCACCCGGAGACCGGAACGTGATACTGGGTGAAAAAGCGAATGGAGAAGGGGATGGAGAGTCCGAGGACCGTGCCGATGATGCCGCCGAAGAGCGAGACAAAGATCGCTTCCAGGAGAAACTGGAGGTGAATTTCGCGGGAGGTTGCGCCGAGGGCTTTGCGAATGCCGACCTCGCGGGTCCGCGCGCGCACGGTGGCCAGCATGATGTTCATGATGCCTACTCCGCCAACGGCCAGCGTAACTGCGGAGACGAGCAGCAACATGATGGTGAGGGCGTTGACGACTTTGCCGGCCATCACCAGGAGGGCCGTCATGGTGCCGGCTTTGTAGACGGAGTTCGGCAGATGCCGCGTGTGAATCACGTCTCTGATTTGTCCGGCGGCATTCTCGACATCGGCCTGGTCGCGGACGGTGAAATAGATGTCGTTCACGTTGTCGGTGCCGATGAAGTAACGGCCCACGGAATAAGGAATCAGGATAGTCTGGTTGGCAATCTCTGTCTCGCCGAAGGTTTCGACGCCTTCCCGGAATGTGCCGATCACCGTAAAAGGAACGCCGCTGATTTGGAAGCTGCGGCCGATGGCAGCCGATGAGCTGCCGAACATCTCCTGCGCGAATGGCTCGGTGATATCGGCCACTTTGGCGTGGGTGGTCTCGTCTTCGTCGTCGAAAAAGCGGCCATCGATCGGAAGCAAATTGCGAATCTGGCGATACGGCGGCTCGACTCCAAGCACGAGAACCTCTTTCACGATGCCGCTGCCAACCCCGATACGCTGATGCAGTGTGAGCACGACCGACGAAGCGGCCACGGCAGGGACGCGCGAATCCACAGCGTACTCGTCTTCGTAGCGCAGGAAGTCGGTCTGATTGTTCACGACCGCGCCGGATCCGCTGCCGGCATAGCTGATTTCCACCAGGTTGGTGCCGATGGCCTGAATCTCGCGCAGGATGTATTCGCGGCCGGTGGCAGAAACCGCGACCACCAGGATGACCGAAGCAGTGCCGATGACCATGCCGAGCGCGGTCAGGATAAAGCGCACTTTGGCCGCGCGAAAACTGTTGAGAGCGAGGCGGGCAATCTCGCTGATGACCATCGTCTCGCGCGCGCTGGCAATGGTCCTTTCGAACGAGATTCTGTGGTGCAGGCGCTCCGGGGGCATCTTTTGTACAGGATGCCACAGAGAGAAGGAAAGGTTCGTCAGAGAATTGAGGCAGCGCGCGCGGTGAGCTGATCGATTTCGCCAGGGGAAAGGTCGCGGCTATCGGCCCAGGCAATGCCCACCACGGCCATGACGCGGCCCTCGGCATCGGCGACGGGCAGTGCCACGGCGGCCTGGGCGTCGACGGCGCGGGCTCCGGGGCGCACGGCGGCTGAGGGATCATCTTTGAGGTTGCAGGTGGAGACCGGCTTCGCCGTTACCAGCGCCTGGCCGGCCATTCCCTTCCCGGCCGGCACCCAGGCGACGACTTCACAGACTTTGGGAGGTATGTTTTGCGACGCGGTCAGGCGCAGACCGCCCTCTTCCGTGCGGTGCACGGTACCGGCGATGGCGCCCGATTCGCGGATGTAATCCTCAAGCCAGGCCTGATCGTTCATGACTGCGCACCTGCCGATTTCTTCCTGGATTTCTTGTTGGGCTTTGTCGGAGGGGGTGCAGCGCTGGTGGAGCACTCGGACGGTGGCGACGCCTGCGCCCCCGCCGCAGGGTTGGCTCCGGGAGGCGTCTTCGCGTTGGGATCGCCGTGCGTGTAATAGCCGACAGCTTCGGTGGCCTGCGTCGCGGGAATCTGCCCGGTCCAGGGGCTCATGGTGAGGTAGACCTGGTAGAGCGCGTTGGTGGCCTGCGTGCCGTGACTGGGAATGCAGGGCAGCGGATAGTTGGCTTCGACGCCGCCATAGATGTAGCCGATCAGTTCCTTTTCGCCCGGCGTGAAGACGGATAGATTCACGACGTTGCCGGCGATGCCCTGGAATTTCGCGCTCTCGGCGAGATTGGGAATGAAGTCGATTGCCGCGCCGTGCAGCATGTTGCCGGGGACGGTCTGCGGCGCGATGTACTCCTGATACTGGCCCGAAGGGTTCTCGATCAGCGTGTCGATATCTTCGATGAAGGGCAGACCATCGTTGCGGCCGCTTTGCGTCACGTAGTTATAGACCACCTGCTGCGGCGTGGTTTGCGTGTAGAAGTAGTGGCCGATGCCTCCGAAGAACGTGTGGTAGACGCTGGAGCCGTCCCACGCGACGATCACGGGCGACTGATAAAAGCCGAAGTGCTGCGTCACCGTGTGGTCTGGAGTAACGGAAGGAACGACGCCTGCGCCGGTGATGTAAACCGGGTAATCGTAACCGGCGATGGCGCCAGGATGAAAGACGCCGCCGAAAACAGCGAAGCGATCCTGTTTCGTCGCGGGATCGATGTCGTAGGTCGCGGCAAAGTCGCGCCGGTTGAAGGGTTGGTCCTTGTCGGAGGAAGTGATCGGCTGCAGGGGATGGATCGCGAACGGCGTGGTGGAGATGGTGAACGGTAAAACGCTGTTTGTGTAGGACTGGGTAAATCCGCTGCCGAAGGGGTTGTAGGAGCCGTCAAAGATCTGTCCGAAGGAGAGGAATTCTACCCCGGCGGCATTGTGTGAGAGCACGCCGCCCGTGACCTTCATGGCTGGATTCGTGAGCATGATGCCCGATCCCTGCAGCAGGGATGCGACCGCGGCCTGCATCTGCGCGGGCGTCTCGCCGCTGTTGGCGATTTGCACCAGCTTCGGCACGGGGATCTGAAAGATCGTCGAGAATGTGACGAAGGTCTTGGTGGTGCGGCTCATTCCATAGCCGCCCGCGACATACCAGTTGCCGGTTTCCGGGTTGTATTCGCATTGCTGGTTGGTGGAGGTGAGCGGGTCGCCAACGGCAGGGGTGAGCTGCGACAGATCCGCGACCTGCAGCGCCGTGCCCGTGGTGGGATTGATGGACCACAGCATCGTGTTCGGCTGCAGGAAGTTGTTTGCCGGGGGCGGATTGAACTGATGCAGTCCGAGCATGCGCCCGCCCAGGATGAGCCACTGCGTCGCCGACACGTTGGCGATGCAGTAGGAC
>JBARMS010000132.1:0-23177 GCA_049802575.1 Acidobacteriaceae bacterium | reverse complement strand
GCCTTCGGCGGCACGGTGCAGCACGGCGACTTCGTCCTCGGTCAGCTCGCGGGAGCGGCCGGGTTCGAGATCGAGAACGAGCGGTCCGTAGCCGACGCGGCGAATCTTCTCGACATGATGGCCGATTTCCTCGAACATCTTGCGGATTTCGCGATTGCGGCCCTCGATGAGGATCATCTCGTACCACGGGTTCTCGGCGTCGCGCAGCAGGCGTATGCGCGCGGGAGCGGTCATCACGCGGCCTTCATTGTGGCGGGCAGCTTTGGGCTCGGGACGGCGGGCGGCCGCACTGGCATTGCGCGCGAGTCCCTGTGCCTGGATTTGGGAGCCGCGCTCGATCATCACGCCGTGGCGGAGCTGGTTCAGCGCGGACTCCGAAGGCTTGCCGCTCACTTTGACGAGGTAGGTTTTTTCCACGCGCGCGGCCGCGCGGGTGAGCGCGTTGGCGAGCGCGCCGTCGTTGGTCATCAGCAGCAGGCCTTCGCTGGAGAAGTCGAGGCGCCCGACCGGGAAGACACGCGGTCCGGATTGGATAAGGTCCATCACCGTCGGGCGGCCTTCCGGATCGCTGGCGGTGGTGACGTAGCCTTTGGGTTTGTTGACGACGTAATAGCGGGGGCGCTCCGGGCCATGGAGCAGCTTGCCGTCCACGCGGATGTGGTCGCGGGCGGGATCGGCTTTTGTGCCGAGTTCGGCGACAATTTGTCCGTTGACCTGGACGCGGCCCGCGAGAATCAGCTCCTCGGCCTTGCGGCGCGAGGCGATGCCGGCGGCGGCGATGATCTTTTGCAGCCGCGTTTGCGCACCACCGTCGTCAGCGTGATCGGTCTCGCGCGACCGGCTGTCGTCTGCTGCTGCGGTCGTCATGGCTCGCGCTCGTCCTGCGGGGGCGGAGGAGGATCGCCGCCGCTCGGACCGCTCGCAGGATCCTCCTCGGGCGTCGGCTCTCCGATGGGCGGCTCGGGCACATCGGGCGTGGGATCCTGCAATGGCTCCGGCGCAGACGGCGGATCGCCTTCGCCATCACCCTCGGCAGCATCTTCCAGGTCGGCAATTTCGTTTTGCGCAAACGGCAGCTCTTCGGTCGCGGATGCGGCCACGTCTTCCTCGGACTCAGCCAGTTCGGTGGCCATTTTTTCGAATTCCTCGATGGACGGCAGCTCGTTGAGATCCTTCAGGCCGAAGCGGAGGAGAAACTCCTTCGTCGTCTTGTAGAGGATGGGGCGGCCGATGACCTGCTTGCGTCCCGCGGTCGTGATCAGCTTGCGCGAGATGAGCGAGCCAAGCACGCCGGCCGAGTCGACGCCGCGGATTTCGCCTATTTCGGGGGCGGTGACGGGCTGCTTGTAGGCGATGACGGCCAGCGTTTCCAGCGCCTGCAGCGACAGCTTCATCGGCGGCTTCAGGCTCTTCACGAAGGCGCGTACCGCGTCGTGGTATTCGGCGCGCGTGGCCATGCGAAACCCGCCCGCCACTTCGCGGATTTCGAGGCCGCGGTCGGCCGAGGCGTAGTCGGCGATCAGCTCATCGATGAGGCGGCGAATTTCGTCGCGTGCCTCGCGGTCTCTGGTGCGTGCGGCCTTCTTTGCGTCGTCCGCAGCCTCGCTGCCGGCCGCTTGTGCCGCGCTCGGCAAACCGGCACCCGTGGCCCCCTCCGGCAGCACGTCGGGGAAGGACGCGGTCGCATCGGAGGCAGCCAGTTCCGAGACGGGATCGGCAGCGACGGTCGTCGGCTCCTCCTGTGTGGACGGAATCGGCGGGATGATCGGGTCGAGCGTTTCGGTGGCGGGTGCCTCAGGCGCCGGCGATGCAGCCGGCTCTTCCGCTGGTTCTCCGCCCACTTCGGCGAGGAGGTCTTCGGCGGGCGCTTCGGGATCGGCCTGCGGCGGGATCCGCTCGGCGCGGCCGGCGAGGGCTTCGTCGCGGAAGAGCGAGGCGAGCTGCGCGAGCGTCACCGGTTCTTCGGCGGCGTAAATGACGGCTTCAATGCGGGCTTTAAGGCTCATCGATGGGGTGGATGCTCGGCGCCGCGCAAAAGAAAACGGCGCTTTCTCGATAGTAACGAAAGCGCCGCTCCGGTTGGGCTGCGAAGTGTGGATTACACGAACTGGCGCATCGCCCAAAAGATGCCGCCCGCCAGCAGAGCCGCGGCCGGGAGGGTGAAGACCCAGGCCATGGCGATGTTGCGGACCGTCGACCATTGCAGTCCGCTGCCGTTGGCGACCATGGTGCCTGCCACGCCCGACGAGAGCACATGCGTCGTCGAAACCGGCATGTGGAATTGATCGGCCCCGATGATGGTAGCGGCCGCCACGATCTCAGCGGCTGCGCCCTGCGCGTAGGTCAGGTGCGACTTGCCGATTTTCTCGCCGACCGTGACGACGATTCGCTTCCAGCCGACCATCGTGCCGAGGCCGAGCGCGAGAGCGACGGCCACCTTGACCCACGTGGGAATGAACTTCGTGGAGTTGTCCAGGTACTTTTTGTAGTTGCCCAGCACCGTGGCGTCGGCCGCCGCGAAATGCGGGTTGTGCGTCTTGTCCATCAGCCGCAGCGTCTCGCTCACCACATACATGTTGTTGCGCACGTTTTGCTGCTGGCCGGCGGGGACACTGGCGAGAGATTTATAGCCGACGACATCTTTCTCGATCTCCTCGACCATCGCGCGCAGCGCGACCGTGGTGTTGAACGAATACTCTTTGCTGCGGATGTAGTCCGTGAGAACTTCGCGAGCATCGCCGTTCACCGAGGTTCCGGGCGCAATGTAGTGGGCGAGGACTCCGTTTGTTTGTTCTGAGACGGCGGCGAAGTCCTGCACCTGGCTGTACCCCATGGCGTGGTTGAGAGCGTACGCGGTGGGGACGGTGCCGATGAGGATGAGCATGATCAGGCCCATGCCCTTCTGCCCGTCGTTGGAGCCATGGCCGAAACTGACCCCGGTGCAGGTGAGGATGAGCAGGCAGCGGATCCAGAACGGCGGCGGCTCCGTGCCTTTCGGCGATTCGTAAAGAGCAGGGTTCTTGACGAACAGCTTCAGGATGAGCAGGAAGAGGGCCGCGCAGCCGAAGCCGACGAGCGGCGAAATCAGCAGGACTTTAAACACATTGCCGGCCTGGCCCCAGTCCACGCCGCTGGTTCCGGTGTGCGGGTTCATCAGCTGATTGGCGATCCCGACGCCGATGATGGAGCCGATGAGCGTGTGCGAGCTGGAGGCCGGCAGCCCGAACCACCACGTGCTCAGGTTCCAGAGGATCGCGGCGATGAGCAGCGAAAAGACCATCGCGAAGCCCGCGCCCTTGCCGACCTGGAGGATCAGTTCGACCGGGAGCAGCGACAGAATGGCAAACGCGACCGCGCCGGATGAGGTGAGCACCCCGATCAGGTTCCACACGCCCGACCAGACCACGGCGATGTGCGGCTCGAGCGAATGCGTGTAGATCACCGTAGCGACTGCGTTCGCCGTGTCGTGGAAGCCGTTGACGAACTCGAACCCGAGGGCGATGGCCAGCGCCACGCCGAGCAGAATGTAGGGCCAAGCCGAGAGCAGGTGGGTACCGGAGAGATCGCGAGCGAGCTGCGATCCGGCATAACCGATGCCGCCCACCAGGACCACGCCGAAGATCAGCATCCCGATCGCGCCGGGCGATTTCTTTAGCTTCTGATCGAGCAGCGTTCCGGTTGGCTGCGGGTGCAGTGCAACGGCTACGGCGTCATCCATGTGGGTAAGGCTCCTCAGGAGGTTGGGGAGGATGGTTCTGCAACGCTAGCAGCGAGGCTTGCGGCCGCGCATGAACGGGGGATGAACAGAAGATGAATCTGCGGCGCATGGCAGCCCCAGCGTTGTGGCGATGGTTCACAAGGGCCGCCGTCCGAGGGAGAATCGGGCCGAATGAAATCTGAGCAGGAGGATGCGGCGAGGTTGGTGTGGAGGAACCACAATGAGCGGCCCAAACTACCCCGCAAACCTGCGGAATGGGCCACATTTCCTCATTTCTTGCTACCCTGCACGATACACCCGGCAGCAGGGCGCGGCGCATGGGCCGCTCGGTACGCGCGTAACCCAGAGTCGTAACCTTGAGCGGGTGACTGCTGTGCGGAGACGGGCTGTTCCGCCGTGAGCTTCCGGCGGTCTGATCGGCGACGAGACAGAGCGGCGCGGCCCGATCAGCGCGGGTTCGGAGTTGAGAAGTCGCAATTTAAGCCGGGTGTTATCTGTGGATTCCGCACAGGAAGCGAAGCCGCGCGCGAGGGAATTCGTTTGACTCCATCCTCGATTCTGTTCATACTTTTGAAATCTTTTAATCAAGCATCGGCTGAGGGATGGAATTCGGCAGGATCACCTGCAGCCTATTGGCTGTCTCTGGCAGCACAGACCCCGCGCAGTTCGCAACACGTTCGCAAAAATCTGAACCCCGATCGTTGGTCGTGACCCAACTCCCGCTATCCGCTGGAGCTGGTCCTTCCTCTTACCGAGACGCGTTGCATTCACAGCATCCGCTCATGCAGGACAACTTCCTTTGGGGGCAGTGGTGAAAAAACATCTCCGGACCGTGGTTTCCGCCGCAGCCATCGCGGCTTTTCTCCTCCTTCTTCCAGCAGCTATCAGAGCCCAGCAGGCGACAACGTCGCTGAACGGCGCTGTCACCGATCCGAGCGGCAGCGTTTTGCCGAATGCGAAAGTGACGATCACCCGCGAAGCGACTGGCCAGGTGCTGACGGCGGCAACGAATGCTCGCGGCGAGTACCAGTTCTCGCAGATCACGCCAGGCACCTGGACGGTGACGGTGAGCGTCAGCGGTTTTGCCGACCAAAGCAAGGTGGGCACCCTGCTGGTGAGCGAGCCCGCCACCATTGACTTCAAAATGTCCGTGCAGGCGGTGTCGCAGACCGTCAACGTGTCGGCGGAGACGGAAACACTGAACACGTCGGACGCCACGCTGGGCAATGCCATCAGCAATAAGACCATCCAGAATCTCCCCATGATCGATCGCAACGTGCCGGACCTGCTGAGCCTGCAGCCGGGCGTTCTGTACCTGGGCCACATCATCGATACCGACAGCGACAGCCGCACCGGCACGGTGAACGGCGTGCGGTCGGACCAGGGCAACATCACGATGGACGGCCTCGACGACAACGACCAGCGCAATGGCTACGCCTTCACTGGTGTTCTGCGCGAGACGCTGGACTCGATCGACGAGTTTCGCGTGACCACCGCCATGCCCAACTCCGACCAGGGACGTGCGGCGGGAGCGCAGGCGAACCTCGTCACCAAGAGCGGCACCGATCATTTCCACGGCGGAGCGTACGAGTACAACCGGAACACCGACACGGCGGCGAATAACTTCTTCAATAAAAATGCCGAACTCGCCAGCGGACTGCCGAATAAACCCGGCGAATACATCCGCAACACCTTCGGCGCCGATGTGGGCGGGCCGGTGATCCACGGAAAGTTCTTTTTCTTCGGCAATTTCGAATCGTCCCACATTCGCGAAAATGCGCAGGTGGAGCAGCTGGTTCCGACCAACTCGTTCAAGATGGGCGAGCTGATCTACGCGGATAACAAAGGGCAGACCGTGACGCAGACGCCCGCCGAGATCGCAAAAACCGATCCGAAGTGCTCCGCGCTGGGCACCTGCCCGTGGGGTCCCGGCGTCGACCCGAATATCCTCACGCTGCTGAGCAAGTATCCCACCGCCAACGGCTCTGCGCTGGGCGATGGCGTCAACAATGGATCGTACAGTTTCTCCTCGCCGAATCCGCAGAACCTGAACACGACCATCGCCCGTCTGGACTGGGACCCCACCTCGCATCAGCAGCTGTTCTTCCGTGGCAATCTGCAGGACGACACCACGGACGATCCGATCTGGTTCCCCGGGCAGCCCCCGGAGTACACCACCCGCGACAACACCAAGGGGCTCGGCGCCGGCGACACGTGGGAGATCACCAACAACCTGGTCAACGACTTTCGCTACGGGTATATCCGGCAGGGCTTCAGCCAGTCGGGCACGGATTGCGGCGCGTATGTGACTTCGTTCCGCACGCTTTCCTCACCGACCGCGGAAACTTGCAGCACGATCGTGCATCTGCCGGTGCACAATTTCATTGACAACATGAGCTGGAACCATGGGAACCATACGTTCTCATGGGGTGCGGACTTGCGGGCGATCACCAACTTCTCCAGCAGCAATGGCTCTTCCTACGGAAACGCTGACACGAATATTCAATGGCTCGCGGGCGGCGGATCGATTGCGGATTCGGGCAGCGATCTCGATCCGGGCGCGTTTGGCCAGCCGGCGGTCAGTCCCGGCGACGCCACGAACTACAGCCAGGATGTGGGAACCCTGGTGGGTTTGGTTCCGTTTATTCTGGACACATACAACTTTAAGGTGCAGAAAGGCGGAGCGACGGGCGTCACCCTTCCTCCGGGTACGCCGGTTGCGCTGAATTACTACTCGAAGGAGTTTGAGTGGTACATCCAGGACCAGTGGAAGGTGCGGCCGAACCTGATTGTGACGCTGGGCCTCCGCCAGGTACTGTTGCAGCCACCGTACGAGACAAACGGCAACCAGGTGCAGCCGACGATCGATACGCATACGTGGTACCTGAATCGCGAGACGCAAATGCTGCACGGGGTCGTCGACCAACCCGATCTGGCTTTTGCGCCTTCAGG
Organism: Acidobacteriaceae bacterium; assembly: GCA_049802575.1. Lineage (GTDB taxonomy): Bacteria > Acidobacteriota > Terriglobia > Terriglobales > Acidobacteriaceae > Palsa-343. The sequence continues at coordinate 16,507 of JBARMS010000132.1, read as the reverse complement.
CAAAGTGAACGGCAAGCCGTCGTACTGGAACATGCAGATGACGAACTTCGCCCCTCGCCTTGCGATTGCGTATTCCCCCAACAACAAGACGTCAATTCGCGCCGGCGCCGGCATGTACTACGACCACTTCGGCCAGGGGATTGTGGACACCTTTGCCAAGAATGGTGCATTCGGGCAGACGACGCAGATTACCAATCCGGCGGGTCAGTATTCGGTGGACAATTCTCCGCGCTTCACCACCCCGACTGCGATTCCACCGCTAAAGGGTGTGACGATTCCCTCAACGATCACGTATCCGTTCACGCCGCCCAACAACGTCAACACAGGCCTGAGCATTTACTGGGGCGTCGACAACAAAATCAAGACGCCCTATACGCTGGCCTACGACGTCTCCGTGCAGCATGAAATGCAGCACGGTTTCTCGATTGAGGCGGACTACGTGGGCACCTTCGGCCGCCATCTGCTGCAGCAACTCGATCTGGCGGAGCCCCTGGACCTGGTCGATCCCAAATCCGGCATGGACTACTTCAAGGCGGGCGCTGAGCTTGCTGCGGCGACGTACGCGGGGAAAACGAATGTGGCCCCGATCGCCTACTGGGAAGACATGTTCCCCTACCTGAAGACGCCGACGATGAGCGCGACGCAGAACATCTACCAGAACGTTTACGCGCCGAATGCCGTTGTCGGCAATGACTCGTACGGGCTGGTGGTACTGGATGCCTATTGCGATCCGAGCGAAGGCGGCCTGGGCTGCGGGCCTTACGAAGACTCGAACGGCAATGTGACGACGCGGTTCTATCAGCGGCAGTTTTCGTCGCTGTATGCGTGGTCATCGATCGGGACCAGCAGCTACAACGCACTGGAATTCACCGTGCGGAAACAGGCGACCACCGGTCTCACTCTGGACCTGAGCTATACGCTGTCCAAGGCGATGGATATGGGATCGGACACGGAGCGGGCCAGCGAGTTCACCACCAACAGCTTCAGCTTCATCACGAACAGCTTTAATCCAAAGTCGAATCTGGCCGTATCGGATTACGACACGCGCAGCCTGCTCACCGGCGACGCCATCTATCCGTTGCCTTTCGGGAGGGGCGGGCTGGTGGGTTCGGACTCCGGCAAAGCGGTGAACGCGATCATCGGGGGCTGGACGTTAGCGGGCATCCTGCGAGTATCGAGCGGGCTGCCCTTCAGCATATTGCCTCCGCTGGCGTACGCGACAAATTACCAGCAGGAAACGCCGGCCAAGGTCACCAATCAAAGCGCGATCAAGATCCACAAGCACCTGGTCGGCGGCCTGCCGGAAGTGTTTCAGAACCCGAGTCTTCTCAACAACGGCATCGGCGGCGGCTATCCGCTCCGCTATCCGTATCCGGGCGAGGGCGGGAGCCGCAACTTCTTCCGCGGCGATGGCTATTTCGAGCCGGACGCCAGCGTATCCAAAGTCTGGAAGACGTGGGAGAACCAGGGGCTGCGCTTTGCCTGGGAGGTGTTCAACATCACCAACTCGGCGCGCTTCGACACCAGCCCGATCAGCAGCAACGGCGGGTTGAATAACGAGGTGACCAGCGGCGCCGGATTCGGAATCTACAGCTCGCAATTGGTGCAGTCGCGGGAACAACAGTTCTCGCTGCGCTACGACTTTTAGAGCCGCTTTTCAGCGGTCGGTGGCCAGTCATTCGCCAGGCGCCCCCCCCGAGCCCCTGAGTCTCGGGTGGGGCTGTTCGTTCCGCTCGCTGGCCGGAGCCGGCCTTACTTCCTTAGTTATTGACTCATGATTAAATAACCGTAACTCTTCACGAAATTCCCCTCGCTAACGATGATTATGCACTTTACACAGATGCCCAGAAAATGGTGCAATTGTCTCCCGTGACAGGGTGGACGCCGATTTTCGGTCTGGAATAGAAAACGGAATATTTTCTGCGCACTTTTACACGAATCGTGTATCATGGGGTCCATGAGCACGAATGGCCTTGGCGGGCCCAACCCGATCCCACCCCATGTCCTCTCGCTGCAGGAGGCAGAGGACCGCATCCACCCCTACAAAGAATTACTGAACCAGTGCATTCGATACGGCTGGACTGCATACATGACCGACTACGCGAGCAAGCATCATCTCCTGTCTGCCCGCGCACGCGCGGCAATTGTGTTCGACGAAATTCGCCATCGCGCTGAGGTTGTTTTTGGAGCGATGAGTGACGTGCGCTTTGTTCCGCACCCCAATAGCTTCATGCTGTACATCGGGGACGACATCGCGCTCCGGTTCAAAAAGCTAAAGAATAACAACCTTTGCAGCAACATCAATACGCGCCAGCAGCTTTTGTTCCAGGCGCAAATGCGTCTGCCGGGAATTCTGGCTGGCACCCTCGTTCATGCTGGCTATCTGCTGGATGAATTGCAGCAGGAGATCATCAGAACGATGGTCGTTTGCCAATTTGAAAACCGCGTCCTGTGGACCATCAGACTCACCGATGAGGCCGGCGAAGCCATCATCATCACTCCCCCCGCTCCGACAGTCGAACCGCCCGCAGCTCACTGGGAGTTTACCGGCGAGAAGGCAATCGAAGCCGATGAAAGAAAGGAAGAGTCTGGCGAAGCCGACGCGCACAACCAGAAATAAGAGGAGAAGTTGTGCCTACCTTCAACCGTGAAATGCTCACGCTGGCGAGGGAACGAAAGGGATACACCCAGACGGAACTGGCCCAGCGGTTGTCAATTTCTCAGGCTGAAGTCTCGAAGTACGAAACTGGAGTAAAAATTCCGTCAGAGGAGCAGGTCCGTCGTCTTGCCGAAAGTCTGTTCCTCCCGGTTGATTTTTTTTACCTGGGCGAGACTATGCATTCATTTGGATCAGGGTGCGTGTACCACCGCAAACGCGAAAGCGCGACGGAGGGAAAGCTGCGCAGTCTGCTTGCCCTGATCAACATCCGACGAATTCAGATTTCGCTCCTCTTGAAATCTGTGAACCTCAACACGCCGTTCAAATTCGAGATGCTGGATATCGATGAGTTTGGCGGCGATCCGGCGGCCGTTGCTCGTGCGCTCCGATCAATCTGGAAGCTTCCACCTGGACCCATTCAGAGCATTGTTCGGACTATCGAAAACGCTGGCGGAATAATTCTCCGTTCCGATTTCGGAACCGATAAAATTGACGCTCTCAGCCAGTGGATTCCGGGGATGCCGCCGATCTTCCTCGTCAACTCACGCATACCGACTGATCGAGTGCGCTGGACGCTGGTCCATGAAATCGGACATATCGTGATGCATCGGTTTCCCACCGATTCAATGGAAAAGGAGGCGGATCAATTTGCGGCGGAATTTCTTATGCCTGCCGCAGAGATCAAAGCATCGCTGTTTGATGTTTCCCTGCCAAGGCTCGCGTCAATGAAGCCTTATTGGCGGGTGTCGATGAACGCTCTGCTGAAACGTGCTGGAGATCTGGGAACCATCAGTCCCCGGTACAAGTCGTATATGTGGATGCAGATGGGCCAGAGAGGTTATCGGAAAAACGAACCCGTTCCCATTGCTCCAGAGGAGCCATCATTGCTGGACAAATTGTTGGACATGCACTGCGGCTTGTTGGGGTACGGACCGCGAGAGCTCGCAAAAGTGCTCTGCGCCACCGTGGACGAGGTGATAACAGAATTTCTGCGGAAACCAGCAGAGCCGCCACGTAAATTGCAGTTGGTAAGGTGAGGAGAAAAACGGAGGGCGTCTAGCAGGTGCCAGGACCGGTCTTATAAACCGGGGATACCTTGGCGGGTATGGAGTTCGATTCTCCCGCCCTCCGCCACTCTTCATATTGTACACAAACCGCGATTGTCAAGGAAAATTCTCATGGGTGTTCCCAAAGTACCAACGGAGCAGTTTGATAGTTTGCTTAAACGCTTGATCAAGCAGGAGCCGCAGAAGTCAAATGCGATAAAGGGTACTCAGCAAAAAGCGGAGGCGAAACATCCGATAATCCCCAAGCCGTCGCATTCGGCTCCCCGATAAGCTCAATGTAGGGCATCGGAGCGATACCGGCCATGCGCCGCAGCGTAGTGGTGAAGCGGTCCTCATCCTTGCGGATGTTGAAGCGGAACTCGAATTCAGACAGGTAGCGGTGCAGGTGCTTTATCGTCACGCGATGGAAGCTCCCTATCAGGCCGCGCTTGAGCAGTGAGAACGCGCTTTCAATCGTGTTCGAGTGGACGCCCTCAGGCGTGATCCACATGCGGCTGTGATTGACAGTGCGGTGCAGGGGCCGAAGCTTGGGATCGAGCGACCAGTGCAGGGTGCTCGAATCGTCTGAGACGATCTGTTGCACGTCTGGCGAGATGTGACGCTCCAAAACCTTTTCGTAGGATTCGCGCTTCAGATCGGGAACGTGAACGAACTTCACCCGGCCACCGCGCTCACGCATCCCGACTACCGTATCCTTTGGCGGTTTAGGCTTGCGTATTACGCCCCGACGCTTTGCCTTGCCGCCAATGTACGTTTCGTCAATTTCCACGATGCCGGACAGGTTAAAAGGGGAATCGTCCTGCATGGCTTTGCGGATGCGGTGCGCCATGTACCAGGCGGTGCGATAGGAGCCGATGCCCAGGTGCTCTTTAAGCTGATTCGCGGAGATGCCTTTCTTCGCGTCTACCACGATGGCCAGCGCCATGAACCATTTGTGCAGGGGGAGATGGGAGTCGTTAAAGATCGTGCCCGACGTGGCGGAGAACTGCTGTTTGCAGGTCGGCTCCAGGCACTGGTAGAGGCGCGTGCGGACGTTCTTCGATTTGCTCTTGCGGGTGATCCGGGAGATGTGGTCATTGCCACAGACGGAGCAGCGGACTTTGCCATCCGGCCAGCGCATCTGCTCGATGTACTGGAGGCACTCATCGTCTGTGGGGAACTGTTTGGTTACGTCTATCAGGTTCATCGACTTGCCTCGAACTGATAGAAGTATGGCTCAAATCCGTTTCTGTGTCAAGTGCATAATCATCTCGCTAACGTCAATCCCTGCAACAAAGCCCTCCTCGCGGAGGTAACGTGACCGTAATCGATGCGTACCCAGGGCCTGTTGGCAGGCCCTAGCTCCAGTCATCGCGAACGGCGAGGTGGTCGTTCAGCACCTGCTCGAACTGCTCGTGCTTGCGGATGAAGATTTCGCTGAAGTTTCGGTCCTGGCGCAGCAGGATGGCCTGCAGCCGCACCAGTTCCAGCAGCGCGAGGAACGTCGCGATCACCGCGCCGGTGGAGCGGCTGTTGGCCAGCAGCTTCGACAGCGCGACCGGGCGATCCTCCATCATGAGCCGGCGGCGGATGAAGTCGATCATCTGGCGCACCGTGATCGTGTCTTCGGAGACATCCAGGATGGGCCGGTTCTTCGCGCGCTCGAGGACCTGGCGGAAGACGCGAACGAGGTCGAGCGTGTCGGCGGCGATCTCCTGGTCATCGCCGTCGGCCTGGCGGAATTCGCGGATGCCGGGATTGGTCCAGGTGGCCTCCTCGAGCTGGCGCTTTTGCTGCAGCATCTGGGCGGCATTGCGGAAGCGCTCGTGCTCGAGCAGGCGCTCGACCAGCTCGCGGCGAGGATCCTCGGCTTCTTCCGGCGTTTCGGCAGGCGAGCGCGGCAGCAGCATCTTGCTCTTGATGTGGATGAGCAGCGCCGACATGTAGATGAACTCTCCCGCGGTGTCGACGTCAGAGGCTTTGAGGTGCTCGACGTAGGCGAGGAACTGCGCGGTGATTTTCGCGATAGGGATGTCGTAGATGTCGATGTTCTGCTTGCGGACCAGATCGAGGAGCAGATCGTAGGGGCCTTCGTAGACCTGGCCGACGGTGACCGAGAAGGGGAAGACGGAGTTGTCTTGCGTGCGCAGGTCGGCGGCGGTTTTTTCGTAGGGGGCGTGGGGGGCCGGGACTTCGGGTCCAGCAGGCGCTTCGCGCAGTTCCTTCCCGGCAGGGGGATTGGCTGGCCGCTCGGAGTCAGACGGGTTGCGGGTTTCATCGGTCATTGGGCGTTGGCTCCGGCCAGGCCCATGGCCGTGCGGACCTGCTGCATGGTTTGCTCGGCGCGGGCTGAGGCGCGGCGTGCGCCGGCGGCGAGGATATCGGTGACGAGAGCCGGATTCTGTTCGAGGTGGGCGCGACGCTCCTGGATCGGCGCGAGATGCCCGACGATGGCATCCGCGACCCAGGTCTTGCACTCGATGCAGCCGATGCCCGCGGTGGTGCAGCCGTCGTAGACCTTCGCGATGGTTTCCTGCGACGAGAAGATCTTGTGCAGATCGCCGACCGGGCATTTATCCGGATTGCCAGGGTCCCTGCGCCGGATGCGGGCCGGATCGGTGACCATGGTCTTCAGCTTCGATCGGATCTCCAGCTCAGGGTCGCTCAGCATGATGGTGTTGCCGTAGCTCTTCGACATCTTGCGGCCGTCGGTGCCGGGGAGCTTGGGCGATGGCGTGAGCAGAACCTTTGGCTCCGGAAGGATCTCGCAACCCTCGGGGGCTTTGTAGAACTGGTTGAACCTGCGCGCGACTTCACGCGTGAGCTCCACGTGAGCCACCTGGTCCTGTCCCACAGGGACGAAGTCGGGCTGGTAGAGGAGGATGTCCGCCGCCTGAAGCAGCGGGTACCCGAGAAAGCCGTAGGTGGAGAGGTCGCGATCTTTGAGGTTCTCCTGCTGCTCCTTGTAGCTGGGGACGCGCTCGAGCCAGCCGATGGAGGTGATCATGGAGAGGAGCAGGTGAAGCTCCGCGTGCTGCTTGACGTTGCTCTGAACGAACAGAACGGACCTGGCCGGATCGAGCCCGGCGGCGAGGTAATCGAGGGCGACTTCGCGGCGGTTGGCAGCGATCTGCGAGGGATCGGCGTAGTCCGTGGTGAGGGCGTGCCAGTCGGCGACGAAAAAGTAGCACTCGTACTCGGGCTGGCTCTGCAGGCGAACCCAGTTGTGGAGCGCGCCCATGTAGTTGCCAAGGTGGAGTTTGCCGGTAGGGCGCATGCCGCTGAGGACGCGCTTTTTCGGTGCGGGGATGGGGTTCGACACGGAATCCTTCGCCGGGGAATTTGCTTTGCATATTGTACGGGAGGGAATTGCGCGAAACACACGCTGCGGCGATGGCGGTGGGCTGTAAGCTTGGGGGCAGGTTCACTCCATGAACGTGGCGATTACCGTATCGAAAGAGGACTACCTCAAGGCGATTCTGGAGGCCGAGAGCGAGGGGCAGACCGTCATTTCGGCAACCCTGGCGCACTGGCTCAAGGTGTCGCCGCCGGCGGTGTCGATGGCGCTGCGGCGGCTGATGCGCGACGGCTTTGTCGAGGTGAAGGCCGACGGTGTGGTGCGGCTGACGACGGAAGGGCGCGAAGCGGCGTATCGCACGGCGCTGCGGCATCACCTGATCGAGCGCATGCTGTCGGAAGTGTTTGGGATGCCGTGGTACGAGGTGCACGATGAGGCAGAGCGGCTGGAGCATGCCGTGTCGCCGGCGTTCGAAGCGCTGCTGATGAAAAAGCTGGGGGAGAAGGGGACTTGTCCGCATGGCAACGCGGTGCTGCCGGAGACGCCGGAGAAGCGGATGCGGCGCGGGGTGCGGGCGCTGGCGGATGTGGCGGTGGGCGCCCAGTACACCGTGACCAGCCTGTACGAGCGCGATCCGAAGCTGCTGCGGTTTTTGCACCAGACCGGCATCGAGCCCGGCGGGACCATCCGGGTGATCAAGCGGAATTACGACCAGACGGTGGCGATTGAGACGGCGATGGGGGCGTTCACGATTGGACCCGCGGCCGCGGAAAAGGTGCAGGTCAGGCGCGCCGGCGAGCGGAGATCCGGAGTCCGCCCCAGAGGCCGCTGAGGCGGTGCAGACGTCCGGGAGCGCCTGGATATAGCATTCCCTGAGAGCATCACACCATGTTTAAGTTGCGGGCCGTTGCCGTTTCGCTGTGCGGAATATCGCTCGCCGCGACGGCGGCGCGGGCGCTCGATCCCCATACGGCGCTGGCGCAGTACGGCTATCAGTCGTGGCAGACGGACTCGGGACTGCCGCAAAACACCGTCCACGCCATCGTGCAGGGACGCGATGGGTTCCTGTGGATCGCGACCGAAGGCGGCCTGGTGCGCTTCGACGGCGCAGCCTTTGCGGTGATGACGCATGAAAACACGCCGCAGCTCCCGAGCGACTTGATTGATGGGCTGATGGAAGATCGCAGCGGCGTGCTTTGGGTGAGCACGTCGGGCGGCCTGGCGCGGTTGCGCAACGGGCAGGTGGAGGCGATCGGCGCAGCGACTCAAGTTTGGCGCACGTTTCAGGATGGGCGCGGGACGGTGTGGGCGCTGACGGCGTCGGGGTTGTTCCGCGTGGAGGGCGACCAGCTGACGCACGTTGCGCTCGATGCCGATCTGACTGAGAAAAGCGTGATGGTGCAGGGAGGCGATGGAGAGCTGTGGCTGAGCACGCAGCAAGGGCTGCGCGAGGCGAGCGCGAATGGGGCGTTTTACACCGGGGGCGCGGGGACTGAAGTGACGGCGCTGACCGTCGACGGGAACGGACGCGCCTGGTGGGCGCAGGGACAGCAGGTTGAAGAATGTCCGAAGGGAGGCGATTGCCATACCATCGACCTTCCGAAGTCTGCCGGGACCGTGCATGCGATGGCGCGCGACGCGCAGGGACGCATGTGGGTAGGCACAGATGCGGGACTTTATGCCGTCTCAAGTGAAATTAAACGCGACGGCTCTCCGATGCAGGTGGATTTCCTGTTTTGCGACCGGCGGGGGATGATCTGGGCCGGAACCGCGCAGGGGCTGATGCGGATTGCGCCTGATGGAACGACGGAGTTGCTCCGCGGCGGCGATGTCTATCTGGCCATGACGGAGGATCGCGAGGGCGATCTGTGGCTGGGTACGGAGTCAGGCGGGCTGGCGGTGCTGCGCGACCGAAAATTCTCGGCGCTGACAGCGGCCGAGGGGTTGACCGACGAATATGTGTTGTCGATGGCGCAGGCGCCGAACGGGCATGTGGGTGTGGGCACGAAGGGGGGCGGACTGAACGTCTTTCGCGACGGCCGGTTTTATCCACTGACCACGGCGCAGGGGTTGTCGAGCAATGTGGTCCTGGCGGTGGCTGCGGCGTCGAATGGGGATGTGTGGGTCGGCACCCCGGATGGGCTTGACTTTCTCCACGAGGGCCAGGTGGCGCGGGTGTTCACCACGGCCGATGGGCTGGCGGACGATTTCGTGCGATCTGTCTACGTCGATCGGCGCGGAACAGTGTGGATTGGGACGCGGCACGGATTGTCAGAGTACGCGAACGGGAAGTTCACGGCGTGGACGGCTCTCGATGGGCTGGGCAGCGATCTGGTGGGAGCCATTACGGAGGATCGCGACGGAAATGTGTGGATCGGAACGCTGGGCGGGCTGACGGAATTTCGCGACGGCCGCCTGAAAAACTTCACGACAAAAGATGGGCTGTCGAGCGACGTGGTGACGGCGCTTCACGCGGACGCGGACTCCACGTTGTGGATCGGCACCAATGACGGCGGGCTGAACCGGATGCGCGCCGGGAAGATTGTGCGCCTCGGGGACGCGCAACTGCCGCAGCGGGTGATCGGCATCCTTGAAGATGCCGTCGGATACCTGTGGATCAGCTCCAATACCGGCGTCTATCGCGTGAGCCGGGATGATCTCGGCCGCATGGCGAACGGCGGCGCCGCGCCTGAGGTGATGCGCTTTGGCGTGGCGGACGGCATGCCGATCAGCGAGTGCTCAAGTGGGGGACATCCGGCAGCGCTCGCGTTGCAGGACGGCACGCTGTGGTTTGCGACCCTCAAGGGGATTGCGCGAGTCGATCCCCAGCACATGCCCGTGAATCGCGTGGCGCCGCAGGTGGCGCTGGAGCGGGTGGTGGTGGATGATGTGGCGCAGAGCATTGTGCCGGGCGCAGCGGGCGGGCTGCGGGTTGCGCCCGGGCACAGCCATTACGAGTTCGATTATGCAGGGCTGAGTTATGTGGCGCCGCAGAAGGTGGCATTCCGCTATCAGCTGGAAGGGTTCGACCCCGGATGGGTGGATGCGGGAACGCGCAGAGTGGCGTATTACACGAATTTGCCGCACGGGAGATTCCGGTTTCGCGTGATGGCCCGGAACAATGATGGGGTGTGGAGCGATGCGACGGCCACGGCGGAGCTGACGGTTGAGCCGCATGTCTATCAGACGCTGTGGTTCCGGCTGCTGGCGGTGATGGCTGTGCTTGGGCTGGGATATGCAGCGTGGCGGCGGCGGCTGCTGGGAGTCGAGCGGCAATACGAGGCCGTGCTGGGAGAACGGACCCGCATTGCGCGGGAGATTCACGATACGCTGGCCCAGGGGTTTGTAGCGGTAAGCGTGCAGCTGGAACTGATGGCGCAACTGATGCAGTCGTCGGCGGAGGCGGCCAGGGAACAGCTGGAATATGCGCGGGCGCTGGTGAGAAACAGCCTCGATGAGGCGCGCATGTCGATTTGGGAGTTGCGCTCGCAAACGGCGGCTCAGGAGGATTTGGCGGCGCGACTGCTGAAGATGGCGGAGGAAGTGGCGACCCGCGCGAGTGCCCCGGTGAAGGCGCAGATGCAGGTGAGCGGCACCTATCGAGCGCTGGACGAAGGGGTGGAGCGAGAGGTGCTGCGCATCGGACGGGAAGCCGTGGTGAATGCGGTTCGGCACGGGAAGCCAGCGAACATTCTGCTGCGGCTGAGCTTCGACGAAGGTATGTTGGAGATGGAGATTCGCGACGATGGGAAGGGGTTCTCCGGCACGCCGCCGGACGGCGCAGGCGGGCACTACGGAATGACCGGCATGCGCGAGAGGGCTCAGGCGATTGGCGGCAAACTGACGGTTGAGAGCCAGCCTGGTGAGGGAACGCGGGTGAGGCTGGAACTGCCTCTCGCGACCGGTGCGGCGAAGGCCGGGAAAGGAAGGCCCGAGGCGGCTGGCAAGCCTCGGTAGAAACGTAACTATGACGGATACGATTAAAATTCTGATTGTTGACGATCATCACGTCGTGCGCCAGGGTTTGGCTGCGCTGCTGAAGACTGTTCCGGGGTTCGAGGTGCTGGCGGAGGCGTCGGACGGCGAGCAGGCGGTGGATCTGCACCGGAAGCTTCGTCCCGATGTGACGCTGATGGACTTGCGGCTGCCGAAGATGAACGGCGCAGATGCGATTGCACGCATTCGGGAAGGGAATCCCGGAGCGCGCATCGTCGTGCTGACGACGTTTGACGGCGATGAGGACATCTACCGCGCGCTGCAGGCCGGAGCGAAGGGATATCTGCTGAAGGGGATGGATCTGGCCGAATTGTCGGAGGCGATCCGCACCGTGCACGCGGGGAAGACGCGGATTCCGCCGCGCGTGGCCGAAAAACTGGCCGAGCGGATGAGCGGTGCGACCCTCACGGCGCGGGAGCTGGAAGTGCTGCATCTGATCGTTGCCGGCAAAAGCAATAAGGATATTGGAAGCGCGCTGTTCATCTCCGAGGCGACGGTGAAGACGCATGTGAACAGTCTGTTGAGCAAGATGGGCGTGGAGGATCGCACGCAGGCGGCGACGACGGCTTTGCAGCGGGGACTGGTGCATCTGGAGTAGGCGGGGATCAGGGGTTAGGTTAGGGATTAGGGATTGCACATGGCATCGAAAACTCGGTTGATTGGGATGAGCGCGGCGGCGCTCTGCCTGCTGGTGGCTATGGCCGCGAAGGTGAGGGCGCAGGATGGGCATGCGGCGGATTGGCGCACGGCGACCGAGGCGGAACTGCGGTCGGTGATTCCGGCGCGCGCGCCTGTGGTCACCGAGCGGATCGAGACAGAGATGACGTCGGCTTCGGGGATCACGAACGGACATGGCCAAACGATCGCCGGGGTAGTGCTCATCACCGCGGGATATTCGGCGGAGGGGAAATACTCGCATTTTTTCCTGACCCAGGTGCCGCTGCGGATCGGCGATTCAGTGGAATTGGCGGTGGGCGAATACGTGATCGGCTATGAGCACAGCGGAGACGGCTTGCTGATTCACTTTTTTGAGGCGGCGACGGGCAAGCCGGTCGGCTCGGTGCCGGCGACGCGGATTCCAGGCACGACGCGCGTGGAGCAAATTCGGATCTGGCCCCCGGCGACCCGCGCACTGATTCAGATTGGCCGCTTCGGTTTCAGCTATCGGATTGGAGGGTAGCGCGGATGGCGCAGGCTGCGACGCAGAAGGAACAGAAGGTTGTGGAGGCGCTGTGCGAGAACTGGCAGGCGGAGATGCGCGGATTCCACACGTACAGCACTCTGGCCGACCGCGACGAGGATCCGATGCGGAAGAAGACGCTCCGGCATATGGCCGAAGCGGAGGCACATCACGCGGCGCTGTGGGCGAAGCGGATCCGTGACCTGGGCGCGGAGTTGCCGAAATACGAAGGCAAGCCGACAGGGGATGCGGACTCGCTGGTAAATCGGCTGGGCGGTCCGCAGATGGCGCTGCGGCGGCTGGAGATCGACGAGAGCCGCGACATTGCGCGCTATGGAATGCAGCTGAAGGAACTGGGCGACGAGCCCAGCGTTGCGATTTTGAAGCAGGTGATCGCGGACGAGCAGGAACATTATCGCGAGCTGAGCGAACTGGTGCGTCACCGCTATCCGAAGCCGCAGGGGAGCTCAGAACTGGCGCGTCAGGAACTGAATGACCTGCTGCTGCAGCGGAACCGGGGCGGCCGGCAAACGGCGGGATGGATCGGCGACGCAATCTACGGCGTGAACGACGGTCTGGGCGCGATCTTCGGCATCGTGTCGGGCGTTTCGGGCGCGACCCTGGGCAACAGCCACTGGGTGCTGCTGTCGGGGATTGCCGGCATGATTGCGAGCGCGTTGTCGATGGGGTCCGGCGCATATTTGGCGGCGAAGAGCGAGCGCGAGATTTACGAAGCGGAGCTGGCACGCGAGCGCGAGGCGATCGAGATGAACGCGCCGGAGGCACGCGAACTGCTTTCGCTCTATTACCAGGTGAAGGGGATTCCGCGCGACGATGCGGATCACGTGGTGGAACATCTGGCCGAAGACAAGGAGCGATTTACGCGGTCGCTGGCTGCGGAGCGTCTGAATATGAGCGAGGAGGGGCTGAGCCAGCCGCTGGTGTCGGCGTGGTCGGGCGCGCTGTCGACCGCGGTGGGCGCGTTCATTCCCATCGTGCCGTTCTTCTTCATGAGCGGCTATCCGGCGGTCATTGTTTCGGCGATCGTGTCGCTGATGGCGCATTTCGCCGTGGGCGCGGCCAAGTCGCTCATCACCGTGCGCAGCTGGTGGGCGTCGGGCCTGGAAATGACGCTGGTGGGCGCACTGGAAGGCGTGGCGACGTACGTGATCGGGATTGGGCTGGGACGGCTGGGGGCGTGACAGGGATCGGCGTTCGACAGTGAGCGGTCACTGTCCGCTGTTCACTTTCTCCTTCTGCGCGTAATACTGCTGGAGGGTGAAGAAGGCCTTCTTCTTCTGGCCCTGGTCGGAGACGAGGCCTTTGCGGTTGAAGTGGTCCTGTATGCCGGGCAGCGGGCGCAGGGGCGAGCGAAAATCCATGAGAACCCAGGGAGTCATACCGCGCAGGAACGGGATATTCGCGAGCATTTTGAACTGCTGGCGGAAAACGTAGTCCTGATATTCCTCGGTGAACATCTGCGTCTGGGGGCCGTGGAGACCGGCTTTCGCGCCTGCACCGAATTCGCTGATGATGACGGGCTTGCCCATCGGGTTTTGCCAGGTGTAGTTCGGGATATCGGCTGCTGAGCCCTGGTACCAGCCGAGATATTCGTTGTACCCGAGGACATCGAGGTCCTGGCCGAGCGGGTCGTCGAGGACCGCGGTCGTGCCGTGGAAATGCGTGACGATGGCGGAGGTGATAAGGCGTGTGGGGTCCTCGCTGCGCGCCTGCTCGGCGAGTTGATGGAGGAAGGCATCGCGCGCCGGGCTTTCCGGCGTTTCGTTCGAGAGCGACCACAGAATCACGGCGGCGTGGTTGTGATCGCGGCGGATCATCTCGTGGAGTTGCTGTTTGGCGATGGCGAGCGTCTCGGGATTGGTCCAGTCGATGGCCCAGTAGACGGGGATCTCCGACCAAACCAGGATGCCGAGCTTGTCGGCCAGGCGGTACTCATTTTCAGTGTGCGGGTAATGAGCCATGCGGACGAAGTTGCAGTGGAGCTCGCGCGCCCAGCCGAGGAGGGTTGCAGAGTCCTGGTCGGACCAGGCGCGGCCGGTGCGGTACGGGGCTTCATCGTGGAAGCTGATGCCGCGGAGGAAGATCGGCTTGCCATTGAGCAGGATTTGGTCGCCTCGGACTGCGACGGTGCGGAAGCCGATGTCGTCGGTGAGGTGGTCGGGGCCGGCGGAGAATTCGACGCGGTAGAGGCGCGGATGGTCCGGTGACCAGAACTCGAGGCCGGGGGCATCGAAGGAGAAGGCCGCGCGGCCATTTGTATCCGTAGCCGCTACTTTCTCGATGTGAAGATCGGGAATGCGGAGAGTGACGCTCGTGCCTGCATCAGCGCCGTCAACGTGGACGTAGCCGTCGAGTTGCGTTGAAGAACCGCGATGGAGCTGGAGCGACTCGTCATCGATGTAGGTCTCCGGCACTTCGACGAGCGATACAGAGCGCGTCAGGCCGCCGTAGTTCCACCAGTCGGTTTTGAGGGTGGGCACGGCGGGGACCTGTCGGGTGTTATCGACCGCGGCGACGATGAAGTTGTCCCCTTCTTTCACCGCGCTGGTGATGTCGCAGTCGAAGGGAGTGAAGCCGCCCTCGTGAGCGCAGGCAAAGACGTCGTTGACGTAGATCCAGGCTGCGTAGTTGGCTGCGTCGAAGTGGAGAAAGATGCGCGTGTGCGGTTTGGGATGCCAGGTGAAATCGCGCTGGTACCAAAGCGTGCCCTCGTAGTAGAAGAGCGATTTGTCCTGGGTGTTCCAGTCGCCGGGAACGTTCAGCGTGGGCGAACGAGAGAAGTCGTACTGGACGAGCGGACCACCAGGGACGTAATGCAGGTTCTTCGCGTAGCCGCCGGGGCTGGGGTGGTCTGGGTTCGAGCCCCATCCGTCACGGTAGGGATCGGGCATGTAGTGCCACGGGCCGTCCAGCGACGTTTGCGGACGGTGGTCGACGTCGACGAGGAGCGTGGTTTGTTGGGCGGCGGCAAACGTCACGAAGACAAAAAAAGCGGCGAGAAGGCAATACGCGGGACAGCGGGCCATGGGCAATAGCGTAACCGGAACTATGCCGCGCCTGCATGCGTATGATCCTTAGGTTCAAAGGATTGCCATTTTGAAGAACGTCCGAAACCGTGTGGCTGCCTTCGGACTGGCGGCCGTTGTTTTGATGGCTGGCGGAGGGCTCCTGTTCCTGAAACTGGTGGAGCGCCGCATTGCGACGCGGATGCAGGCACCTCATCTGGTCTACGCGCCGCGGTCTGCGGATGATTTGGTCTACTCCACGCTGGAGGGCGAAGAGCGCCATCTGTCAGCGAGCCGGGGACGGGTTGTGTTCCTGGATTTGTGGGGAACGTGGTGCATTCAGTGTGTCGTGGAGATGCCAACCGTACAGAAACTCTACGATCTTTACCGCAACGATCCGCAGGTAGAGTTTCTGATCGTGTCCAGACTGGATACGCCAGCCACGGTGCGGGCGTATGCGCGGCGCAATCATCTGGATCTGCCTTTCTACACGATGCGGGATGACGACATCCCGGAATCGATGCGTCTCAATCAGTATCCGGCGACTTTTCTCTACGAGAAGGACGGACGGCTGGTGGCGGAACACGTCGCCGCCGCCAACTGGGCGGATTCGTCGGTGATTGCCTTTATCGATGCGCTGAAGAAGCAGTAGCTCGACGGATCAGGAGTGGGGCTTGCGCAGCCGGAAGCGGTTGGCGCGATCAAATTCATCGCGAAGCCCGGGGTTTTTGAGATTTTCGCGGAGATGGGCGAGGCGTTGCTCGAGAGCGGAGAGAGCGTGCGCGATGGCGTCGGCGTTGGTATGGGCGATGTCGCGCCACATGGAAAACGGGCTTGCCCCGAGGCGGGTCATTTCGCGGAGAGCGCGGCCGCCGATGGGCAACAAGTCGGGATCGGCGGCGAACTCGTCTTCGAGCAGCGCAGAGAGCGCGGTGGAGACGAACTGCGGCAGATGGCTGATCCACGCGCAAATCAGATCGTGGCGCTCGGGGTCGATATCAACGATGCGGCAGCCGAACCATGCCACCCAGGAGCGCCATTCGCGGGCCACGGCCTGCGCGGTCGATTCGTTCGCCTGGGGAGCCAAGGCGCCTTCGCGCGGGCCGGGACTCTGGGATGGAGGAAACGATGCATGCGACGGTTCGGTGAAGAGCCAAACCGAGCCGGAGAAGAGATTCGCATCGGCATTCGCCGCCCCCCCGACTTCTTTGCCGGCCATGGGATGGCCGGGGAGGAACCCGGGACATCCGGGGGCATTGTATTTGTCACGAGCATGGGCACAAATGGCGCCCTTGACGCTGC
>JBARMS010000131.1:0-6032 GCA_049802575.1 Acidobacteriaceae bacterium | reverse complement strand
CTCCAAAACAAAAGCCCGGATGAGGGGAAGGCTTCCTCATCCGGGCGTTCCTGCGGATGCGCCGCGCCGCTCAGAAGGTGATGCGCGCTCCAAGCTGCACCAGCCGGTTGCTGTTGGCGTAGGTAATCACCCCGCCTCCGGCCACGCCCACCGATGAGCTCGGCTGCCCGAAGTTCGAGTAGTTGAAGGCATCGTCGGCATCGGCGCGCACCTCCATGTGATAGTCCTTGCCAATCCACTCGCCGAGCCAGAACGTCTTGCCCAGGCTGAAGTCCACGTCGCGCCACTGCGGCCCGCGCAGCATGTTGCGCCGCGCGTCGCCGAAGGTGTTCGCCGCGGGCACCGCGAACGCGGCCGGGTTGTACCACTCGCTGATGGTCGGATGCGACACCTTTGGATTGCCCACCACATTCGGGAACCAGGAGAACCCGCAGTAGCACCGCCCCGCCTGCGAATTGCTCTGGTCCGCGCTGCCCACCACCGGCGTAAACGGAACCCCCGAGTGCGCCTGGAAGACGCCCGTCACGCGCCAGCCGCCCAGAGCCTCATCGGCCACGCCGTGCAGCGGTATATCGCGGCCCTTCCCGAACGGTAGCTCCCAGGTTGCATAGCCGTTCAGGTTCTGCGGAACGTCCAGCTGCGACAAGCCGTAATTCGCCGCCGGATCGTACGCGTTCTGCCAGGCGTCAATCGTCTCGTAGTGTCCGTTGCTCGTTCCCGCGTCCATCGTCTTCGACCACGCGTAATTCACCAGGAACGAGATGCCGTGCGACATGCGCTTCTCCCAGCGCAGTTGCAGTGCGTTGTAGTTCGACCATCCGTCGAAGATCGCTCCCTGGATGGACGTGTACTGCGGATACGGCTCCCCCGCCGCGCCCTGGCTCAGCTTGTCCTCCGGCACCTGGTCGATGTCGCGGTTGAAGTTCAGGTGTGTGCCCTTGGTGAATACGTAGCTGGCGTCCACCAGCATGTTGCCCGGGAACTGGTGTTGCACGGAAAGCAGCGCCTCCTGGTAATACTCGATGGGCATGTTCGTCGGGTAGTAGTAAACGCTCTGGTAGTTGTACTTCGAGTTGCTGAAGCTCGACTGCTGCGGGTAGATCACAGACCCTGCCGGCGGCCCGCTGGCCAGCGTCCACGGCGTTGGGTAGTACTGAATGCCGGTCGTGAAGTTCGAAGAATACCCATTCGACCCCTGCGGATTCAGCCCCAGCCCCAGCGCGCCGTCGGTATACGACTCCGCCGACCGCGGCGCGTCGAAAACGCCGTAGCTCGCCCTGATCGACCAGGTTGGCCTGGGCGCCCACGCCAGCCCCAGCCGCGGATCCCACTCGTTCACGCCGTCCTCGATGGTGTTGCGCCCATCCTGCCCGCCGTAGATCATCGCGCCCAGCGTCCCCGCCGGCACGTACTGCCCGGTGTTCACCAGCGACGGATCGAAGCTGCCGAAGCGGTTGTGTTCCTCGCCCCATCCCGACTGATACTGGTAGCGCAGGCCGAGGTTCAGCGTCAGGTCCGGCAATATTTTGTAATCGTCCTGCAGGAATCCGGCCAGGTTCCACATGCGCGCGCCGGTCTCCTCATAGTCGTACACATACCAGCCGTACACCTGGCCCAGCAGGAAGTCCGCGTAGGGCGCGCCCGACGCCACCGTGCCGTAACCGCCCGTCGTATTCGGATAATTCCCGCCCGGCCAGAACTGCGCCGTCCCGATGCCGTTGAACTGGAAATTCCCCGAGCTCACGTCGCCCCAGTTCGTGTAGTTCTGATAGCTCTTGTCGAACTCGCCGCCCATCTTGATGGCATGCCGGCCGCGGATCAGCGTCACAATGTCCCCGGCCACATAGGCGCCGTCGGCCAGCACCGCGTGCACGCCGCCCCCGATGCCGATCTGCCCCGCCCCGTCGCCGCCGTTGATCGTGATGTTGGGGAAGATGTTCCCCGGTGCATTGGCTCCGTACGCCGGTTCCATGCCCAGCTTGGCCGGGAAACCCTGGTCATAGGTGGGCGGAACATACGCATCCAGCTCGCGTACCGCGCCGATGCGCGCTTCGTTCAGTGTCCGCGAGCTGATCGTCCACGTGTCGGTAATCTGCCCGTCCTGATTCAGGTTGCGCGGCCCCTTCGTGCAGTCGAACCCCAGCGCGCAAAAGCCGTCGGCGTTATAAATCAGCGATATCGGAAATTCCAGAATGCTTCCCGAAAGCTTGTTGTTGGCGGAGATGTTGTAGTCCACCTTGCCCGCGTACCACTGCGACACGCTGGGCTCCGTCACCACCGTCACATAGTTATTGAAGAGCGCATTCGGATTGGTCGGCTCGGGAAAATACTTCTGGATCGCCAGCGCCACCGGATCCATCGCCGTATCGATGGTGTTGTTGCTGAATTGCGTGCGCGTGCACGTGCCCGCCCCATCGTTGGTGCAGGTTGTCGAAGCGGGATCGTAAATCGGATTCGGCAGCCCCGAGAAATTCCCCGCCTTCATCGCATCGGTCGGCACCGTCATCGTCGACACCGACGACGAACGCGCCGGATTCCGCTGATACGTGAAGTAGAAGAACAGTTTGTCGTGCAGAATCGGCCCGCCCACGCTGCCCCCGTACTCGTTCCAGCGCAGCGGCGTCTTCGCGCCCTTCGGCGTGAAGTAGTTGAGCGCATCGAAGGCGTCGTTCTCAATGAACTCGAACGCCGAGCCGTGCCACGCATTCGCGCCGCTCTTCAGAATCACGTTGAACGCCGCCACGCCCGTCCCATACTGCGCTCCGAACGTCCCCGTCACCGCCTGCACTTCGCCGATCGCATCGAGCGGCGGATAGTTGTCGCTCGCGTTCACGTCGCGCGGCTGCGTCGCGTCGGACCCTTCAATCAGCCAGTTGCCCAGGTATCCCTGCGTCCCGTTGATGCCTACGCCTTGCCCTGACGCATCCTGCCCGCCGCCCGGCCCTCCCGGGTTCACACCCGGCAGCACGTTCGTCAGCTCGTTGTACCAGACGCCTCCGACGGTCGGCACATCCTCCACCGTCTTCGTGCTGAAGATCACGTGCTGGTCCGACGATTCCGTCTCGATCAGCGGAGCCTGCGCCGTCACCGTCACTTCCTGCGATGTCGAGCCCACATGCAGCGTCGCGTCGATGCCGATCGTCTCCACCTCCAGCGCAATGCCCTGCCGCCGGTACTCTTCAAAACCCGCCGCCTTGAAGTTGACCGTGTACTGGCCCGGCAGCAGCGACGGCACGTCATACAGGCCGCTTCCATTGGTCTTCGTCGTGGTCACCACGCCGGTCTGCACATTGGTGATCGTCACCGTCACGCCCGGCACCACGGCCCCGGTGGGATCGGTCACAATCCCTTTAATCTCGCCCGTGTTCGTGTTCTGCCCGCTGAGCGGCAGCCCCGGCAGCATCAGCATTCCCGCTGCCGCTATTCCCGCCATCCATCGCCGCCATCCCTGTCCCTGCATTGCCGTGCCTCCTGAAGTTGTTCCCGCTGCCGCTGTCGATCCTTGTTTTCTGAGCGCTGTGCCCTGAGCTCTGCTCCCGTTTGAGCACCGGGAGACACGCTGCCCAGGCTACGGGAAAAAATGTATGCGGGTACACCAGCAATGCGAATCCGACGAAAGTCTGAGTGCGGGCAAGATTACTCGCGGCGCAGCGCGGCCAGCGGATCGACCTCGGTCGCGCGCCGCGCCGGCACGAGGCACGCGAGCACGCCGGTGAGAATCACCACGACCATGGCCCCCGCGAAGCTCCACGGATCGTTCGGCCTCACAGGCCACAGCTGGTTGCGGATGAAGCGCGTGACGCCCCACGTCCGGCAGTGAGAAGCTGGCGAAAACGGGTGATGTACAAGCACGCCCAAACCGATCTAAACTCTCCGCATGAAAAGCCCGCAAGTCGGACAGCAGGTCTGGGCCGATGGATTGAAAGGCACGTATCTCATCCTGGCCATACACCCGGACCATGGCCTTGCCGATCTCCAGTTGACGGGAGACACCAAGACCGTCGAGAAGAATATTCCTTTCGGCATGATCCACGCGTTAGGGGAAGACACCAGCCAAACCGCCGCGCGCATCGTCAGCAACTACACGGGCGGCCGCTAGGAACCGGCCAGGACTCCGGAATCGGGAGTAATCCTGCGCGCCAGCGCGGCGAAGCGATTTCCAGACGAATGCCAATGCGGATGGACCGCGAAACCCAAAGAGAGCCATAGCTCCATCACGGAGCCCTGCCGCCGGTAATCGCCTCAACATTTCGCTTGACCAACTCTGCTCGATGAATCCGCTCGTCCCCGGACGGCCCGGTCCTCTCCATCGCCAACCGCTCCAGACTTCGCTCCCCTGGGCGCAATCGCGAAGAGCCCGCGCTCGCCCCCGCCCCCCGCATTCCCTTTGGCCGGACGCAATCGCCACCACCCCCCCGCCACATTTCTGGTGCGCAAGGCGCTCCTTTCAGGCACACTGGTTGGCGATCCACAGAAGGGGCAACCAATGAGCAAGAGGATTGTGTTTTGCGCGGATGGCACCTGGAATACGCCGCATGGTCCGGCGGAGATGCCGAACGACACCAATGTCCGCAAGCTGTTTCTGCTGCTGAACGACGATGACTCGCAACTGAAGTATTACGACAGCGGCGTGGGGACCGACGGCACTCCCTTCGAGCACTTCTTCGGCGGAACCATGGGCGATGGGCTGTTCCAGAAGATCCAGGACGGCTACGCTTTTCTCTCCTACGTGTGGGATCCGGGCGATGAGATTTATTTGCTCGGGTTCAGCCGCGGGGCCTACACGGCGCGGTCGCTGTGCGGGATGCTGGCCGGGTTCGGCGTGCCGACGAAGAACCTCGATAACCAGACGGTGCCGCGGATCTTCAGCGCCTATCGCACCACGGGTCCGGCGGTGCGCGCGGCAATGAAGGCGCAGCTCAAGCAGCAGTACGCGATGGCCGACGTGACCATCCGCATGGTGGGTGTGTGGGACACGGTCGGCGCGCTGGGCATTCCCGGGCAGCTGTTCAACGAATTCGATCAGGCGAAGTACGGCTTCCTCGACACGACCCTGAGTCCCTGCGTGCAGAACGCGTATCACGCCGTCTCGCTCGACGAGCGGCGCGCCCCGTTTTCGCCTACGCTGTGGACCAATCCCGACGGCAGCCCCCGCGCCAACGACGCCCAGCTCACCCAGGTCTGGTTCCCCGGCGTCCACTGCGACGTCGGCGGCAGCTACGACCAGGAGGAGCTCTCCAACATCACCCTGCACTGGATGATCGGCAACGCGCAGACCTGCGGGCTCACCTTCGACGACACCGCCGTCGCGGCCGAACTGGCCAGCGCCCCATTCAATCCCATGGGAGAAGTGCACGAGTCCTGGCAGGTGGTCCCCTGGGGGATTCCCAAAAGCCGCGTTGCCCCAGCCAATGCGGTGCTCTCCAACACCGTCGTGATCCGCGCGCAGAAGGCGGGCTACAAACCTCTGGCGCTGACCCAGCCCATCAACACCTACGCCACCTGCGAGGTCATTCCCGCGGCGGAGTTCCAGGCCGTCTGACGGCGTTCCTGGCTTCGACGTCCCAGACCCGCGCCGGTGCCCCATGCAAGCCCGACGTTGGCTTGAGTGCAGGGGATCGGGCTGGAGGGGTGCGGCGATGGGCGCGATTCCTCACTTGCCGTGCAGAATTACCGTATCTTCGCCATGCGAAGCTTGCTGGCGATCGGCGGATGAGGCGGGGGGCCGTATAACTCGCCGTGATCCTCAGTCCTTGCGCTCGGGGCCGGCGCGGCAGGCGCTTCCATCCGAATCGCGCCGTCGGTTCCGACGTACTCATGCACATTCGGATTGGCGGCTTCTTTCTCGATCCATTGCGCCATGGCATGCGCCTGCTCGCCGGTCAGCTCCGGATGGGGAGGCATGGTGACCTGATGGTATGGACCCGGCTCGGCAAGCAGTGTTTGCTACTGTCGGGCAGGAGGTGGTCCATGGCCAGAGAAGTCAGCGTAGTCGGGCTGGATATTGCGAAGAGTGTGTTCCAGATTCATGG
>JBARMS010000130.1:0-3028 GCA_049802575.1 Acidobacteriaceae bacterium | reverse complement strand
ATGCACGACGGCCTCATGATGCCGCTTTTCGCGCTCGCCGTCCTCGGGCTCGCCGGACATAACCTCATCGCCCGCTTCTTTGGCTTCTTTCCATTTGTCGCCGTCGGCCAGGCAAGCTACTGCCTCTACATCCTGCACTTCAATCTCTGGAACCTCATCCACGACTCCCACATCCTCGACCGAACCGGGCTCGCTCGCTTCGATCCCTGGCTCAGTTACGCTCTCCTGGTCGGTGCTGCCGTCCTCGTGATGATCTGGATTGAGCGCCCAGCCCAGCGTCTCATCAAACGTACCCTCCTTCCCACCTGACGATCACACCGCGCGCAGCCCGGCAGGCTGCGCTCCGGCTGGCCGCTGTGTCCGCATCGGCTGTCGTGCCATATTGCCGCTTGCGTTTTTCCTCCGCATGTGTCAACAATGAAGAACCTTCTTCACCTCATCGTGAGGTGAAGAGCCGCAGCCACCCCTTCCTTGTGAGAAGGGCATCAGTTTTCGCGGCGACCTTCCCTGTCGAAGACCCCAAGGTAATCAGAGTCGCAGTACGGCGCAGCGCTGTCGCTGCGATCGAGAGCCAACTCGCGTCGCGGGACTTCCCGCGAACCGGTCATGCACCTGGAGGTCGCAAACCTTGAGAAGAGCCGCGCCTCGCTGTCTACGCGGGTTTCTGTCGATCGCCCTGCCGGTTGCTGCTTCTCGGAATGCACCCCAAGCTGTCAGCCGACTGCAGCGGCGCCTGCGCTGCTCCAGCTTGCGATGAGATTTCGGTTTAGCCTCCCTGAAGCCCGTGGCTCCGTCTCCGGCCACGGGCGCTTTTTTTCAGGGTTGCTCGTGGGAGCGGTGCCGTTGTTCTCCATACGCTCGCCGCTGCCGCCGCCGGCAAAATCTTTCTCCCCCGGCGTCCCGCAGCTGGGTTAATATTCCCTACAACCAAGCCGAGGAAACCACCGTTTGCGTGGTGGCTTGCCGGGAATGCTCTCCTCGTTCAGGTTCATCCGGTGCACTGACGGTCCCAGCCAGGAGGCGCACATGTCCGCCGATCTCTCTCGCCGCACATTCTTTCGCATGGCCGCAGCCGCATCCGCCGCTGCCGCGGTTCCCATCCTCACCGAGCCCCAGCTCGCCCGCGCGCAGCGCAGCGCTCTCACGCACGATTACGGACCGGATTCGGTGCGGATCGACGCGAATGAGAATCCTCTCGGTCCGTGCAGCGGCGCCTGCGCCATCATGGCCAGCATGCTGCCCGAAGGCGGGCGCTACGACTTTGAATTGTCGGAAAAGCTCGTCGCCCTGTTCGCCGCCCAGCAAGGCCTCCAGCCGGAGAACGTGCTGCTCTACGCCGGATCCAGCGAGCCGCTGCACTACACCGTGCTCGCCTTCACCTCGCCGGACCACAGCCTCGTCATCGCCGACCCGAGCTATGAAGCCCCAACCTTCGCCGCGAAGTGCAGCGGCGCAAAGACCGTCAAAGTTCCACTCGCCGCCGATTACTCCCACGACGTCCGCGCCATGGTCGCCGCTGATCCCAATGCCGGCGTGCTCTACATCTGCAATCCCAACAATCCCACCGGAACCATTACCAGCCGCGCCGACATCGAATACGCTCTGGCCAACAAGCCCAAAGGCTCCATCCTGCTCGTCGATGAGGCCTACATCCACTTCACCGACGCGACGCCCAACCTCGACCTGGTGAAAGCCGGCAAAGACCTCATCGTCCTGCGGACCTTCTCGAAGGTGTACGGCATGGCTGGGCTGCGCTGCGGGTTTGCCATCGGACGCCCCGATCTACTCGCGAAAATCCAGAACTACGGCCAGAACTTCATGCCCATTCTTGCCGTCGCCGCCGCCACCAGCAGCCTGCAGACGCCCGACCTGGTCCCGCAGCGCCGCAAGATCAACACCGACATCCGCAGCAGCGTCTTCGAATGGCTCACCGCGAATCACTACAAGTTCATCCCCTCTGATACGAACTGTTTCATGCTCGATACCGGCCGCCCCGGCCGCGAGATCATCGCCGCCATGGCCCAGCGCAACGTCTTCATCGGACGCGTCTGGCCCGCCTGGCCCACGTACGTGCGCATCACGGTCGGAACGCACAGCGACATGGAGCGGTTCCAGACGGCCTTCCATCAGGTGATGAATGAGCCCACGCCTGCGTCGGTCCACTCGGAGGAGCCCACAGTCCTCGCTCGTTTGGGGATGCGCGATCTCCCCCCTCTCGCAGCGCGGCGACTCTCCGATCTCAGTTGATCTGAACAACAGCGCAAGGAAACATCTTGCGCGAAGCCGCCGTTACGCGGCTGCGTATCCCAAGCCCGCCAGAACGCCGCGCATATACGCGAAGCTCTTCGTCACGCCCGGCATCGGATCGTCCGCGTGCACCTCGTACTCCAGGTCGACAAACCCGGGATACCCGATCGCCACCAGCGCCTCGAAGATCGCGCGCACCGGCATCTTCCCGTCGCCGACCGCGACCTGGCTTTCTTTATCGTGGAAGTCCGTCAGATCCTTCATGTGCATGTTGAAGAGCCGCCCCCCCACCGCATGCACGGCCTGCACGATGTCCGTTCCCGCGCGCACCGCGTGCCCCACATCGATGCAGCACCCCAGCCGCGCATCCATCCCCTGCACCGCCTTCAGCACATCCAGCGGCGAAGGCCAGAGCTTATCCTCCGGCCCGTGGTTGTGGATCGCAACCCGAATGTCGTATTCCTTTGCAAATTTCTCCACGCGCGGCAGTGCCGCCGGCGTTGGATTGCCCGCGACCATGACCCGCAGCCCCGCGCGCTTAATGTACTCGAACTTCGGCCGCATATCCTCGTCGGTGTCGGTTGCAAGTGAAACCACGCCCGCCGCATGCAGCCGAATCCCCGCCGCCGCGTAGTCCTCGAGAGCCTGCGCCTCGCCGCCCGGATCCATCGGCAGATGATCCTTCACGTCCTTGGCGTTCAGCGCGGAAAGCTTCAGCTCGCGCATGAATCCGATCAGCTGCGCTCGCGAAAATTGACGGAACGTGTAGCTGGCCATTCCC
>JBARMS010000129.1:0-3883 GCA_049802575.1 Acidobacteriaceae bacterium | reverse complement strand
GGCCTGCTCTGGGGCACCATGTACGTCCCCTACCGCAAGGCGTATCTCAGCGGCATCAATCCGCTCTCGTTCGTCACCATCTTCACCATCGGCGAAGTCGGCACGATGCTCTTTCTCGCCGCGCTTTTGCCCGGCAGCCTGCACGGCCTCGCGCGCGAGCTCATCGACCTGCGGTCCTCGATCTTCTGGCTGCTGCTGGGCGGATTCTGCTGGGTCATCGGCGACCTCTTCCAGCAGTACGCGACGAAATACGTCGGCATCAGCCGCGCCATCCCGCTCTCGAACACGAATCAGCTGTGGGGATTCGCGTGGGGCGTGCTCGTTTTCGGCGAGCTGGCCGGCGCGCAGGGCTCGGTGCGCTGGCTCGCGCTGCTCGGCTCCGCGATCACCATTGTCGGCGCCATGCTCATCGCCGGAGCCACCGTTTCGCCCGACGAATCCGCCTCGACCACGCGCGCGATTCGCCGCGAGTGCGACCGCTACGGCATGGATCTCGAGGCCACGCTGCGCACGCAGCATGGGCACGCCGAAGATGCGAGGACCGGCGAAAATCGCCCGTGGTGGGACTATCTCATTCTTCTCGGCGCGCTCGGCGTCTTCGTCTGGGCCGCGATCGATGCGCGTATCCCGCGTCTCGCGCTGCACTGGACCCCCGCGCTCGTCCTCACCGTGATCCTCATCGTCGTGCTTGCCGCCGTCGCTTCGTTCCTGTGGAGGAAGACCCGGTTTGTTTGACCGAAGCGGGCGGGATCAGCGTACCGCGAAAATTCAATTCTGCCGCTGTTACGCGCAACACGAACGGCACAATACACGAATAACGATCGATGGACTTCGAGCGTCTCAATCTCGCGGAGCGTCCAACGTTGAAACTGCCGATGCGGGTTTTGCTTATTCTCTCTGTTTTTGTATCCGTCGCAAGCTGCGGCGGACAGATAGGTTGACGCAGAACTGAAGATGTTCATGATCTACGACGACCCTGTCAACCCGCGGTCCGTCGAAAATCTGCCCCCCCCCGTTCCTACTCGGTCCATGCCATCTTCGATGGAAAGAAAGGCACCGGGTCGCCACACGGCCTTCCTTACTGGATTGGAACGATTCGGTCGGTGTCCGTGCCATTCACGATCTCGAAATCATCCGCCATCGGGCATCCAGTGCAGTTTCTCGGAAATCCTCTGCCGCGAGACCTCCTGTCTGCCGTGACGCGGTCATCAACAGCAGTCTTACCCTTCGCCTGGCACACCCAGTTCTTCGGGTCGGCCGAATGGCTCAAAGCGCCCAGCCTTCCACCGGAACCGTCTGACAATGACACCGTTGGAGCAGCAGTCTCCCGATCGTTTAGCAGGGTCGTACAGGTCAAATACCAGCGTTCCGCCAGTGGCATACACCCTATACAGGCCGGAGTACGCGCGATCACCCGTGTGGCAGTACGCGAGCAATTTAGGGGCTCCGTCTCGAAACGTGTAGATGTACACGTAGTTCGTCGTCTGCGTTCCCCCCGTCAGGTACCGGAGAACGACAATCGCTTCGTCCTTTCCATCTCCGGTCAAGTCGGCGTACTTGACCGATTCCAGAAGAAAGCCCCCTGATTCCTTCTTCAGGAGGGAGCCTGCGACGAGATGGATCTCCCTTTGGGGACCCGACGTATCCAACCACTCCAGTCCATCATGCCCAAGCAGGGAACCTGTGAGCGGATAGCTGAAGTTCCTGAAGTCCACCTCATGTATCGATTGCTGTGCGAACGCAATTCCCGGGATGAACACGATCGTCAGGACGAATCTGAGGGCTCTCATTGGCCACAGGATACCGTGACGGTTGTCGGCGATCGGGGGCTTCGCACCGCGCACCCGTAAACCTCTATTACCATGAACACAAAGGAAACCCCTCGCGCCCATGGATATTGTCGGCGTTGGACTGAACGCCACGGACACGCTCATCCCGCTCCCGCATTTCCCCGCCTCCGGCTCCAAGGTTGAGTTCCGCTCCGCAACCGTCCTGCCCGGCGGCCAGGTGGCCACCGCCATGGTCGCGTGCCAGGGATGGGGCCTGCGCGCCCGCTACATCGGCAAGCTCGGCGACGACGACGCGGCGCGGCTCCATCGCGAAGAGTTCCGCAAGGCCGGTGTCGACACCCGCCTGATCACCGCGTCCGGCTGCCCCAGCCAGCAGACCTTCATCCTGGTGGAAGACACGGGCGAGCGCACCGTCCTCTGGCAGCGCGACGATCGCTTGGCGCTGCGCCCAGGCGACCTCCGGAAAGAGTGGATCACCGACGCCCGCGCGCTGCTGCTCGACGGCCTCGATACCGAAGCCGCCATCGCGGCCGCTGCCTGGGCTCGCGAGGCCGGTGTCCCCGTCATCGCCGATCTCGACGAGCTGTACCCCGGCGTCGAAGGCCTGCTCGACAAGATCGATTACTTCATCGTCAGCCGCGACATCCCGCATCGCCTCACCGGCGATACCGATCTCTTCGAGTCGCTGCCGCTGGTACGCCGCCGCCTGGGCTGCCGTCTCGCCGCTGCTACGCTGGGGCACGACGGCGTCCTCGCCTGCACCGATGCGGGCTTCTGCTATCGCCCCGCGTATCGCGTCCCGGTCGTCGATACCACCGGCGCCGGCGACATCTTCCACGCCGGCTTCATCTACGGCTTCCTGCAGGACTGGCCGCTCGAGCAGACGCTCGACTTCGCCTGCGCTGCGGCCGCGCTCAACTGCACCGGCCACGGAGCCCGCGGCGGCCTCGGCCCGGTCGAGTGCGTGCGCGAGTTGATGGCCGGCGGCTCCCGCCACGACGCGCTGTTCGATCTCGCGCAGCACTCGCCCGCTAAGTGAGCGCTGTTCTCCTGCGCGGAGCTTGGCAAATCACACCCCACCACCAGCGCTGTCATCCTGACGACGGAAGGGAGGAAGGATCTGCGGCTGCCCGGTCGAGGATCTTTACATGTGCAGCACATGCAACTATGCTGAAAACATGACAAAGATGATCCAGGTGCGAAATGTTCCGGATGCTCTTCACCGCACCCTGAAAGCCAGGGCCGCAACCGCCGGCGCCTCTCTTTCCGATTATTTGCTCGGCGAACTTCGGGAAATTGCAGAGCGTCCGACCCTCGCAGAGTTCCGCGAACGCCTGCACACCCGCAAACCGGTTGCGGCGACATTCAACACCGCCGATCTGCTGCGCGAGGAACGCGCGGCGCGATGATTGTGCTGGATACGTCGGCAGCGATTGACTGGCTGCTGCAAACCCCAGCCGGGCAGCGCATCGAGCAACGCATCTATGCGCGCCAGGAGACCCTGCACAGCGTTCATTTGCTCGATGTGGAGTTTCTTCAGGTCCTGCGGCGCCTCGTGCGGCAGGGCATCGTGGGCCCCACCAGAGCCAGCCAGGCAATCGAGGACATGCTCGCTCTTCGCATCACGCGCCATGCTCCAGCGCTGCTGCTCCGGCGGATATGGCGGCTCAGGCAGAACTTGACTGCTTACGATGCCGCGTACGTAGCCCTGGCCGAAGAATTGCGGGCTCCTCTGATCACCCGGGACCAGCGAATCGGCACAGCTCCTGGCCACTCGGCTGCCGTCGAGGTCTTCTGACGCCGACGCAACGCCTGAGTTCCGAACGGCTGGCGTTGCAGGTTGTTCCTGGATCGGCGCAGCCTCTTACTCTCAGCCGCTCCTCCGCACCCGCGACCGGTACTTCAGCTTACCGCGCACGCCAGGCCGAAACCGATACAGCGCCCCGCCCACGTTGACCTTCGCCGGATCGTATCCCTCCGGCGCGAGCATGAGGCAATTGTTCAGCCCGGCCGTGGTCACGTACATCTCGTCCAGATCCGGCCCGCCGAAGACCATCGACGACGTCTGCGCCGCTGGTCGCGCCCAACTGCAC
>JBARMS010000128.1:0-8802 GCA_049802575.1 Acidobacteriaceae bacterium | reverse complement strand
TGGGCGTGCTGCGCAATGCGCGCATCGGGATCGTGGGATCGGTAATTCTGGGACTGGGGCGTGCGCTCGGCGAGACGATGGCGGTGGCGATGGTGATTGGAAGCAACCCAACCATCTCGAGGTCGCTGCTTGCGCCGGCCTACAGCATGGCGGCCGTGATTGCCAACGAGTTTGCCGAAGCAGTGACCGATCTGCATCGCACTGCCCTGGTCGAAATCGGCCTGGCCCTTTTCCTGGTGACCATTGTGGTGAATATTCTGGCGCGGCTTCTGGTGTGGGCGGTAACCCGCGGGGCGCCGGCGAGAGTGAACTGAGCGGCAGACTATGACAGAGAGGCTGAAATCGAGCAGGACAAATCGGCGCTGGCGGGGGTTTGCCAACCACCTGGCGTCGTGGCTCGCCGTGGGCAGCACGATTCTCGTCATCGCGCCGCTGATCGCGATCTTTGTCGATTTGGTTTACAAAGGCGCGAGTTCGCTGAACCTGAACTTTTTCACAAAATTGCCCCTGCCGCCCGGAGAGTCGGGCGGTGGAATGGCCAATGCGATTCAAGGTTCGGCGATTTTGCTGGGGTTGGCCAGCGCGCTGGGCATTCCGGTAGGCATTTCCGCCGGCATCTATCTGGCGGAGTACGGACGCGGGACCAAACTATCCAACCTGGTGCGGTTCACCGCGGATGTGCTGAACGGCGTACCTTCGATCGTGGTGGGACTGGCGGTCTACGCTCTGATTGTGGTGCCGGAGAAGGGGTTCTCGGCATTCGCGGGCGGCGTGGTGCTGGGCATCATGATGATTCCCACGGTGGCGCGCACCACCGAAGAGATGCTGCTGATGGTGCCGCATTCCATTCGCGAGGCGGCGCTGGGGCTCGGCGTTCCCACCTGGCGGTCGATGCTGTCCATTACCCTGAAAACGGCGATGCCGGGCGTGATTACCGGCTGCATGCTGGCTTTTGCGCGCGTTGCCGGCGAAACCGCTCCGCTCCTCTTCACGGCCTTCGGCAGCCCGTTCTACAGCAATGGCCTGAACCGGCCGATTGAGGCGCTGCCACTGCAGATTTACGTCTATGCAACGGGGCCGTACGATGAGTGGCACCGCCTGGCCTGGGCCGGATCGCTGGTTCTGATTGTGCTGATTGTGGTCTCTGTCGCGCTGGTGCGGTATGTCACGTCGCGCGGAGTATTGAAAGGGGCAAGCTAGCCAATGGGTGTCGGCATCGAGGTGAAAGCCCTCAACGCGTGGTACGGGACGAACCACACGCTGCAGGATATCTCCCTGAATATCCCGGCGAATGAGGCGACAGCGCTGATCGGCCCTTCGGGCTGCGGCAAATCGACCTTCGTGCGCTGCCTCAACCGCATGCACGAGACCAATCCCATCGCGAAAGTGACCGGTGAAGTGAAAGTCGGCGGGATGGACATCTACAGCGAGACGTCGGCTGTGGAGGTGCGGCGGCGCATTGGGATGGTTTTCCAGCGGCCCAATCCGTTTCCCACCATGTCGATTTACGACAACGTCGCTTCGGGCCTGCGGCTGAACGGCTATCGCAACCGGCGCGTGCTCGATGAGGTGGTCGAGCGCTCCCTGCAGCAGGCGGCCCTGTGGGATGAGGTCAAGGGCGACCTGAAGAAGAAGTCGGGAGCGAGCCTCTCCGGCGGCCAGCAGCAGCGGTTGTGCATTGCGCGGGCTTTGGCGGTGGACCCCGAAGTGCTGCTGATGGACGAGCCGGCGTCGGCGCTCGATCCGGTATCGACGGCGAAGATCGAGGACCTGATTTTTCAGCTGAAGTCGCAATATACGATCGTGATTGTGACCCACAATATGCAGCAGGCGGCGCGCGTGGCTGAGCGCACCGGCTTTTTCCTGAACGGCAAGCTGATCGAATTCGATTCGACCCACAAAATATTCACGAATCCAAGCGACAAGCGGACTGAAGATTACATTACGGGCAGGTTCGGCTAATGGTGCGGATCCGTTTTCAGCAAAATCTCGACGATCTGAAAGAGAAGCTGCTCGTGATGGCCGGCATGGCGGAGCAGTCGATCCAGCGCGCCGTAGAAGCTTACCGCGTGCGCGATCTTTCCATCTGCGATCTGGTGGACCGCAGCGAAATGGCCATCAACCGCCTCGAGCGGGAAATCGATCAGATGGCGCTGGATTTGCTCGCCATGGAGCAGCCGATGGCGATCGATCTGCGCTTCATCCTGGCGGTGATCAAGATCAACGCCGATGTGGAGCGGGTGGGCGACTCGGCCCGTACGATCAGCGATCGGGTTCGCGATCTGCAGGCGTATCCGGCTGTCGATCTGCCGATCGACATCCCGCGCACCGCCAACCTCGCCAGCGGCATGGTGCGCAAGGCGCTGCAGGCGTTCATTGAGGGCGATGCCGAGGTGGCGGAAGCGGTGCTGAAGATGGACGACAGCGTGGACAAGCTGAACAGCAATGCCCATCAAACGCTGCTGGCGCTGATGAAGAAGGATCCTCCGCTGGCTCCGCAGGCGCTGAACGCGCTAATGATCTCGCGCGCGCTCGAGCGAGTGGCCGACCATGCGACGAACATTGCGGAAGATGTGATCTTCTGGGTGCGCGGCGCGGATGTGCGCCACAATGTCGGCGCGGCGGCCGGCGGCCGCCACGGTAACGGCTAGTCGAAGACAGGCTCCCAAAAATCGAAAGCAGCCAGCGCCGGGTAATAGAGGCCCAGGCGCAGTGGCGTGTCTGGCCCGTGCAGTGCGCGCAGGGCGCGGGCGTAGGCCATCAACTGCGGTGCGTAGAGGGAGTGGTGCTTTGCGAGAAGCCCGGCCCGATCGGCGTGTGATGCGGCGGTCTCGCTGCCGGTTTTGTAGTCAATGACCCACAGAGTATCGGAGCCGGGCGCGAGCGGCTCAGGGCCGGCGCGGAAGACGCGATCGGCGCGCAGCGTGCGCAGGCGCGATCCGGGCGCGTAGCCAGACCACGCCGCTTCGGATTGGGCATCGGGGTGGGGTGCGAGGATCCACTGGCAGACCGGGTCGGCAGCGCAGGCCAGCAGCATGTGCATGAGGGATTCGGTTGCGGACTCCAGCGCCTCGCCGGTGAGCGCCGAGGCGCGCAGCAGAGAAGCCGCGCGGGCGCGGAGTTGATGAGGCGGGAGTTGGCCGAGTTGCGAGCCTACGCGCTGCAGCAACTCGTGGATCGCGGATCCGATGACGCGTGCCAGCCGCGAGCCCTCTGGGCGGCGAAATTCGGGCGCGTCGGGGCTTCCCTGGAGGCCGGCGGCAGCGATGACGTTCGTGCCAGCGGGCTGCGGCTCAAAGCCCGAGGCAAGGCGACGCGGCTTGGACGAGGAATCCGCCTCAGCGGCCAGTTCCTCGAGCACGCCAGGCTGCACGGCGGGTTCGGGGAAGGTCAGCACGCGAGCCGCTGGCACCGCCGCCTGCCGCCGCGCAGCCGCTTCTTCGAATGCACGGTGCAGTGCAGGCCAGGCCGTGGCGAGCAGGCTGTCCCTGGCTCCGGGGCTGAGGCCGCTTGCGCCCAGCGTGGCCGTGCCGAGCAGATGCAGCTCTTTGCGCGCGCGGGTGCAGGCCACGTAGAAGAGGCGCTTGCGTTCCTCGTCGAAGCGAATTTTGCGCTGCTGGCGAACCCACTTGTAGGTTGGGTTGGCGTCTTCGCCTTTGGCGCCGATGGGAACAACCAGAAATTCGTCCTGCGCAGGATCGAACGGGTTGCGGCGCTCGAGCGAGCAGAGCAAGTCCTGGTCATCGCGGATCGGCTGGCGCTCGAGACCCGGAACGATGACGACATCGAAGCCGAGCCCTTTGGCTTTGTGGATGGTCATGAGGTGGACGCCGCAGCGCTCGCTGACGGAAGGGTCGGGCTGCGCGAACAGCCGCTCGAGCTCAGCGTCAAATTCTGCGGTGAGGGGCGCGAGGCCGTCGGGCGTTACGGAATCGAGCAGCGAGAAAAACACCTGGACATTCTCATGCACGGCCGCATCGATGCAGGCGGCGCCGCCGAGGGTGCGCCAGGTCCGCTCGATCCAGGACGCGAACGACGGCGACTCGGCCTGGCGCCAACGCAGGTCGAGCGCGCGGCGGAGGATCGTCACGGTGCGTGTGAGGCGCTGCCGGCCGTCGGGCGAAAGACGAGGCAAGTGACGATCGGCCAGCTCGAGGATGGACGCGTCGCGGCAGGTGGGATCGTCAGAGCCGGTGAGACAGTGCAGATCGGCCAGCGTGAGCCCGCACCACGGCGCGCGCAGCACGGAGAGCCACGCGATGCGGTCCATGGGATGCAGCAGCGCGCGCGTCAGCGAACGGAGGTCGAGCAGCTCCTGGCGATCGGAGAGGCGTTCGATTTCGACGGCGCGGCAGGGAATGCCGCGCTCGCGGAGCAGCGGGACAATCTGCGCCAGATGGGTGCGGGCGCGAACGAGGACGGCGACGCGATATTCGCGGCTGGCGGCGGTAGCTTCGTCGACCTGCGGCATGTGGCTCTCGAGAATCTCCGCGACCTCGCGCGCTTCCTGACGCTGCGCCTCCAGGCATTCGTCGGGCAGCGGGCGACTGCTGCCATCGCCCACGATTTGCGGATGCACTTGCACGGCTGATTCGCGTTTGGCGGGATCGGCAGAGGTGGCCGGCACGAAGCTTACGGGAGCCGCACCGGGCTGCGGCGTTTCGGCGCCAATCGCATCGAAGAACCGGTTGAGCGGCGTGGTGAGGCCGGCATGCGAGCGGAAGTTCACTAAGAGCTGGACCGTCTCGCAGGGCACGCGATTGTCAGGCGGGCCCATGCCGTGTTCACAGACATCCCGGAAGATCTCGACTTCCGCCTGGCGGAACATATAGATGGACTGCATGGGGTCGCCGACGAGGAAGACGGTGCGGTTCTCGCTTAAATCCCACGCACGCAGTAATTCGGTGACGAGGTCGTGCTGGCGGCGCGAGGTGTCCTGAAATTCGTCGATGAGGAGATGGCGTGTCGTTGCGCCGATGCCGGCGGCGCGGTCGGGCGCGTCCTTCAGCACCTCCAGCGCGGCCAGCGAGATCTCGGTGAAGTCGACGGAGTTGCTTTCCGCGAAGGCGACGCGCAGCTCGCCAACCGCGTGGTAGAGCACTGTGAGGATGTGGCGCAGCGTCGTCCACTGCGCGTCGGAGTAGGTTTCCTGCGGCAGATCGCGAAGGTCGCGCAGCACGTCGAGAAGGCCGGGCAGATCGCGCAGCCGCGTCAGCAGGAATTCCATCTGCTTTTTGGCGCGCTTCGCTTCGGGACCGTGGGTCCTCTCGGGAGGAAATCCTTCTTTCACTGTGAGCGCTTTGCGCCATTCACTCTCTTTGGTGAGCAGCAGATTGCACAGGCAACGCCAGTGGCCGACGGAGAACGACGGCGACAGCTCGACAATCCCGGCCAGCGCCGCGACGCCTTCATTGCCGTTGGAGCAGGCGTAGTTCGCCAGTGCGAGCAATTCCCTGCTGAGCAGAGGCTCGCGCGCCAGCAAACGATGGACCTCGGCCAGAACGCGCCGGACTTCGCGCGAGAATGGCGCCTGCAACCGGACCCGCGCGGTTTCCCAGTCGTCCTCATTCATGATGTTGCGCGAGAGGGGGAGAACATCCTGCCACTGATCGCGCGTGGAGAGCATTTTCGCGAGCAGCGCTTCGCAGTCGGAGAGGCGGTTATCGCGCAGATCGAGAAAATGGGCCAGCGCGGCATCGAGTTCGCGGTCCGTGCCACCGAGGCGTTCGAGGGTGCGGCGCGCGGCGAGGGCGTAGAGCGGCTCAGCCTGCTCGGTGGGCTGCAGAGGTCCGCCGAGACGGGCGAGCAGCGGGCGATCGTGCGCGATGCGGAGGCAGAGCGAGTCGATGGTCTCAATCGCCAGCCGCTGCGGGTGATGGAGAAGACCCCAGCCGCGGCGCTCCGTCTGGGCGAGCGCGGCTCGGGCCAGGGACATGCGCTCGTCGTCATCGGCTGGAGCCACGCCGCGCGCGGCGGCTTCAAGATCGCCGAGGATGCGGCCACGCATCTCCGCGGTGGCGGCGCGCGTAAACGTGATGGCGAGGATCTCTTCCGGCTCATCGACGACGGCGAGCAGCCTGAGAAAGCGGCGCGTGAGCAGGTCGGTTTTGCCGGAGCCGGCCGGCGCCTGGACGATGATGGAGCGGCGAATGTCCAGCGCCCTTTCGCGTTCGGCAGCATCGGCGGGAGCGACGATCAGGTCAGGCATCGGAGGGCTCCTCGCTCTCGTCCCCGGATGCGGGGCGATTCAGCTCCGCCACGCGGCACAGGCCGTGGAGATCGCACTGGTCGCAGACCTTCGATTCCCGCGGATCGACCGCGGCATCGCCTGCGAGGAATTGTTCGGCCAGGCGCGCCAGCACCGCGGCCCATTCATCGCGCATCTTTTCCGTGTAGGGCTCGGTGACGATCTCCGAACGCGAACTGATGTTCGCGCAGAGCTGACTGCGCGCGTCGCGCATGCGGCCGTC
Organism: Acidobacteriaceae bacterium; assembly: GCA_049802575.1. Lineage (GTDB taxonomy): Bacteria > Acidobacteriota > Terriglobia > Terriglobales > Acidobacteriaceae > Palsa-343. The sequence continues at coordinate 2,332 of JBARMS010000128.1, read as the reverse complement.
GAAGCCGGTGCTGCCGGCGCGAATCTTCGCGAACACCACGCCGCTCAGGTTCTCAACGTTGCCATACGCCGCATAGAGCGGAAGCTGCGGCTCGTCGGGCCGCTCGCTGCGCCAGGAGGCGGGCGAGGCTTCGCCGGTCTTGTAGTCGATGAGCAGGCGGCTGTCATCGGCAAGAACGTCGATGCGGTCGACGCGAAGCTTGAGCCGCAACGCGCCAACGTGGACGTCCTCGCGGGGCTGCTCCGTCGCCTCCACCGTGAAGGGATGGCGCTGGGCCTCGATGGCGAGCCACTCCGTGAGACGCGCGCGGAGGCGGCGCTTTTCGGCATCGACATAGGACTGCTGCCACGGGTCGGATGAGGCATAGGGATCGAGGACCGCGTCGATGGGTGTGGCAAGCTCCGCGTCGAGCCGATTGGCAGCGATAGCCGCAACCAGATCGTCGCGGGTGCGGATGGAGCGGAAGAATCGCCGCAGAACCTCGTGAAGGAGATTCCCTTTCTCGAGCGGCTCGAATCCCCATTCGACCACTTCCATCGGCTCCGCCGCAAGGCGTTTGACGGCGAAAGCCTGGAAGGGGCAGGCGGACTGGCGACGCAGAACGTCGGCGCCTCCAGCGTTGCGGTCGGGCGGCCACGGGAGCGGTGGGGCTTCGAGAATCGATTCCAGGCCGGCTCGCTCGCCGACGTAACGCAAGCCTTCGGCGGGCTCGGGATCCGCGTCCCCGGCAAAGAGACTCGCGACCAGCGGCGACGGGCGCAGCTCAACATCCTTTTCGTGCCGGGCAAAGCTGAAGACCATGCGTGTCGCGCTGGCCAGCAGGCGCGTGGTCACAGCGTGGGCCAGGTTCCAGTCGTCCTCGGGCGTGCTGTGGGGCATACCGAACTGCCGCTGGATGGAGGGCGGCAGGAGCGGATGGAGACGTCCGCGGCGCGGCCATCTGCTGTCGTCGGCGTTGAGAAACCAGAGCGCGTCGAACTGCTGCCCCGACGACTCGAACGGGCCGGTGATCTGGATGGGAGCATCGCGCGATTCGGGCGCAAAGATCGTCTCGCGCGCGTCGCTGTCGAGCAGATCGAGAAATGCCGCGTAGGTGTAGAGCCGCCCATCGAAATCGAGCAGGGCCAGATCGTCGAGCAGGCGCTGCCAGCGCTGCAGAGCCTGAAACTGCACGGAGTCGGGCGCGCGCCGACCCGGCCAGGCGGCGCGATCGAGCAGGTGATGGACCAGGTCGGACCACGCAGAGGGCCGGCGCGGCTGATCGAGGATGTGGCTCGCGGAAACGGCCTGCAGCAGCGCGGTGAAGTCGCGGCCGAGCGCTCCGGGAGCGGAATGGCCGGTGAGATTGGCCGCAAACTCCGCGAGGGTGCGTTGCGGCAAAAGCGAGACCGCGCTGGAGCCGCGCCGCCGCCGGCGCGTGGCGTCGTAGCGAGCCGTCGCGGCGGAAGTTGTCGCAGTGTCGGAGACGAATCCGGAGAGGAGCAGCCAGGAAATCTCTTCCTCGGGCAAAGTTTCTGCGATCCAGCGCAGCAGCAGCAGGGCGGCGCGGATGACGGGGACCTCGGCGAGCGGCTGGCCGAGAGAAAACTCCCACGGCATCGAGGCTACCGGGGTGCGGATGTCTTCGCTTGCCGGCATCAGGAGGCTGCGGAAGACGCGGTCGATGGTTCCGCGCAGGCCGGCGATGCTCGGCACGATGATGCCAATGTGGGCAGCAGGATTTTCGAGCAGCAGGTCGCGCGCCCATGCGGCGCAGGCAGAGAGTTCTTCGCGCACATCGCGGGCCACGATCCAGCGGCGCGCGGGGATTTGCGGCTGCAACACGAGTTCGCTGAGCACGACGCCGCGATCTGCCATCGCGTCCAGGAACGCGCGTTGCGCGGGCGTGACGCGGTCGAATCCGGCGAGGCAAACCTCAGCGGGAAGCGAAATGTCTGCGGATCCGGCAAGCAGTGCAGCGAGCCCGCTCGCGCTGATCCAGCCATTGCGCTCGCAGGCGCGCTCGAAGCGCGCAGCCCACTGGCGAAAGCGCTCGGCGTCGGTCGCCTCCCAGGCGGAAGCGCGGGCTCCGTGCGCCTTGTAGTCCGAGAGCAATTCCCAGGCTTCCATCGCCAGCGCGGCCATCGCGTGTGGCGAGAGCACGAGTGCGGCGTCCTCGCGCTGCACCTGTGTCCAGAGCACCTGCTCCTGCAGCGAGGTCAGAAGCACCGGAGCATCCGGCGTGCTGAAGGCGTAGTCGCGCCAGAGTTCGCGGAGCCACGCGTCCCAGTCGAGGATGGGCGGCGCAGGCCAGACTTCGTGGCCGGCGGCTCGCTGGCCTTCCGCGTAGAGG
>JBARMS010000127.1:0-10376 GCA_049802575.1 Acidobacteriaceae bacterium | reverse complement strand
CATCGCCAGCGGCCTCAAGCCTGACCGCTTCGGCTGGCTCACTCCGGTGCGCGTCAATTCCGAGCAGCCGGTCACCGCGTGAAACGGTCATCCTGAGCTGCGGCCGTTCGCTCGCGAACGGCCGCGGTCGAAGGACCTGCATGGATCAAATAGAGAAGCCCGGCCGCCGCGCCGGGCGTCTCTATTTTCGCGGGATGCCCGATTCTGTGCCCCGCCGCCGGCGCATCGGGTGGGATTCCACGCATCCCTTTCCTTCGCCCTCACTTCCAGCCCGGATGAACATCGAATTGGTTTGGCACGACCTTCATCCCATGAAACGTCACGGTCACGTCCACGGTGTGCGCGTCCTCGTGCCACTGCGATTCGTACACCGGCTCCAGTTTCTCTAGCCCGTCCGCCAGAATCAGCTGCTCGCCACGCTCTTTCGAATAGATCCCGTACCACGCCGGCACCAGCGCCGGACGATACACGGAGCCGTCCGCCAGCTGCCAGTACCTGCGCACTTCCCGTTCCTGCCGCTTGTTCAGCCCCACCAGCGTCAGCTTGCCCATGGCATATCGAGGTCCTGGCGTCGTCGCAAACGTATAGGAGACCGTGTGCTCCCTGGGATCGAGCGCCGGCATCACGCTCACCTGCACATCCTCATACCCGTCCTCTTTCCACGGATCCTTCAGCATCCCCGCCGTCTCGTCCACCAGATCCTCATCCGCCACATCGCCTGCACGAATCCTCGCCACTTTCGCGAACGATGCGGAGCTGGTCATGGCATCGCCGGCAAACTGCACCGCCGATACCGTGTAGACTGCGCCGTCCGTGCTGATCTTCGCGGTCAGCGGCACCAGAATCCTGCCGTCGACAACCCGCGGCATTCCGCAAGCCGGCTCGGTCACGCCCGTCTCCAGTTTCCCCTCTCGCGTATAGACATCCCGCAGCTTCCCCGCGAGCATCTTGAGCGTCTCCCGCCTAAACGGCTTGCCTGCCGCCGACGCTGCTACCTGCTCGATACCCTCAGCCTCTTCTCCACCCGCTCCTTCCACTGCCAGCGACGCGACCTCAATCTGCGGCTCATCCATGCGGAACCGCGTGGCGAGGATCGTCCCGTGCGCATCGGCTATCGGCGCTGTGCCGATCTTCGCCTGCACGCCCTGCGCCGCCACCAGTTCCGTCAACGCCGAGACGACCTGCAGCCGCATCGGGCCGCCCGGATACAGCTCTCCGCCAAACAGCGGCACCTTCTGCCCCACGAGCGCAGTCAGCGTCTTCGCGTCCCACCACGGAAAATTGTCGTACCGCACCGGCAGCACCGCAGGCGAGGTCGTCAGCGTGTAGCGCAGCACATCATCGTTCAGTTCGTACCTGGCATCGAAAAAGAGCCCCGAGTCCGTCAGCTTCTTCGCCGCTGCGTCCATCTGCTCTTTCGTGACTCTGCCCGGCCGCAGCCCCGTATACGCCAGCAACTGCCCCTGGCTCACACTCGAGCCGGAGAAGGTGATCGTTTCGGGAAAATACACCTGCCCCGCCGCTGGCAGCCCCAAGCCGGAACCCGCCAGCAGCACCGCCACCAGAACCCGCCGCACCCGCATCGCCGCAGCGGCCTCGGCCCGCTGCTTCCGTAGACGTCCCAGTAGCCGGATTAGCCCCATCCCGCAGCCTCATTGCAGCGTGCCGCCCTGATGGAACGTCACTACCAGATCCACAATGTGCGTGTCCTCATGCTCGAAGGCTTTCCAGCCTCCCGACCACCCATCCAGCGAGTGCAGATTGTTCTTGTTCTTCAGCAGAAAGCTCGTCGCTACGGTAGCGTCATACACATCGCCCTCGCGCAGCGGCCACAACCGCAGTACATCCGCTTTCTGCTGATCGTTCAAATTCACCAGCGACAGCTCGCCCATGTGGAACACCGGCCCCGGCACCACCGTCACCGCGTAATTTACGGTGTGATTCGCCGCATCGAATCGCGGCGTCGCATCTATCTTCGCCCGCAGATACCCATGCGCCCTGTAGGGATACGCCACCGCCGCCAGCGTTCCGCGCAGCAAATCCTCATTGGCCACGTCTCCGCTGTGCAGCTTCGCGGTTTTCGCAAAGTCCGCCGGCGTCATCAGCACATCGCCCGCAAGCGTCAGCGCTCCCACCTTGTACTGCGCGCCCTCCACAATGCTGGCGCGCACCGGAACCATCACTCTTCCGTCCGCCACCTGCGGCTCGCCGGGGGCAAAGCCATCCATCTCCATCTGCAGATAGCCCTGCCGATGGTAGATCGCGTTGAGCGCCGTCCGCAGCGTGGCTTCCGTCGCCCCGTCGAACGCCTGTCCCTGCGCTGCTTTTTCAATACCCGCCAGCGGCTCCGTCCACCCAGCGCTCGCGCCGGCAAACGTCACCGTCCCAATCTGCACCGGCGGCGCATCAATGTGGTACTCGATGCCCTGCGTCTTGCCCGTCCCCAGATCCTGCGACGGCGCACCGGTCACCGTTGCATCCACGCCCTTTGCCTTCAGCAGCGCCGTCAGCGCATCGGCCACCGCCTGCTGCATCCCGCTCTCCGGCGGCACCGCGCCGTGGAACAGCGGCACCTTCGCGGCCACCGCGGCGTTGAGCGCCGCCTCGTCCCACCACGGAAAATTCGCATACCGCACCGGCGCCAGATTCGTCTCCGGCGTCAGCATGTACGTCAGGTCCTCGCCGTCAAATTTGAACTGGATATTCGAGAACATCCCCGTATCCAGCAGCTTTTGCGCCGCCGCCTGAATATCGGGCTGCGTGATCGTATTCCCCGGCTTCAGGCCCGACACGGCCAGCAGTTCCACCTGGTCCGCGCTCGTTCCCGCGAACGTGATCTTCTTCGGAATAAACTTTTGCGCCGAGGCAGGCAACACCACCGCCGCCGCGATCAGCAGCGGAACAAAGGCTCTTCGAATTTCCAGCATGCAGGCAAGATAATCGGCCAGCGCGCGCAACGCCACAGAAAAATGCCCCCGCCTGAGCGGAGGCATTCTCGGCTTAGCTCTTCACCAATTGGCCCGTCTCCAGCCAGCATTCATCGAGTCGCGGCCGCCATTGAACTGGGCAGGCCTTTCACTGACCGGTTTTTACCTGACCGCCTCTTACCTGACCGCTTCTTACCTGACCGCTTCTTACCCAGCCGCCTCTTACCTGGCCGCTTCTTACCTGACCGCTTCTTACCTGACCGGCCTTCAGCTGTCCTTCTCGATCGTCACCGACTCCAGCACCACCGGCTTCACCGGCTTGTCTCCGCGATCGCGCGACACCTTCGAAATCTTGTCGACGATCTCCTGCCCCTCCACCACTTCACCAAAGATCGTGTGCTTGCCAGTCAGCCACTCCGTCGCCGCCACGGTAATGAAGAACTGCGAGCCGTTCGTGTTCGGCCCAGCATTCGCCATCGCCAGCTTGCCCTTCTTGTCGAACCGGTGCGGCGAGTTTCGCGTCTCGTCCTCAAACTTGTAGCCGGGCCCGCCCATTCCGTTCCCTGCCGGATCGCCGGCCTGAATCATGAAGTCCGGAATCACGCGATGGAACACCGTCCCGTCGTACAGCTTGTTGCTGCTCTTCTCGCGCGACACAGGATGCGTCCACTCGCGCTTGCCTTCCGCCAGTTCGGTAAAGTTGGCGACGGTCTTCGGTGCTTCCTTCTCAAAGAGGCGGCACACAATCGTGCCTTCGCTGGTTTTCAATACGGCGTACGTACCTGGCTGTCGGCTCATGACAACTCCTTCATGGGGGGGATTCAAAAATTTGGTGAATCAAGCGGGGCCTGCGCGATTCTGCAATCGCTTTCGACAGTTTAAATGCCGCCCGCGGCTCCGTCTCCATGGCCCGCCGCCACAGGAACTCCTGCCGCTTCCGGATCCGCGCGTCCAGCCGAAGCCGCCACCGTGTCCGCTCGCGCCGGCAGCACCATGCGCACCACCGCCACCGAGATCGCCGTCAGCACAATGCCGCCCAGCACGTCCGTCAAATAATGCCAGCCAGTCGTGAGCGTCGAAACGATGATGAGCGCCGCAATCGCCCACGCCGCCACGCGCAGCCGCCGCATCGAGCTCAGCGCAATCGCCGACAGCAGCGCCAGCAGCGTGTGGAACGACGGGAACGCCACAATCCCCGCGTCCTGCATATCGAGCGCCACCGGTGTCTGCGTCTTCAGCAGTTGCAAATACGACGTCGCGAGCGTCTGGCTGTGCGTCGGCCGATACCCCTCCGTCATCCACGGACCAGCGGCCGGCCACAGCGCAAACGCCCCCGCCGTGATCACCGCGGCCACCACAATCCCCAGCACGTAGCGCCGCGACGCCTCCGCATGCCCCATAAACGGCAGGAACACCAGCGCTGTCAGCAGCAGCAGCGGCTCCAGCTCGTACGCAATCACGAACACAGCCTTCACCGCGCGCCATTGCGCCGCCAGATGCACCACCGCCACCGTCGCGAAATGCATCCGCGCGTCCATCGCCGTCAACTGCACATCGATCAGCGGCCGCGGGCTTCTGCCTCCAATCTGGATCAGCACCGACAGCGCGTCAAAATACAGCACCGCCCAGATAGCCAGCTCGCACGCATCCACCAGCCGCGGCAGCGGACGCCACCGGCAATACCAGAGAATCGCTCCGAGAAACAGCGCCGTCGTCCAAACCTGCAGGCTCTGCCCCGCCCCGTTGAAGTGGACCACCCGCGCCAGCGCCAGATCGGCCACGAGCACCACCACCAGCGTCGCGCCCATCAGCAGATTGAACCGTCGTCCCCCGCCCACCGAAGCGGCAGCACTCCCTTGTGTCGCAGCGCTCATCCGTTGTGCGGTTCCTGTTGCGGATTGGCCGTCGCCGCACCCGGCGTCTGCGTTCCCGGCGCCTGCGTTGCGTCCGCCGCCCCCGGAACCGCTTGCCCCGCCGGAATAATCGTCACCTTCTTCAGCACCACCGGCTCGAGCGGCTTGTCGTGATCGTCGCGGTTCACGCGCGCGATCGACTGCACCACCAGAACGCTGTGCGGATCGCATTGCCCAAAGATCACGTAGTGCTGATCGAGGCTCGGATACGGCGCCTCGGTGATGAAGAACTGCGACCCGTTCGTATCCGGACCCGAATTGGCCATCGCCAGCCGCCCCGGCACGTCAAAGTTGAGATTCGGGTCAAACTCATCCTTGAACATGTATCCGGGATCGCCCTCGCCCGTTCCCAGCCGATCCCCGCCCTGGATCATGAACCCGGGAATCACGCGATGAAATGTCGTCCCGTCATAGAACGGCTGCCCGTGCACCTTCTGCCGCGTCGCGGGATCGGTCCAGTCCTTCGTGCCCGTCGCCAGCCCGACGAAATTCGAAACCGCCTCCGGCGCCTGCTGATCAAAAAGCTTGCAGGTAATCTGCCCCATGCTCGTATCGAAAATCGCCGTCGGCCCGGTCGGCTGCGGCGATGGATGGATCTGCGTATCCGGCGAATCCGGCAGGCTGGCAGACGACTGCGGCGAAGACTGCGTTTGCTGATTGGCGGGAACCTGCGCATTCGCTGGCGCCGCCGGATTTTGCGGCGTCTGTGCGTTTTGAGGCGCTTGTGTGTTTTGCGGCGCCGGCGCATTTTGCGGCGCCTGCGCATCCTGCTGCGCGAAAGCCACGCCGCCCAGCAGCGCAGCGGCAACCATCAGAGAAGTGAAGCGACGGCGAATCATCCGTGTATCAGACTACGGTATCCGCAACTCCACCCGCCATCCCCTATCTCGGTCACTGCGCCCTATGCACGGGGTGCCCCATACAAGCCGTCCGTTGGCTTGTGTGGGTTTCCCTATCAGCTACACCCTATCCCCTATTCCCTATTCCTATTCCCTATTCCCTGCCTTTATAACTCACATGCCAAATCGATCCCGACCCGTCGTCCGTCACAAACAGCGATCCATCGTTCGCCACCGTCACGCCCACCGGCCGTCCCCACACATGTCCATCCGGCGTCACAAACCCGGTCAGAAAATCCTCATACTCCCCGGTCGAGTGCCCGTTCTTCATCGGCAGCAGGATCACTTCATACCCCGCCCTCTTCGCCCGGTTCCACGATCCATGCTCGGCCGCGATCCCATCACCCCTGAACTGCGCCGGGAACTGCGACCCCTCGTAGAACAGCATCTCCAGCGACGCAAAATGCGGCTCCAGCAGAATGTCCGGCGTAATCACCTTCCCCTTCAGCTCCGGATGCTTCCCTTCCTGCCGCGGATCCTGCACGCCGCCGTTCGCGCTCATGTAGTACCACGGCCACCCGTAGAATCCGCCTTCCTGGATATGCGTGATGTAGTCGGGCACCAGATCGTCGCCGAGCATGTCGCGCTCATTCGTCGAGCACCACAACTCGCCCGTCGTGGGATTGATCGTCTCGCCCACGCAGTTGCGAATGCCGTACGCGTACACCTTCTCGAACTTGCCCTCCGGCGTGAACTCCAGCACATCCGCGCGGTGAAATTCCTCCGGATGCGTGTCTGAGTCATCGTCGTTCGAGTGCGATCCCACGCTCACCAGCATGTGCTTGCCGTCCGCCGTGAACGCAATGTCCCGCGTCCAGTGCCCGCCGCCGCGCAGCCGTCCGCCGCCCGGCAGATCGGTCAGCTTCTCCGCCGGTCCGCGCGCTTTCAAATCTCCATTGCGATAAGGAATCCGCACTACCGAATCCGTGTTCCCGATGTACACCCACTGCGGATTCGGGCCCGCCGGATAAAAATTGATCCCAAACGGCTGACTCAGCCCTTCCGCAAACGTCGCAACCTGCTTCGGCTTGCCATCCGGACCCACTCCGCGAAACACCATCACCTTGTTGTCATAGCTGATCGCCACAAACAGATCGCCGTTCGGCGCCGTGCGGATCAGCCGCGGCTGGTCCAGTCCCGTGTAGTACTGCTCCACTTTGAATCCCGGCAGCGCCTGCGGCCACGCATTCGCCGGCCGCGGCACCATGTCCGCCCCGTTATCCACGCCCTTGCTGGCGTACGGGACCGGCAAATCGTTCACCGTCAGGTGACGGATCACCCCCGGATGCTCCTGCGAGTAGTCCGTAAAAGCGTTCTGCCCCGTCAGCACCTGGCCCTGCGCCGCTCCTGTCACCAGCACAGCCACAGCCATCAGCCCAACCGAGCGGAGATCGATCCACTTCTGCATGTTTCCTCCGGGATAAAACGATTCACTTGCGTATAAAGTGATGCGCTGGCCAGCGGCTCCGCCACATAAAAATTTAAATTCAGCGAACCGATGGCCCCCCGTTCCTATTGCGTCGCGCCGCCGGCATCGCCCAGCGGCAGTTCCTTCATCTCCGGGGGCGAATTCAGCATGTGCTCCACCAGCGCCGTGGGGACAGTCGCCGTCAGCACCGCCTCTCTCCCGTGGCGCTCCACCGCGATGCTGTTGACCAGCGTGCGCGTCTGTTCATCGAAGGGCTGATTGCCGCCCCCACTCTCCATCGACTTGACCAGCGTCAAAATCGTTTGCAGCGACTCGGTCGTATCGGCCGCCGCCCGTTCCGTCGGAGCAATTTCCACCACCCTCAGATGCACATGCCCCACCCATCCCAGCGAGGCGATCAGCGTCGCATCCACCGGAACCGGCAATCGCAGCCCCATCACCCGCGGCCCGCCATTTTTTCCCAGCGGCAGCGCAATCTGTCCAATGCCCCAGGCTACGCTGAGCAGCGGCACCTGCTCGTAGTGCTTCGAGAGCAGCGTCGATCCGGAAAACGGCAGCGCCGCCGTCCGATACCGATCGACCATCGAGTGAATCTGCTCCGGCGACGGCGTGTTGCTCACCGCCACCATGTCGTAGCCCAACAGCGTCACCCGCACCGTCCGCCCTTCGCTCGGAATGCTGTAGATCGTGTGTCCCGCGTAGTTTTCCTCGCTGGCCGCCATGCCCGCCAGGTACTGGATCAGCTTGCGCCCATCGAAATGCCCGGTGAATACCTCCGAAAACGCCACCGGCCCATTCGGTCCGCTTGGGTCCCGCATACGGTGCAGCGCAAACGCCGCCGCATCCAGATCGCGCTCAAACTCGATCCCCGTCGCGTCGATGAAATGCTGATACTCCGGCGAATGCGACACCGGATGCTCATCGAAATGAGTCGCCGCGCGCAGCGGCCGCAGATTGATGTACACGATTCCGTCCGACTCGGGCAGCAGCCGCGCTGCTTCCGGAGGTGCGTTTTTGCGGAGATAAATCGCGCCGCCCAGCAACAGCAGGACCAGGACAACAATGGCGATGGAGAGTCGCGTGCGCCGGCGGATCATCGGACCTCTCTATCATCTCACCCGCCGTCGGTTTTTCCCCTTCTCTGGGCCGCGCCGCACCTTCGCCCTCGCGATTGCGACGCCTCTTCCGCGTGTGATAATTTCAATGCTGGACCTCCAGTTGGGCGACGCAGAAGTGTGTCCTCAAACCGGAGGTTGCGGTTTCGTCCGAGCTGGCGTAGCTCAGCTGGTAGAGCATCTGATTTGTAATCAGAGGGTCGGGGGTTCAAATCCCTTCGCCAGCTCCAGTTCTTCTCCTCCTCGGACAAGTGAGGGTCGGCTTTTTCATCGCAGCGAAAACCTCATAGCCAGCGAGCGCAGCTTGAGCCGGAGGCGTCCTCCGGAATGTCTGGCCGGGATTCGAAGCGAGAGGGATGGCAGCAGCAATGGCGGTTTCCGCACAGGTGGCCGAGTGGTTAATGGCAGCAGACTGTAAATCTGCCGCTCTTTGGAGCTACGGAGGTTCGAATCCTCCCCTGTGCACCAGAGTTTGGCAATTCGCCGAAGCGGGCGAATCTGGGAGTTTTCACCGTGAGTGTAGTTGGAGTTGAGGACAACGCCCCGAATCCAGCAGCCGATCGTAACCGGATGTGGATCGGCCTGACCATTCTGGCAGTCCTCGCGGTGCTCGCCTGGTTCACCATCGATGGCGATGCAATGCTTCCCGTTCGGGAATACAAACTGGGCGGCTTCTCGCTTGGGGGTTTTGGCCTTCCCGTTCGCTTGATTCCCGAGCTGATCCTGGGACTCTTCGCCGTGCGGATCGTCACCACGAACATGCGGGCGCGCCTCGAAGATCACGCTCGGCAATAGCAGGTTTTCCGTAGTTTCCGTAGTACGTTGGGTAGTACAGGGCTGATGGTGCTCAGTGGGTAGAGCACTCCCTTGGTAAGCCCCCGCGGCGTTAAGCCGCGGCAAGGGAAAAGGGGTCACCGGTTCGCGCTTTTCATCCCGGTCATCAGCTCCGGAACGGAGCGCGGCCCGGGCAGAGTTTGTAAGTGTAGTACAGGGCTGATGTAGCTCAGTTGGTAGAGCACTCCCTTGGTAAGGGAGAGGTCACCGGTTCAATCCCGGTCATCAGCTCCAGAATCTGGCGGTCAGCAGCTCAGCGAGTCAGCGGGTCAGCGGCGCAGGTTTGGCTGGCTTGCTGACTCGCTTCTGCCGCAGGCAGGCTGACTGGCTGCTGTTTTTTGCGGGAGTAACTCAGTGGTAGAGTCACAGCCTTCCAAGCTGTTGGTCGCGGGTTCGATTCCCGTCTCCCGCTCCAGAATCTCGAAATAAGGTGCTGTTTTGAAAGGTCACGGCTTTAGCTTTCCCGATCCATCGCAAAATCCTGGGGCCGCAGTTCATCAGGCAGGTCCCCCTGAGGGAAGTCGCCCGGAAATGTTTCAGCAGGCCGCCATCCCCATCCAGGACGAGACCACTTTCGCCGTCGTCCGCCAGGCCCTTGAGCAGGCCTTTGCGCCCGCGGCCGTCTCCGCCTTTCTCCGCAAAGTCGCCGGAGCCAAACTCCGCGTCCGCCAGTTCGAGGCCGTTCTCGCTGCTGGATTCCTCGGCCCACAGGCGCAAAAAAGTTACGCCGCCCTCGGCGACGCCGACCGCGGCCAGATTCGCGAGCAGTATCTCCGCCGCGTCGAGCAGGTCGCCCCCGACGTCCGGCAAAAGTTTTTTAAGTTGTACGCCGGCTACTAGAGCCGTGCCACTGAAGTTCACTCATAAGATGAGCTGTCATTCTGAACGAACGGGGCCCCGAACGTAGTTCAGTTCGGGGGTGGTGAGCGAAGAATCCGCGGTTGTTTTTCCGCCTCACTTTTGACTCGAATATTTGGGAAACTACACCAGGGTCGTGCCGCATCGGTTGGGTCGAGAGTGGTCTTTTGTTGTGTCGTGCTTGATAAGTCTCAGTGAAGAACGGGTCGTTGCTTTTGTATCAGGGCACCACTTTAGAGCTTGCGGAAATACTCTGAACGATTTTGTTTTTGTATCAGGGCACGACCTCGGTCGTGCCGCAAAGGCCTCAAAATACGTCGGGCTTTAGCCCCTGAGCGATGTCCATTTCTCGGTTCGGCTAATTTTTCAGCAAGCTGTTCAGTCGTGCCGAGCGAATGATG
>JBARMS010000126.1:0-47697 GCA_049802575.1 Acidobacteriaceae bacterium | reverse complement strand
GACGTGACCTGCACGAAGCTCAGCGTATAAGGGATTGGGTTCTGTGCGGGTGCGAGGCTGGGCAGCAGGAGCAGACTCAGCGGCAACAGACAGCGATGGCGAAAGCTCATAGCGCGCCTTTCAAGGCTTCGGCGGTGGAGGGGTTGGGATGAGTCCCTGCTGCACGTTGTAGGCGTAGTAGAGATACGTGAGCAGTTTGTTGGGCGACAGGTTCCGCATGATGGGCATGAAGCGGGGATCGTCGATATCGAGCGACATATAGTACGGAATTGCGCCCTGCTTGATGACGCCCCCGTTGGGCAGCGTTACCTGCGAGGGGCCAGGCAATTTCTGGCTGGCAAAAAAGCCCCATGGCGGATTTGCGGAGAAGGTGAAGACTGTCTGCTGCTCGGTCAGGTCCATTTTGGCCCGCATAGAGGGAAACAGCTTGTTATAGACATTGAAGATTTGCTGAATCTCGGGGAACTGCGGGTTCGGATTTAACTGGTAGCTGGCCCAGAGTACGCAGGAGACCAGCGCTTCCTGGGGTGGCGCGTTGGGGCTCAGGTTCGGCGAAGGCGGCGGCCCGCTGGCGGGCCACACGCAGAGGAAATAGAGCTGGCTGTCGAGCTCGGTGGTGCGCGAGCCGGGATCGGCCAGGGCTTTCAGGTCCAGTTGAAATAAGCCGGGGCTCACATAGCTGACGGTCAAACCCATGGCGGCTTCGCTGCCGAAGGAGTTGCCTTTGTACCCAGCCGACCAGGGCACGGTCGCCGCGCCGTTGCCGGGAAAGCAGGGGCTGACGCCACAGGCGAGGAAGTCCGCCTCCGTGACGGGCTGGCCCCATTGCGTCACGTACACGGAGGCGGTCGCGGAATTCTGACCAGGCGTATCGCTGGCCAGCTGGAAGGCGCGGTCGTTGGCAGCGATCCACACGCCGCCGGGATCTTCGACCCACAGCACCGGCAGGCCGTTGAACGTGCTGAGTCCCACGAGATTCGCGATCGACGACACGATGAAAAACGGCGCTTTGGCAGCAGCCGCCTGCTGCGCGGGCGTCAGCGGCAGATCGACGATGCCGCCACTCAGCGAATAGAAGACGTCGTTTAACTGGAAAGGCTGGCCGACGACGCCAGTTGATCCGTCGCCGATGTAGACGGAGAGATTGCCGAGATCGAGCGGGCCGGCGGCCGGTTGCTGGGCAATTGCTGTGCCCACGCCGCCGGGAGACGCCATCATGATGGCGTTGGAGAGGTCGATCGAGAGTGTCGCCGTCTGCCCCGTCCCCTGGCGAACGCGAAAGGGAGCGCCGTAGAGCGAGGGCTGGTTCCAGGGAAGGCTTGCCGCCGGCTGACTGACGGTATAGCCATTGAGCCAGCGGCCGGCGATGCACTTCGTCGGCTCGCCGGCGAGGACCGGACCGATGGCCAGGTTGAGGCGCCCGAGTCGGAAGTCCTCATGATGCCAGCCAACATTCTGGTAGCCATCGAGGGTCATGCGGACGGAAAGCAACAGGTTGGCGCTGCTGTCGGAGGTGGTGACGCCGCGGAGCTGGTCGAGGATGGGCGAGCCGGAAGAGCTGGGCCACGCGGCAGATGGGATGCGAACGACGGACTGAAAGACTCCGGAGGCGTAGGTATCGCCGCCGAAGCTGCCCGCGCCGTACGAGTCCCAGGCGGCCCAGCCGCGCGTGGGGAGCACCCGGTCGAAGCGGACGCTGTTCAGCGTGGCCGCGTCCATGGGCCCGACGAGCTGGTTGGCGCCGACCCCGAGTTGAAGAAAGAAGCCGTAGATGGTGGATACGGCCTGCTGATAGACGTCGAGATCGACCATCTTGGCCGGGGAAGGCGTGACGCCGCTCAACCCGCCAGGCGTGTCGGTGGAGTGGACCTCGGTGTTGACGATCGGATCGTTCAGGCTCACGTTGCCGGATGGATCGAAGGCGCTCGAGACTTTGGGAGGAGTGAAATTGCGGTTGGGCAATTGGCCGGCGAGGATATCCTGGAACGAGAAATTATGCGAGCCGCCGGGATCCTGCCACGGCGCGGGATTCGTATTGTCGGGGTCGTAATGCGAGGGGTCGTTGTCCATCGTGGATGGATCGGTATAGAAGCTTCCGGAAACGATGAGGCGCGGAAAATCGAGATAACTCATGCCGAGGGGCTCCTCGCAGCAAGCTGGTGGTTCAGTGCATCCGCCAGACGCGCGGCAAGGCCCTGTGCGCCCCAGCGGCAATAGTGATCGGAAGCTTCGGCGATCAGCTGCTTTTGGCGCGCAGTTTCGCCCTTTCGCGCCAGTTCCGCCGCGGCCATCTGGGTTGCCAGTCCTGCAATGTGCGGCTGATTATAGCCGAGCGCCGTTTCCGCTGCCTCCGTGAGCGAGGCCATGGTGGACTCAGAATTGCCGGCGACGGAATCGCAGGCGCCGCGGAGAACCAGGGCGCGGGCGCGGAAGTTCGCGGGAGAGTGCACGGCCCAGCGGTCAAATCGCTGCATGTCGCGCCGCAAGGGGCGGAAGGCGACGAAGCGTACGACGGGCGGGCGATTGCGCAGCATCGCGAGATGAGCGAGGGCCAGCCAGAAATAGTGCTCGGTGCTGTGCAGCATGCCGCGCGAGTCGGAGAGGAACTGCGCGGACTGGCGGCCGGTTGCAATCGCGGCTTCATATTCGCCCAGGAGAACCTGCTCCTGCATGCGGAGTATTACGGCGTAGTGGGCGAAGTGACGGGAGCCGAATTCGGGCGCGGGCTCGGCTGTCTCTTTCGAATCGCTCGCATTACCAGAGATCCCCGGCGCAACGTTCTTCAGGCTTTCCATGGTCCGGCGCACGGCAAGGACGGCACTGCGCGGCTCGCGCAGGCCGAAGCGGGTGAGCAGCTCGAGATATTCCTCCGACAACGGCTCGAGTTGCTCGAATGGAACTCCGCGCATGAACTGGCTCATGACGGTGGCACAACTGGCACAGCCCATGTGGAAGAGGTCGCCGGTTTCGAGGCCGGCCTGATGCGCCACTTGCCAGAGTTGCTCGGCCTCCAGCGCGGGCCGGCGCCACGAAGTGCCGAAATAGCCGACGACGAAATTCACTTCAGCGCGAATGCGGTCCGCATGATAGCGCTCCACGAGCTGGAGTGATGCCTGGCCGAACTCGTACCCGGCGGGATAGCGCCCGAGGATTCCGCCCAGGAAGATGGAGCCGACGGCCATGTAGCCGATGGCTGAATCGCGCGTATTGCCGAGACGGACGCTGTCATTGACGATCTTCAGCATGATGGCGATGCAGAGCTCGGGGCGAATCTGGTAGGCGGCTTTGCCAATGGCGGCGAGCAGCGTAATGCGCGCGATGTGCCGGGGATCGGCTGCAGCGGGCAAATCCAGGATGGATTCGATCTTACGGCCACGGAACAGCGCCCAAAATCGTGCCAGATCGGCGAGAAAACCGGGAGGAAAGAACTTTGCCGGAACCTTCAGCCCAAGATCGCCGAGAGCCTCGCGTCCCAGCGCGTAGGCTTGGGGGAAGCGCGCCAGGTCGGTGTTGAGATGGATGAGGCGCTCGGTGATGCGCGTGCGCGCCGCAGGATCGCTGACCAATTGCCGCGCTTTGTTGTAAAACTCCTCGGCGCGTTCAAATGCCAGCGCTTTGGCTGATTCCTGGGCAGCCAGTTCATAGAATTGCCCTGCTTTTTGCGGCTCGCCGCCAGCCTCGAAGTGCACGGCAAGGGTGTCGGAGGTGGCTTCGCCGGACGCCTCGAGGCATGCGGCCAGAGTGGCATGGCGGTCACGCCGCGCATCGTGCGAAAGATTCGCGAGGACCGTCTCGCGGATGCGGTCGTGATACGTTTCCACTTCGTCTCGCAGTCCCGAACCGCTGCTGCGCACCAGGTGATGCATGCGCAGCGACGTGAGCATAGAGACGGGCACGTCATCGAGGCCTGCGGCCTGCTGTGCGTAGGCCAGACGAATGGGCTGGCCGGAAACAGCCACCGTTTCGAGAAGCCGAATCTCCGACGGCGCCAGCCGTGCGATCCGGCTCCATAGAATCGCGTCAAGCCGCAGCCCAGACGAGTTGGGGCGCGCCGGGCCGGAGTGATACGCCAGCTCTTCGAGGAAGTAGGGATTGCCTTCCGCCTGGCGGACCATCTCCTCCAGATCTCCGTCAGCCGCTTCCGGACTGCGCTGCCGCGCCAGTTGCAGCGACTCTTCCCGATTCAGCGGCTGGACGGGGATGTCCTCGACGGCGAGCGAGCGCGTGCGTCCTTCAAACGCGCGCAGAGCGCGGAGACAGGGACTGGTTTCGATGTATTCTTCGCGGAAGGTGACGATGAGCAGCAGCCGAATCGAGGGCTGGCTGAGCGCGACTCCCAGCATCTCGACTCCATCGGCATCGCCCCACTGCAGATCGTCGATGCACAGCACGAGAGAGTGCGCTTCGCCGATGCGCCGCAGCAGTTCGCCCAGCGCGGCAAACGACTGGCGTCGTAGCTCGGTGAGATCGCTGGTCTGCCCAGCAGGTGCAGCGGCAATAGCGGGGACCTGGCGGAAGACGGGAAAGATCTGCGCGAGCGCGTGTGCCGCGGCTGGGCGGTAGTCCCTTTGCTCCATGGGCGATTGTTGCGCCAGCCACTGCGCTAGCTCGTCGGCCAGGCCGTCCATGGTCTTGTACGGCACCGATTCCTGCTCGTAGCAGCGGCTGCGAAAGACGAGTGCGTGGTCTCGCTCAGCGACGCGTCGCGCGAATTCAGCCATCAGAGCGCTCTTGCCCGTTCCTGAGCGGCCACGCAAATGGGCGATGACGGCGCGGGACCGGCTGCGCGCGAAGCTTGCATCCAGCCGCTGCAGATACTGCGCGCGGCCGATGAAGGCCGCGTGATCCTCAGGGGATGGTATTTGCGGGATCGCTTCCCCTGCACCCCCAAGGACTTGCAGGACTTGATGCGCAGTTGGCCGAAGCGCGGGATCGCGCTGCAGCAGGCCATTGCACAGTACAGCCAAATCCGGGGACAGCCCGATCACACGGCTGTTCACATCCGGTGCGTCCTGTGACTGCTTGGCGATTAATATTTCGCCGGACCTGCCTCGAAAGGGCAGTTCTGCCGTCAGCGCTTCAAAGAGCATGGTACCCACGGCATACCAGTCGCTGGCTTCGGTCAGCGGCAGACCGGCAGCCTGCTCGGGAGCCATGTAGGCAATGGTGCCACTGATCTGCCCTTTGGATGAGGAACCGCTGGAGCGGCCCGTCTCTCCGGGTGCAGCCTGCGTCACCGTCGCGTGTGTCCTGGCAATGGCCAGCCCGAAGTCAAGAATGACGACGGACCCGTCGCCACGCACGATCACGTTGCCCGGCTTGAGGTCGCGATGCAGCTTGCCCTGCGCGTGCAGCGCTACCACGCCCTCAGCCAGCTGACGGAATGCTGCCAGGACAGCGCGAATCTGATCGGCGCTCAGGATTCGTTTTGTGGGGTTCGGCGGGATCGGGGGGTTTGCGCTTCGCGCCTCCGCCTCCTGGTCGATGACGGTGGCGCCGGAAGGACCGAGCGTCTCGCCGGACGATGGCATCTGCGAGGGCTCGCCGGAGCCTGAGGGCGGTGCAGCGATCGTCGCGGAGTCGCTGGGAGCATCGTGAGCTGTGGCCACGCCGGACACGAGCGGCAGAGTGGGAGCATCCGAGGAACTGGAGACCAGCGAGAGGGGTGGCTTCGGCTCCTCCCCGATGAAACCCATCTGGGCATGCAGGGAGTCCAGGAAGTTCCTGCCGTCGCGCACGAACTCCATGGTGAAAAACCAGTGCTGCTCGTCGCCGAGCAGTTCGTACATGCTGATGAGGCGCGGATGGACGATCTCGCTGAGGGAGCGAAACTCCTGCTTCAGCAGGACGATGGTTTCCGGATCGTTGCGGTGCAGCATTTTGAGCGCGACGGGCTGCTGACGCTCGGTGTCGAAGGCCTCGTAGACGACACCCATGCCGCCGCGGCCCAACTCACGCCGCAGTTCGAACCGGCGATTTCCGGCAAACATCATCGATCTGTAAGCCCGGGACGGGGGAGTATGGGAATCGCCGAGCTGTTCGCAATCGATCAGACCACCAACACAACATGCGGCTGCCACGGAGGGCAGATTCCGCAGGAAAACGGACTTCAGGCAGAAGAAATCAGACCGGCAACACCCGACAGGAAGCATACCATCCTGATGTGAGCGCGCCGAAGACTTCTCGAACAGGCTGAGACCGGCTCGAGGAGAGAAGCTGGCGCACAAATGGCACGCAGCAGTCCCTGACAGAACAACGCATCGAGCAGGCAGGCGGCATCCCACATCGTGGCCGTGTTGAGCGGTCAGGAAATGGATCGTAGTTTCATGCACATTCTCGCGACGTCGACGGCCTTCCCGGCGCATTACTACAGTCAGCGGGAAGTCGTGGATGCGCTGCTGGCCTACTGGGGCGTCGACGCCAGGATCGACGCGACTCTCGAACGACTGCACCTGCGCACCGGCGTCGACGGCCGCTATTTCTCGCGGCGTCTGGAGGAGTATCGCGCCCTCGAGACCTGGGGCAAAGTGAACAACACCTGGATTGAGGTGGCCGAGGAGTTAGGCGAGCGGGCCATCGACTGCGCCCTGAAGCAGGCCGGTTTGTCTCGCGAGTTGATCGGCGCCATCTTTTTTGTCAGCGTCACCGGTGTGGCCAGTCCGTCGATCGATGCGCGCCTGGTGAACCGCATGCACCTTTCGCCGAATATCCGTCGCAATCCAATTTTCGGACTCGGCTGCGTGGCGGGCGCAGCGGGGCTGGCGCGCGCGGCGGATTACGTGCGAGCTTATCAGGACCAGGTCGCCCTGCTGCTCTCTGTCGAGTTGTGCTCGCTCACATGGCAGCGGGACGATCTCTCGATGGCCAATCTCATTTCGTCGGGCCTGTTTGGCGACGGCGCGGCCGCCGTTCTGGTGGGGGGCGAACAGGTACCCCGCCGCGGACCGCGCATCGTGGCCAGCCACTGTGTGATTTATCCGGATACGGAAGATGTGATGGGGTGGGATATCTCGGAGCGCGGGTTCCGCATTGTGCTTTCGCCCGACGTGCCGAAGGTGGTGCGTGAAAACCTGGGGCGCGACGTCGATGCGTTTCTCGCCGGCCGGGGGCTGAAGCGCAGCGATATCGGTTCGTGGATCATGCACACCGGCGGACCGAAGGTGCTGGAGGCGACTGCGCAGTCGTTAGGGCTGACGCACGGCGAGCTGGAGGTTTCCTGGGAGGCGTTGCGACGCGTGGGCAATCTGTCGTCGGCTTCGGTGCTGGTGGTGCTGGATGAAGTGATGAAGCATCGGCGCCCGGCGCCGGGCACGCGCAGCATTTTGGCGGCCATGGGGCCTGGGTTCTGCGCAGAGATGCTGCTGCTGGAGTGGTAGGCGCGCTGCCCCAGCCTGCATGACGACCCACGCGCAGCGATCGCGGGCGGCGGAAGGGCGAGATGCGGATTGCCGAAGTTCGCGCACTCCGCGATACTGCGGTGAGGATGGAAAACTTCCTGTTGACTGGACGGCATGTGCGCCTCGAGCCGCTGGAATTGCGGCATGTGGACGCGCTCGACGCCGCATCCTCCGTCGATCCGTCGCTGTACCAATGGAGCGCGGTGCCGGTGGGCAAAGCGGCCACCCAGGCGTATGTGGGGACGGCCCTGGCCGCTCGCGGCGCCGGAACCGCCGTGCCCTTCGTGGTGGTGCGGCTGACGGATGAAGCGGTGATTGGATCGACGCGCTTCTTCGATCTGGAGTATTGGCCATGGCCTGGGGATCACCCCATGAAGCAGCGGGGGCTGCCTGATGCCTGCGAGATTGGCTACACGTGGTACACCAAATCGGGGATTCGAACGGCGGCGAACAGCGAAGCCAAGCTGCTGATGCTGGCGCATGCCTTCGAGACGTGGAAGTTGGCCCGGGTATGCCTGCACACGGACGAGCGCAACGCGCATTCGCGCGCGGCGATGGAGCGGCTGGGATGCCGGTTCGAGGGGATTCTGCGCGCGCACCGGCTGGCGGTGGATCTGATTCCGCGCAATTCGGCGCGGTATTCGATCGTGGCCGCGGAGTGGCCCGATATGAAGGCGCGGCTTGAAGCATTGCAGGCCAGGCACGCGCAAACAACAACCTGAAACGCGCGCAGCTGACCATCTGCTCGCGCTCGGGCATCTCAGGCGCACGTTCCGAGGGTGGAGTGCGTCAGGCCGGGTTACAGAGGGCGGGGTCGTTGTTGCGGACATTGCCGACCGCTGCTCCGACTTTCCAGATTGTCATCTCCTCGGCAAGGCGCGGACGCAACAGATCGACGGGCAAACGAGCCGGGTCGCAAGGGGCAAGCCAGCGCTCATAGTCGCGAGGGGCGAGGATGACCGGCATACGACTGTGGATGGGTGTGGTGAGCTCATTCGCCTCGGTGGTGAGGATGGTGTAGGTCTCGAGCGGCTGCTGCGTCGTTTTATCGATCCAGCGATCCCACAAGCCGGCAAAGGCGAACAGCGAGCCGTCGGCGAGACTAATGGCCCAGGGCTGCCGATTTTTCGCATCGAGCTTTTGCCACTCGTAGAACCCATCAGCCGGAACGAGACAGCGGCGGCGCTTCAGCGGCTCGCGAAACATCGCGCTGGAAGCAACGGTCTCGGACTTGGCGTTGATGGTGCTGTAGCCGACCTTCGCATCCTTCGCCCAAAAAGGAATCGAGCCCCAGCGCAATTGGGCGAGCTCGCGCTGCTGCGTGTCGTGGTTGAGGCGCACGACGGGTTGAAACGACTGCGGCGCAACGTTGTACGAGGGCAGGATCTCAAAGGTCGTGGGCAGGCCGATGCGGAAGGCCTCGGCGATGCGCTGCTTGTCGGATCGGCGATAGTAGCGTCCACACATGAGACTAGCGGATAGCGTGTAGCGTATAGCGTTTAGCGCGCGGGAATAAAGGCCGGTGGTGGTTGGAGCGTACTGGATGCTGGAGCGGACTCCTGCAGTGTGAAATGCAGCGTCGTGGAGGCATGCGCCGGCACTTGGTCGAGCGGCAGCCAATAGCTGTTCCACGGCTGCCCATCGCGGGTGATCGCGTTGACGTAGACGCCCTTGCCGGTGCGTTCCACCACAAGGGTGCGGCCGTCGCCAAAGTGAACGGTGGCCTTCGGGAACATCGGCGTGCCGACGAAGAAACCGCCGACGCCTGGAACGCCAGGGTAGAGGCCCAGAGCGTTCCAGACGTAGACCCCGGAGGTCGCGCCCAGATCGTCATTGCCAGGAATGCCGTTGAACCCGGGCGCGAATGTCTGCTGCTCGATGCGGGTGATCACGTCGTCCGTCTTCCAGGGCTGATCGGTGTACTCGTACATGTAGGGGACGACGAAGTCGGGCTCGTTGGCCATGTTGAAGCAGGGCTCGCCCCAGCAGATGAGCTTCGAGAAGAAGCTGTCGAGGCGCGCGTCAACCACTTTGTCACCGCCCATGGCGGAGATGAGTCGCGCAAAATCGAAGGGAATCATGAAAGAGTACTGCGGGGAGTTGCCCTCTTCAAATCCAAGGGGACCCACCCACTTTGGGGCTCCAGGCACTTTCGGCAGCGAGTGCAGCGCGTCAAAGCCGGCCTGCCAGGAACCGTCGCTGTTGCGCGGGCGGATCCATTTGGATTCGGGATCGAGCAGGTTCTTCCAGTTCCCTGCCCTTTTCATGAAAGCTTCGTAGTCGGCGGTGTCGCCGGTGGCGTGCGCGAGCTGCGCGACGGCAAAGTCGTCGCTGGCAAATTCGAGCGTGCGCGAGGCGGCGAGGGTGTCGTGATCGATGGGGACGTAGCCGATCTTCAGCTCATCGGCGAGGTAAAGCCGCTCCGCCTGGCCGTGGAGTCCATTGCCGAGCTGAGTCGCGCCTTTGATCATGTGCGCGAGAGCGGAGCGAACGTCGAAGCCGCGGGCGCCGAAAGCATACTCATCGGCGAGGACGATCGCCGCAGAATCGCCGCCCATCACGTAAGGATTGTCGTTGGCGTAAGGCCAGCGGGCGAGCCATCCAGACTGATCGGCGTTGCGGATGAGAGACTGCGCCATGTCGCTGGCGCGATCGGGATCGAGCAGAGTCTGCAACTGGACCACGTCGCGGTAGATGTCCCACTCGGAGAAGTTGGCGTACTGGGCCCCGACGCAAATTCCGGCGCAGGCCGGCCCGCGATATTCTGCCTTGTGCACCTCGTCGTCGAACCCGACGTACTCGCCGTTCTCGTCGCTGAAGAGATTCGGTGACAGCAGCATGTGGTAGAGGCCGGTATAGAAGATGGTGCGCTGGTCGGGCGTACCGCCGTCAATGTCGATGCGATTGACCCATTCGGACCAGATGTGGCGGGCGGCGGCGTGAACCGCTTCGAAATCCCAGCCAGGGATCTCGGCTGCAAGATTGGCGCGGGCGTTCTCAATGCTGACGAAGGACAATCCTACGCGCATGTCCACTTCGCGCACATCGCCAAAGTCCAGGAGCGCCCCGGCGTGGTGGGCGTTCTCTTCGTGGGCCGCGGGATCGACCGTATCGTCGTGCCACATCGAGGTACGTACAAAAGGCTTGCTGAATTGTGCGCCGATGTAGTCCTCGTAGCGCGTGGGCGAGCCGCAGAAGGCTCCCGCGCGGGCCTGGCCGGAGACAGAATCCTTGCCATCGATGCGAATGAGGTAGCCGTCATTGGCGCGGGCGGGATCGTTGGGGTTTTTATCGACTGCGGAGGAGTTGGCGCTGCCGCCGGGGTTGAGCAACAAGCGAGCCGGCGTTCCCTCGGGAAAAAGGAAGCGCGCGATCCCGGCCCGCTCCATCACAGTGATTTCCACGCGAATGCCGTTCGCCAGGGTAATTGCGTAGTAGCCGGGGTGGGTCTCCTCGTGGGAGTGGTCGAAGGCCTGGGTGTACATCGCGCGGTTTTGGTGCGGGCTGACGGTCAAATCTCCCGGCCAGGGAAGGACCGGAAAATCGCCATAGACGGGGCAGCCCGCGCCGCTGATGTGGGTCAGCGAGAAGCCGTAAATGCGATCGCCGCCGTGGTAGTACCAGGCATCGGGGCCGGTGTCGGGGCTCCACTGGATCATTCCGAAGGGGAGCGTCGCGCCGGGAAAGGTATTGCCGTCTCCGGAAGTGCCGATGATGGGATTCACGGAATCGTACGGCGACCTTGCGGCAGGGCTTTGAGCAGACGCAGGCGCGCAAAGGCACCCCAGACACACCAAGCCGAGAGCCGCGCCAGGCGAAGCTCCGAGACTGGATCGATTACGAAGGCAGAAAAAACCGGACATCGCGCGAAGCAAGAGGGGATTCACGCAATGAAGGATACAACTCCGCGCGGCCAGATCGCTGACGAGCAGTCGGCCGGGAGCGGAAATCTCTCAGCACGCCCCTGCAAACAATAGACCAAGGACTGCGCAACCCGGCCTGGCAACCAGCCCGCGCGCGAAAACCCCAGGCTGAGCGGGAGATCCGTGCAGCCTGTGGTTCAGCGCGTCAGGCCTCCTCTACATCAGGTGCTGCACAGCGTCCCAAACGTACAAGCCGATAATGACAACGGTTAAGGCCCCAGTCGCGGTTCCAACAATGCGGATGACCGGCTGAATTTTATTGACCTTGACCAGAAGGTCTTCCTGTTCCTTCTTCTGATGGTTACCCGATTCGTCGAGGAAAATTTGGTCTTCCTCGTAGCGGGTGAGGTTGGAGCGGTAAACAAGCAGGATCAGCAGGAAGGTGATAACCGCCGCCCACACGATCCAGACCACGGGCATGTAGCTCATGATGGTGCTCATAGAGCGCCTCGGGACTTCGAAGATCCGATCTCGGGATGGGTGCGCGCCGGTAGGCGCCGGGGATGCGGCCGACTGCAACCCAGGCGACAGGCCGGATTCCTCCCAGCCGTCGAAGCGGTTGAGCCGGCTCCTGGTGCCGGGCGGGGCCGGAAAGCCTGAGCCTCCGGGTCCGGAGGGCAGGAGGGGCCGTTCGGAAAAGGATATTAGTCCTCCTGCAACACAATTGGAAAGCTCATTTTTTCGCGTTTCCGTAACTGTTTGGCAACTCTCAGGGAATCATGTGATTCCATGCAAGGGACGAGAGGGCCGAGGAGCATGCGGACGAGCACGGAAGGAAACTGGGGGATTCGGCTGGCAGCGGTCGCGGTGCTGTGCACGGCTTTGCTGTGGATGGCATCCTGCGCGGGAAAATCGGACCGGCAGATCCAGCAACAGGCGCAGCAGGCGACCGAACAGGCGAAGGTGGAAGCTCGCAAGGCCGAGGCAGAAGCCAAAATCGCAGCCGCCAATGCCACGCGAGAAGCCAATGATGTGGCCACAGGCGTGAGAGCCGGCCTGCACGACCGCAATGGCGCCCCGGTGGTCAACGTCAACGCGGCCAGCCGCGCGGATCTCGAAGGGCTGCCGGGCATAACGCCGGTGACAGCCCGCCGGATCGAACAAAACCGACCGTACGGCACTCCCTACGACATGGTGCGCAAGCGGGTGATCTCCGAAGCGGAATACAACCGCATCTCGGGCGACGTGGTCGCGCGATAAAGCCAGCGCGGGGACGCCGGAGGTTGATGCCAGGTGCGCCCCTCGGCTCCTCCGCGTCAGCTACACTCGGTACCGATGACTGCTTCGGTTTCTTCCGGCAAAAAGTGGGTCTGTGTCTTCTGCGCATCCGCCGAGGGCGCTTCCCCCCAGTACTTGCAGGCTGCCAATGAGCTCGGCCGTCGCATTGCCCAGCACGGGTACGGCTTGGCGTATGGCGGCGCTACGGTCGGCGCGATGGGAGCCGTCGCGGACGCTGCGCTCGCTGCCGGCGGCGTGGTGGTGGGCGTCATTCCAGAGGTGATCCGGGAGCGCGAGATTGACCACAAAGGGTTGACGGAGCTCCACGTGGTGGGAACGATGCACGAGCGCAAGGCGATGCTGGCCGCGCGCGCCGACGCGTTTGTGGCGCTGCCCGGCGGATACGGTACGATGGATGAATTCATCGAGATAGTGACCTGGGCACAGCTTCGCATCCACGCGAAGCCCTGCGTGCTGGTCAATGTCAACGGCTTCTATGACGGATTGCTGGCGTTTCTGGATCACACGGTCCGCGAAGGGTTCATCCAGCCGGAGAATCGCGGGCTCGTGCAGGTGGCGCGCGATCCGGAAGACGCGTTGCGCCTGGTGGAGCAAACATGGCGCGAGCGCGAGGAGGTTCCCGCGCACGATCCACGGCTCGATGCAGTCGTTCGCTAAACCTGTTGGCCAGACCGGCCGCCGAACCGGAATGGCCCGTGCGGCAGCCCACCCTGCCGCGCGAGCCTTTGGATCAGCCGCTTAGAACTGCAGCGGGGTTGCCGAGGAGCCCGACCCGCTCTTGCCCCACAGCGCCGTCTTGCCCCACAGCGCGGTCTCGGCGTCGGGCGAACTCTTGCCCCAGAGAGCCGTTTTGCCCCACAGCGCCGTAAAGCCATTCGGATCGCTGTTGCCCCAAATGGGAGTTGTGCCCCACAGAGCCGACGAGTTGGCGCCCGAAAGAAACGCCTGGGTTCCGTAGACGCTCGACGCCGACCATGTGCCCGACTGCTTCCAGAGTGCACTCGGATCGGTCACGGCCGTGACCGTCCCGGTCGCTGCGTTATACGTTGCAATGGGCGACATCGCCGTTCCCGCAGGCACCGAACCATTGTTCACCAGCGCCGCGCCCACCGTTTTCGCGATGTCCAGATACCCCGCGCCCACGGTGAAGATGTCATAGTTGGCGGTGTACGTGATTCCCTGATCGCTCACGCTGCTTGTCGCCGGGAAGTAGCTGCGATCGCTGTTCGCCATCAGCAGAGCCTTCACCTCGTCGGGCGTCAGGCTGGGGGCGGCCTGCAGCAGATCGGCTACCGCGCCACTGGCTACGCCGGCTGCCATGCTGGTGCCGCTCATCGCGAAGTAGCTCTGCGACGGGCTCTCTGCACCGTTGGTTTGATAGAACGAGTACCACGTGTAGAAGCTCGGATTATCGATCGCCAGAGAATCATTGCTGAACTGCAGGCTGGTGACCATGTTTCCTGGGGCGACCAGGTCCGGCTTCACCACATGATCGATGAATGCAGGCCCCTTGGAGCTGTAGCTCGCAATGATATCGTCACTGATCTGCGCCGTGTCCTGGGTGTTCATCGCTCCGACGGTGAGCACATACGGATCGTTGCCCGGGGAATCGATCGTGCCGTAGCCTTCGGGATTCAGGGCCAGGTCGCGGCCGTCGTTGCCTGCCGCCACGACGACCACCATGCCCGCCCGCCACGCTTTCTCCACCGCCTGGCACAGCGGATCGAGCTTGTAGCTCTCATAGATCGGCCGGCCCAGGGAGAGATTGATCACGCGGATGTTCCATGTTTTCTGCAGCGAGATCGCCTCGTCTATGGCGTTGATGACCGCGGAATCCGTGCCTGCACCGTTCTCATCGAGCGCGCGCAGATTGACGATGTTCGCGTTGGGCGCTGCGCCGCGGAAGGTACGAAAATACTTCGAACCGGTCGACTCCGCTCCGTTGCCGGCCACCAGACCGGCAACCAAGGTGCCGTGTCCGTAGTGGTCGAGCGCATCGCCCTCTCCGGCGACGAAATTCTGGCTGTAGACAATACGTCCGCTGGCATACGGCGGATTCTCATTGAGCGATGCGAGCAGCTGAGCCATCAGTTCGCCACTGATGGAGAGCGACGATCCACCCAGATCGGGCACCGGCGTGACACCGCTGTCAATCACGGCCACACCGACCTTCGTCCCCTGATAACCCTTGGCCCATAAGGGGGGCGCGTTAATCGGCTCGGTCGTATATGCGGCTGAGGGAATGCCTGTATTGACCTGATGTGCGGCCAGCGGACGGTCAGGCGAGATGTACTTCACATTGGAACTGGAGGCGAGACTGTTCAGGCTGGAGTAGGGAACATCCATCAGCAGCGCATCGATGGGCCCGAGCACCAGCTTCACCACGCCGCCCAGAAGGCCAAGCAGGCCGGTATCGCCAGCCGATGGCGCGCTGTTGTACTGGACGATGACCTGAACGTTGCCGGATGTCGGATTGCCGGTCAGATCAGGCGAAATCTTGACGTTCGACTGAGCATCGGCAGTGACCACCCCGGTGAAGACGGTCAACAGAACAGGCACAAAGAACGCGCGAAACCGCGAACGCAGCATGATAGGCCCCCGGACCAGGAAACCTGGGAGTTCCTGGCGATTCATATGACTGAGGTAACTACTGGGGAATGCGCTTACACACGGGGGAGTATGTGCAACGGTTTCGACTCTAGGAGAGCGCACGAGCCGCGTCAATGGCCCGGAAGTTGAGTCATCGCAGTAACTACGCCTCGGCCTGATAGTAACTTGGCACAGCCGAGCCATGTTCTGAGTTACTCAGAAATCGAGAGCCTGTTATTAACTTTCGCGCGGGTGGCGTTGCGAGAGAAAATCGCGCCAGACGAGGCGGAGGACGAAGGCTGTGGCGGCCCCACTGTCGAGTCCGACAACGAAGTATGGCGCGATTTTCACCGCAACCCGGAGGGCGGGGGCCGGTTTTCCTCATTTCCGCGTCGCTCGTCGCTCGAAGATTCCCGATATTCGTCGCTCCTCGCTCCTTGAACTGAGAAAAACCGGCTCCCAGCGCCGCTCGTGGGAAAGTTAATAACAGGCTCTAGCCGGCAATGCTTCCGCTGTAACACTCCACCTCGGACTGTCCGCGATAGCGCAGCAGCACATCCGCAGGCACCGGGAGCGTCTGGAGCAGACGCCGCGTCGCCGGATGCTGGGCACGGCCGAGGGCCTCCACGCTCAGGCTCTCCGCGATGGTTCCCGATTCCAGCACAGCGATGCGATGGCACAGCCCCAACACGGAAATGAGATCGTGCGAGACATAGAGCAACGACGCGCCGTGGCTGCGATTGAGCCGCCGCAGCAACTCCAGAATCTGGGTTTGCGTCACCGGGTCGAGCGCGCTGGTCGGCTCATCGGCGATCAGCAGCGCCGGTTCATGGAGCAGCGCCAGCGCGATGAGTACCCGCTGCGCCTGTCCCACGCTGATCTCCGCGGGCCTTCTGCCGAGGAAATCGCGATCGGCCGGCAACTGCACTTCATCGAGCAGCGTGTCCATCCGAGCCTGCAAAGCTCCACCCGTCCCCGGCTGGTGTGCCCGCCACGCTTCCCGGAAATGTCTTTCCAGGCTGAGAGCCGGATTCAGCGCGCTCATCGGGCTCTGCGGAATGAAACCGACCGCGCGACCGCGCAATGAGCGCAGCTTCCGTTCCGGCATCTCGAGCAGATTCTCGCCTTCAAGCAGCACTTCGCCCGTGACGCGCCCTCCGCGCCACGGCAACAGCCCCAGCAGAGAAAGCACCAGCGTGCTCTTCCCTGCTCCGCTCGCGCCCACCAGTCCCAGCACCTCGCCACGTTCCAGTTCCACGCGCACATCGCGCAACACGGGGCGGCCGGCATAGCTCGCGTCCAGGCGCACGCGCAACAACCGATCGCCGCTCAACGCGTTCCCCGCAGGCGAAGGTCTTCGACGTTCCACCATAACTCCGGCGCAATCACCGCAGGCTGCACGCCTTCGATGCGCGGTGAGATTGCTGCCAGTACGTTGGGATACGCGAGATAGATGAATGGCGCCTCATCCGCCACGATTTGCTGGACGCGATCGACCGCGGCCTTGCGCACGGCATCCTTCTGGGCCGTGGCCTGCAGGTTCATCTCTTTGTCGATCTCCGCTTCCCACGCGGTCGCGGGCGTTTTCTCCTGAGGATTCCACTGATGGTTGGGCGACGAGCTCAGCCAGACGTTCATCATCTCGTTGGGATCCGCATCGACGTCTTCAAGGCCCAGCAGGCACGCCTCGTAATCCTGCGTATGCATGAGCCGCTCAATGAGCGCCGGAAAGTCGAGTGTCACCACGTTGACCTGCATTCCGACCGCAGCCAGGTCCTGCTGGATCAGCGTGGCCATTTTGAGGCGGGTGTCGTTGCCCGCGTTGGTGAGGATGGAAAACTTCACCGGGTGACCGGACGGGTCCACAAGCTGTGTTCCCTGCAGGCGGAATCCCGCCCGCTGCAATCCAGCGCGCGCTGTAGCTACCTCGCCGTGCGGCGCGTTCAGCGCGTGGTTATACCAGGCGCTGTTCGCCGGTGAGATAAAGCTGTACGCCGGCGTGGCATGCCCCAGATAGACCACGCGCGCGAGGTCGTCGCGATGAATGGCCTGCGACACCGCCGCGCGAAACGCCTGGTTCTGGAACCACGCCTTCTCCCACGCAGGGAGCGGCGATGCCGGAGCCTGGTTGAACCACATCTGCTCCGTATTGAGCGACGGTCCCAGATCGCGCACCGACCCGGGATCCCTGCGCCGCAGCATCTCGTAGTAGTCCGGCGGCAGCTGGTCGATCAGGTCGGTCGCGCCGCGCTCGAAGAGCCGGATGCGCTCCTCGGGGTTCTCGACGATCTCGAGCAGCAGGCCGCTCGCTCGCGGCAATGTCGCACCGCTCGCATCCCTTAATCCGTAGTACGGGTTCTTCCGCAACCGCACAAACTGCGACCGCTGATATTCCGCCACGAAGAACGGCCCTGAGGTGACGCGGCCTTCGCTGGGGCGATCCGCCGGCTCGATGGCGATCTCGTCGAACACTTTGCCGATGCTCACGACGCGCTGCGGCAGGTGAACCACCACCGTGCTCGTATCCGGTGTTTCGACGCGGACACTGGCTGGCGCAACAAATTCATCGGCCGCGGGCGCGGCCGTGGCCTTCAACAGGACGCGGCGGATCGACCAGGCCGCATCGCGGGCGGTCAGCGCGGCCCCATCGGAAAACTTCAGTCCGGAACGCAGGCGGAACGTAATCGTCTTTCCATCGGGGGAAAGGCTCCAGGTTTCCGCCAGGCGCGGTTCTATGGCTTGCGTGAGGCGGTTGTAGCGCAGCAGCACACCAGCCGTGAGGTACCGCACAGTCTCTGAGTCGATATCGTCGACCCTGGCCGGATCGAAGGTCTTCGGATCGTACCCAATCGTCCAGGCCAGCTCGCCCGGCAACCGGGGGGCAGCCTGCGCTGCGCAGTTTTTCGCGGCCATCGCAGCCAGCAGCGCCAGCAGAAATCCAGCAGCCATGCGTCCCATCCGCATCCTCACGCCTCCACCGGAATCGCTTCGAGAAGAAGCAAAACGACCACCAGCAGCGCGACCGGGAAGTACACCCATTGCGTGCGGAAGAGCAGCGCAGAATTATCGAGCTCGAGCAGCATGCCGCCCCACGAGGGCAACGGCTCGCCGATCCCCAGTCCCAGCGCGCCCAGATTGGCCTCGGCGATGACGAATGCCGGCACGCAAACCAGAAACTGTGGCAGCAGGAGCGGCAGCAGGTTCGGCAAGGCCTGGCGGATGAGCTGCCGCCCGCGCAATCCCGACGCCCGCGCCTGCAACATCCACCCTGCACGTTTCAGACCCAGTCCACCGCGATATATCGCGCGCGCGCACGCCGGCCATCCCAGCGCGGCCAGCACCAGAAACGTAATGGCCGCCGAATGCGCCGGCGACGCCTGCAGGGGCAGCGCCGATCGCACCATCATCAAGAGGAAGAGCCACGGCAGCGCGAGGAAGGCGTCGCAGAGCAGCATGACCATCGACGCCACGCTCCGCGGAGCAAACGCCGCCAGCGAGCCAATGCCCGCGGCGGCTCCGGTGGTGAGCACCGAGGCGACCAGGGATCCAGACAGGCTCAGCAGCAAGGCCGCAGAAACGCGCACCAGCCGGTCACGACCCACCGCATCGGTACCCGCCGGATGTTGTTGGGATGCGCCGGCCAGCGGATAGCTGCGATCCTGGTGGGCATAGCTCGCGCCTGGCAGCGCCACAATGACCGCGGCGCCGAGCGCCAGCGCGACGAGCAGCCAGACCGGCAGCAGGCGAACCCTCATGCGCGCTCCCACTCGGCCATGTGTCCGCTTAGCATGCCGGAACCGGTGACGGCCAGCGCCATCAGCAACGTGACAGCGAGCAGTATCGGCAAATCGCGATTCATGGCCGCATTCCAAGCCAGTTGCCCAATCCCAGGAACGTCGAAGAGGACCTCGACAGGAACGAGCGCGCTCAATGCAGTGACCAGCGACAAGCCCGCCAGCGCGCCTAACTGCGGCGCAATGGCCGGCGCGGCATGGAAGGCCAGCAGCCGCCGCATGCGAATGCCCTGCGCACGCGCCTGCAGCAAATGCGGCTCCAGCCAGGCCTGCCGCAGGGCGCGCGAGAGGAACTTAAAATCGCGCGCGGCTATGAGCAGCGCCATCACCAGCACCGGTCCGCCGCTGCCACTGAGCAGGCACAGGGTCGCCATTGCCGCCGTGGGAATGGCCAACAGCAGCGCCGCCGGGGCCTGCCACACAACTCCCGACTTCCGTCGCGTGCCGGCCACCAGCGAAGCCGCCAGCGCCAGACTCCACCCGAGCAGCAGCGACCGCAGCAGCAAGCCACCTGTCACTGCCAGCCGCGGCCGGATCAAATACCCCACCGGGATGCCGAACTGCCGCGACACGCCTGCGTGGCCGTGCAGCCAACCGGTGATTTCGCGGGCCAGCATCTGCGGCAGCGAGCGGCTTTGCGCTCTTTCCTGTGCCATCTCGGCGCGCACCGTGTTGCCGTAGCGCGCATCCATCTCCCGCGCGTCGCTCAGATAACCTGGCGCCAGGCGCACCAGCAGCGTCGCGCCAATCATCACCAGAAGAACCAGCGCCAGTGCCCGCGCCAGCGAACTCGCGAGCCTCCGCAGCCGCCTCACGACGCCCGTACACTCGCGAGAGCGGGACTCGCCTCGACCTCGAGACCGTCGCCGCACATGGCCCGCTCCAGAGACGGGGCGAACTCCGCCACCAGTTCCTCGAGCAACTGCCGGTGATCCCTGGAATAGGCAGCCGCCGCGCGCGTGTAGAGTGTTACCGCTCCAAGTGTGACGCCATCCGCCCTGGTGAGCGGCACGGCCAGCGCTGAGCTTTCCGGCGTAAACAACGCGGCCTCAGGAACGAAGTTCGGCTCGACCGTGGGATTGCCGTTCACGATGCATCGCGCATTCTCGGCCACCCAGCCCGACAAGCCTTCGCCGATGGGGATCGGCTGTGACGAAAACGCGTATTCGCAGGGGCCGTTCATGTACTGCGCTTCGATCGCGATGCCGGTCTGCGCATACACCGCGAGGCAGTCAAACGGAATCCGATCCTGCAGCGCGTGGGCCAGCGCCGCGCCGGACTCGCGCACGCCGTGGGCTCGCTTCAGCCCAAGTCGAAGCTCGCGCCGCGCGGTCCCGGCCGGAGATGCAAACGCGCTTCCGCCATCGCTCTGCTGATTCCTCTCTGGCTCGTAACCGTTCCCTGGCGCCTGGCCGCGGCTTACGGAAAAATCGGTCTTCAGCGGATGCATGTCGTCGCTGGTCGCCTCGCGCGCCATTTGCTCCAGCCTCGGATAATGCTCGGCGAGCAATTGCACCACCACCGGATCGAACTGCACGCCGGCTCTTTTCCTTACAAAGGCCATCGCTTCGTCCAGAGGCATGGCTCGCCGGTAGGGCCGCTCTGAGGCCAGGGCGTCCAGGCAATCCACAGCCGTGAGGATGCGCGCGCCAATTGGGATCTCCTCGCCTTTCAGCCCGTCGGGATATCCGCTGCCATCCCATGCTTCGTGGTGCCCGCGCACGATGGGCACCACCGGGTACGGAAAGCGCACGCGCTCGAGAATATCCGCGCCCACGACCGGGTGAATTTTCATCTTCTCGAATTCTTCCCGCGTCAGCTTGCCTGGCTTGTTGATGATGTACTCAGGCACGGCCAGCTTGCCGATATCGTGGAGATAGGAAGCGGTCACCAGCGCCTTCATGGTCGGCTCATCCAGCGCCATGAGCCGGCCCAGCTCCGACACATATACGCGCACGCGCATCAGGTGCCGGTGCGTGTTCTCGTCCTTCGCCTCCACAGCCATGGCCAGCCCTTCGATGGTGCGCAGGTGGAGCGCCTCGGTCTCCACGATGTGCCGCTCGCGGTCGCGAATAATGTCGGTCTGAGCCCGATACGCACGATAAACCGTATAGACCATGGGAATGAGCAGCATCGACGTCAGCCAGCCGTAGTGGTCGCCGATGAAGTTGGCCAGTGCAGCCAGCATGGCGCCCACCAGATAAAACGGGAAATACCACGGGAACTCGTCGAGCCATTGCCGCAGTGGCGAAGTGCCCGACTCCCAGCCCAGCACCAGCGCCAGCGGAATGGTATTCGCCAGGAAATAGACGGTCACGGCCAGGGTCAGCGCCGGCGCCACTTCGCCGTGCACGAACTTCAGCGAACCCGCATACGTCCAGCACGCCAGCACTGTGGCCGTGGTCACATTAGCGATATTGAAGAGGATCTGCACCAGCGTGAAGGCCTTCACCACCTTCACCCGGCATTGCGCAATCACGCTGGCCACCGCCAGCAGCACCGCCTGGCCCGGAGCGAGTTGCACCATCCCGAGCAGGATGAACGGGAAATTCACCGACATCGTCCCGTTGCTCTTCGGCATCGGGACCTTCATTTCTGAGCTGATGAGAATGGCGACGAGGTAGACCACCAGCTCCAGCCAGCGCCGCCCCGGTTGCGCGTGGACCGCCCAGAGACTGGCCATAGCGCCAGCCGCCACCACGCACACCAGAGCCCTGGCTCGGCGCGTCATGCCGTCCTCTCAGACCCATGCGTGGGCTGACGCATCATTCGGTGGTACCTCCAACGATCGTGGAAAAGCAGAAAGGGCCTGGGGGCCCACACGCAGGGCATGCGCATTCTATATATCGTGAAGCGCGCCCTCGTCCCAATGCGTCTTTTGTGGCATGGGGGGTTGCAAACGCTCTAATCTGCAAGGATTCTCAGGGAGTTAGGCAGCGGTGCGAATTCCCCCGAGCGCGCCTTGCGGCCGTTTTCTGCGGGCGCGCGTTGAGAAGGAACTGGAAGCCGGAGCGGCGCCGTCGCCCGAGTGAATGGCCGGGTCAGCTTTGTGCGCCGTCCTTCAGGCCGCGCACCCACAAAGCATCCACGCTGGTCGAATCTCGCATTTCCAGAACCGGCGCGCCTGGCGGCGTACGGATGTGAAACAGATCCGCCCCGTGGACGTCCTCGAAAACGATCGCCGGTCGAGGATCCTCGGCCAACGCGCTGATCTCAATCTCCGACAAGGTCACATTCTGCACGTGCCGCAGATAGAAACCCTGCGACGGCATCGGCCCGAACATGTTCGGTTCCGGGTATTTTTGCTCGTTCTCCGCCGGACGGATGGCCGCCTGCTCCTTCGTCGCTCCGCCACGATGCTCGATATAAATGTTGTGCAGCCGCAGGTCCTCGATGGCGTGACCAGGAACGCCGCTGATGATGCAGCCGAACTGCGACGCCGCGTTGGAACACACGACATTGCTGATGACCACCCGCTGCAGGGTACCGGTTTTGGTCGATTCGGCCGGCCCACGCAGCCGGCTGCCCAGGCGCAGAAAAATCGGCGCGGAGACGAGGTCTCGCATCGTCAGGTTGGTGATAGTCACATCTTCGAAGAGCGCGCCGTCCACGGTTTCCAGCGCCAGTCCCTGACAGCCATCGAAAACGCAGTTGGCGATGGTGATGTTTTTGAAGCCGCCATTCGATTCAGTTCCAAACTTGATGCGACCGGTGCGGGGCACCCGCTGCGCGGGATCGAACTTCTTCCAGGTTCCGTCCAGCATCGTACCCAGTTCATAGGCGCCGGTCACATAGCAATTGACGATGGTCAGGTTCTCCGTCGCCCGTGCGTATCCCAGCGCATAACTGGATTTGGGCACGATCCCGTCGTCCCACGGCGAATTCACCGCGCAGTTGCTGACGCGCACGTTGCGACAGCAATCGATGTCCATGCCATCGCGATTCGTGTCGATGGTGAGGCCGTCGATCATCAGGTTGTCGACGCCGGTGGCCAGGACGCCGAACCATCCACCCTGCAGAATTTGAAAATCGCGGAGTTGCACGTTGCGGCAGTTCTTCAGGCTGATGGACTTGTTGCCGATGCCGCCGGTGCGCCGATCCGCTGGATTCCGCGTGTGCGGCCCATTGTCCCGGCTCAGCCCTCGTCCCCAGATGCGCCCTGGTCCGCAGATCGAGACGTTCTCCAGGCCCTCGCCCCAGATCAGGCTGTTGTGCCAGTGATTGTGGCCGAAATCCTGGTAGGCTTCCCAGGGTTGCTCCGGCTCCGGCTCGTCATAGCCGCCTGACTGGCCCTCCGGCAGCGGATCGGCCGCGATCACCACCGCTCCTGGATCGAGATAAAGCGCGACGTTGCTCTTCAGGTGGATCGAATAACAGAGGTATTGCCCGGCGGGAATGACTACGGTTCCCCCGCCAGCCGCTGCCGCGGCCTCGAAGGCGCGGTTCATCGCGGGCGAATCAATGGTCTTGCCGTCGCCTGCAGCGCCGTAGTGCCGAACATCGAACCACGCGGATCGCTGGCTGGATTCGCTCCGCTCAGACTGCGCGGACATCGCCGCGGGAAACGTCGTCGCCATCATGCCCGCGGCCCCCGCGCCTGCCAGCTTTAAGAAGTCTCTGCGCATCTTCGAATCCAATCCATCCTCCCTCCGCCGATCAGGCCAAACACGCTCCCACTGTACCCGAAGCGAGCGATCTTAGAATGGCCTTCGCTGAAAACTCAGCGCGTCCTGGCGCAGAATAGCAGCGTTCCCTTTTGCTATGCTGGCGGGGTATCCGGAGGGAAATGGTTGCGGTCTCTGGTTGTTGCCACGCTGTTCGCCGCGGGACTTCTCGTCGGCGTCCCTTTCGCACAAAACACGCCCCAGACCCAGCAGCCCACGAGTGGCGGATCCAGCACGGGCGGCGCGCACGCAGCCGTCCACGATGCTGAGAATCGGCCGATAACTGCGGGTGGCTTCGTCAGGCAAGGGCCGGTGATTTTCAAAGATGTGACCCACGAGGCCGGCCTCGACACCTGGACGCACCAGATGGGCTCTGCCGAGAAGAAGTTCATCATCGACACGAATGGCTCCGGGGTTGGCCTGCTCGATTACGACCACGACGGCTGGCTCGACATCTACCTCGTCAATGGATCCACGTATGATGCGCTGACCGGAAAAGTTACGCCGCCTCACGCCGCGCTCTTCCATAACAATCACGACGGCACATTCACCGATGTGGCCGAGAAAGCCGGCGTGACCAACGACCGGTGGGGCTTTGGCGTTGCCATCGGCGACTACAACAGCGACGGCTGGCCCGACATCTACGTCAGCAACTACGGCAAGAACCGCCTCTACCGCAACAATCACGACGGCACTTTCACCGATGTGGCCGAAAAGGCCGGCGTACAGCTCGGCAACTGGTCCACCGGCGTCACGTTCGGCGACTACGATGGCGACGGCAGGCTCGATCTCTTCGTCGCCGGCTACGTTCACTACGATATGGACCACCCGCCCATCCCCGGCTCGGCCGCAGCCGGATACATCATGTGCCAGTTCCGTGGCGTGCCTGTCATGTGCGGCCCTCGCGGGCTGAAAGGCGAGCCAGACCATCTCTTCCACAACAATGGCGACGGCACCTTCACCGATGTCAGCGTGAAAGCCGGCGTGAGCGACCCCAATGGCTACTACGGATTCGGAGCGGTCTTCGCCGACCTGAACAACGATGGCAAAGTCGATCTCGCCGTCGCCGACGACTCCACGCCCAACTATCTCTACATCAACAAAGGCAATGGCACGTTTGAAGACGACAGCTACGCGTCGGGATTCGCGCTCAATGCCGATGGCCGCGAGATCGCCGGCATGGGGCTCGGCGTCGGCGATTATCGCAACAACGGCCTGCTCGACCTGATGGTCACCGACTTTTCCGACGACTATAAGGTCCTCTATCGTAACGACGGCGATGCCAATTTCACCGACGTCAGCTACCAGACCGGCATCGCCCAGGACGCCATCCCATTTCTTGGCTGGGGGACCGGGTTCCTCGATTACGACAACGATGGCTGGAAGGACCTGATGATGATCAACGGCCACGTCTACCCGCAGGTCGACCAGTACGACTGGGGCACTACCTTCGCGCAGCGGCCGCTGCTCTACCACAATCTCCAGGGCAAGCGCTTCGCTCTCGTTCCCGCGGTGGAAGGCACCGGACTCGCCGAAGTCTTCGCAGGCCGCGGCGCGGCTTTTGGCGACCTCTTCAACGACGGCAAAATCGATGTGGTCGTCAACGTCATCGATCATCACCCGGTTCTGCTGCGCAACGTCAGCAACGACGGCCATCACTGGGTAGAAGTGAAGCTGATCGGCGGACCGAAAAGCCCGCGCGACGCGGTCGGCGCAACTGTGTATCTCGTGGCGAACGGGATGCACCAGCGCGGCGATGTGCTCAGCGGCGGCAGCTATCTCTCCTCAAACGATCCGCGCGTGCATTTCGGCCTGGGAGACGCGACGAAGGTTGATTCGTTGGAGATTCACTGGCCCAGCGGCGCGGTTGAAAAGCTCAACCTCCCTGCCGTCGATCGCATTTTCAGCATTGAGGAAGGCAAAGGCATCGTGGGCGAACTCTGCACCGCGTGCACTCAGAAGGCTGCGGCAACGAAGCATCCTTAGTCGGAGTTCTTCTGCCGATCAACGCGGCCACAAAGTGCCTCCGGTCAGCTCGATCAGCTACGGCATGCGTCTTACACCCTCGAGGCGCTCGTTTATCGTCAGACAAACTGTGTCAGAATCTGCTGCATGGCCATCGGATTCGTCGCTGTCACTCCCCGCGGCGCATTCGGCCCCAGAACGATTGCCTGGCGGTGCGCCTCACTCCACGCGATCAACGTTGCCTCGCTTGCTCCGGTTAATCGACGCTGGTTGATCCATGTGTAATACGTCCCCATGTCTGCGTCAATCAGCGAGCCCACGGGATCGACCGCGCCGCGATCCCCTGTACCCGCCAGCAATTCATTCATCGGTAGTTGGCGCTGGCGCGGCTGGAAGTGCAACACCAGCGTGACCGGCTGCGCGCGCCGCAGCGCTTCGCGAGCGGTCCACTGCACAAAGGTCGTGCTGAAGATCTGCGTGCCCGATCCCTCGGTCAGCACGCTCAGTTTGAACCGCCGCAGCGGCTCGTCCCCACTCACACCGCCGATACCCACGTCTTTCGTCGTCGTCTCGGCCATCAGGGTGCGGAGTTCTTCCGGACCGCCGTGCCCGCTGCGGATGACGCCTTGCATGCGCCGCAGAACCGCCGCCCGCGTGCTGCTCAGCTCGGCCCACGTCACCTGGCTGAGCAGCGCATCGACAGGAAGCGGAGGCGCAGCGCCATCCACATACCAGTGGCCGTACGGCAGCGGCGTCTTCGCCGCTCGGGTTGCCGCCGTTTGCAGAAGTGCAGTCCACGCATCCACCGCCTGCACCTGTGCGGCGAAAACGCCGTGCGGGCGCAGCTTCCGAAAAAGCGGATATTGATCGGCACGCAGGTCCTTGCCGAGGACCACAATCGCGAGCCGCGCTATCGGCGGCTCCGGCTCGGGATACGCCCTGCGCCACGCATCGCTGTACGCATTCGCCGCGGCGCGAAAATGGTCGATCTGGTGTGAGGACCACAAATCGGCGGTGAGCGCTTCCACAAACTCGTTCGGGCGCGCAACCCAGTCCCGATTCCGCAAATCCGCGTCCGGCGCC
This sequence comes from Acidobacteriaceae bacterium, assembly GCA_049802575.1. GTDB lineage: Bacteria > Acidobacteriota > Terriglobia > Terriglobales > Acidobacteriaceae > Palsa-343. Next base: position 21,043 of record JBARMS010000126.1, on the reverse strand, counting down.
GGAAGTGCAAATCCAGTCAGCAACTGGGTGCGATCGCCCTCCGCCAGCGATCGCAGATAAGAAAATTGATCGTCGACGGCCTTCTGCTCCGCCGGGAAGAGCCAGTCGTAGACGATCACCTGCGACATCAGCAGGGCGGCAAAGGCGGTCGGCAGTTGCTGGATCATCACGAGATTCCCGACTGCCAGCGCGCGACCCTGCGGCGGATATCCGGCAAATGAGTCCGCGCTGACCTGGGCCGCCAGCATCAGATCACCTCGGTGAGCAGTTTGCCGTGCGCCAGCGGAGTGGGGAATCCCTGCAGGGCGCCCAGCGTGGGCACCAGGTCGAGCGACTCCACCGGCCGGTCCACTGCGATGCCCTGCCGCACGCCCGGCCCCAGCGCCATCAGCCACGTGGTTCGCGACAGCGCATCACCGGTGCGATGGTGCTGAAACCCGTTGCCGCCGGAGTCGTTGTCGGAATCCCGCCCGAAATCCGGCAGGATGAACATGGTTGTGTTGTCCTTGTATTCCGGCTCCGACTGAATTGCATTCCACAGCTCCACGCACAGCCGGTCTGTGCGCCGAATCCCTTCGACGTAGAGCGAATACGCGCCCGAATGCGCGATATCGATATCGTGCAGCGTGATCCAAAGCAGGCTTGGCGCCAGCTGCCGCATGAGCTGCCGCGCAATGTACACCGAGAGCTCATCGGGACTGCTCAGCGTCAGTGCATGCCGCGTGAAATCGTCGACGGAAATCCGCAGGATCTCATCCAGTTGCCGCAGTTGTACCTCATTGCCCGCCAGATCCGGCGTGTAGAACGGGTCTTCGTAGTTGTCGCGCAGCAGATGGCCGTAGTCCTCTCCGGTCGCCGCCGGCATGGCCGCGCGCAGCAGATGCTTGGGCAGGATCACCCCTGCTCCCAGCCCGTCGCCGTATGCGCGGTGATCGCTCTCGCCAATGCGATTGAACCCATTGCTGGGCGCGACCACCCATGCGTCGGCCGCCGGTCGCTTCAGCCCGCGGCGAAAATATTCGAACACAGTTGGGTCGTGCGGAGGGACCGCCGCGAAGTTGTCGAACGTCTCGTATACGCCCGTCGCCAGGCTTGCCGTCGCCACATAGTGGCCGAGGATGCCGCGATTGACCACCTGCGTGTAAAACGTGGACTGCGGGATCAGCGTGTTCAGCAATCCCCGAATATTCTCCTGGCCCTCCGGCGCAAATGTCTCCTCGTCGCGCGCTCCGCCGCCAAAGGTCACTACGACGGTCTTGCGTTTGCGCGGCATCGCCGCGGCCCGCAGAGGCACAAAACTATACACGGCTCCGGACATGGCCAGGCCCGCGGCCGAGCGCAGCAGTTCGCGCCGATTCCAGCTAATGGAGCCGGAAGTCGCGCCGATCCGGGCCGAGCTCGCATTCCCCATGGCCCCGCTCACTGCATCTTCACCAGAAAAGTCGTCACCTGTTTCAGCCGCGCCTCCACGCTGTCCTGTTCCTGCTGATTGTATTTCTGTTCCAGCGCGATCTCCGCATTGGCCTGCTCATGCTGCCCCGCATGCGAGAGCGCCAGCGCCAGCCGGTAGTGCGCCGAGGCGTACGTGGGCCGCAGCCGAATCGCCGTGCGCAGTTCCGGAATGCTCTGCGCCCACTGCGACTGGGTCTGCAGCAGCAGCCCCATCCCGTAGTGTGCTTCCGGCAAAGCAGGATTCGCCGCCATCGCGGTCTCCAGCAGCTTGCGCGCGACAGCCAGCTGACCGGCGTCCGCCGGCTGATGCAGGATGCTGGTCGCTGCGTAGGTCGCCAGAACCGCGTCATTCGGATGCTTTTCCGCATAGTCGATCAGCGCCCGGCATTGGGGCTGCTCGCCTTCCGTCAGCACGGTGCAGGTCCGCCCTAGCAACTCCGCATCGATGTTGTTCTCCGGATTTTCCTGGAGCAGCCCGGCAAACACCGGGATCGCCTCGTTATACCTCCCTGCCCCGTACAACGCCACGCCCAGCCCCAGCCGCATGCGCTGGCTTCGCGGAAATGCCTGTACCCCCGCGGCAAATTCCTTCGCCGCCGGATCGAACGTCCAGTGCCGCAGGAATTCGATCCCAAACACGTAGAGGTTCGCCTCGGTCGGATCCAGGCGCACCGCGTTCGCGAAATGCTTTGCGGCGTCCTCATAATGGCCGAGTTGCTCATCCACATCGCCGTAAAGCGACTGAGCTTCAGCTGAAGACTCGACATCGGGTATGCGCGCGAGTAGCGGCTCCGCCTTCGCCGCCTGCCCGCTGCCGTAAAGTGCCAGCGCGGTGTTGTACAGCAGGGCTCCGCTGCTGCCGCCCGAGCCAAGCGCAGCCTCGAACGCCGCGGCCGCTTTGGCCGGCTCCTTCAGCATCATCCACGCCTGCCCCAGCGCTTCCTGGGTCTGCGCATTCCGTGGATTCAGCCTCGCCGCCGCCGCCAGCTCGCGCGCCGCATCCGCCGTCTTGCCCTCTTTCAGATACGCGGTTCCCAGATTCGCGCGGGCTACATCGGAATCCGGCTTCTCCCGCGCCGCCGCGCTCAACAGAGGCGTCGCCTGCTCGAGCTTGCCATCTCCGGCGTACAGGAGTCCCAGCGATTCGTTGATCTCGTAGTTTTGCGGATGCCGCACGTGCAGGCCGCGCAGCACGGGCTCCGCAGCCGATCCATTGCCGGCGTCCATTGCCGCCATCGCCCCCTGGAACGCCTGGTTATCCGCGGCGCTGATCGCCCCGGAGGAACCGGCCTGCGCAGCCGCCGCGGACACCAGCAGCGCTGCGGCCGCCGCGACCCAGCCGTCCCGGCGCAACCACCTCGACTTTGAATCCCCGGGCAACCGCCTTCCCTCCGCAGGGCAGGGCCATCGGCCATGCCCCACAGAGCGCAGTGTATCTTCAGAACGCATATTTCAGCGCGAACTGAAAGAAGCGTGCATCCGGCGTGTAGTTCTGGAAGGTGCGCGGCGACGTGATCTGCCCGCCGTTGGGGTTGATGTTGGTCGTGCTGGGATCGCCATACGCCGGCGTGTTCAGAGCATTAAACATGTCCGCGCGGAACTCGAGATACTCTTCATGCCAGGTGGTGAAGTCCTTGAACATGGACATGTTGATGCGCTCGTACCCTGGCCCAAATACATTGTTGCGCCGTCCGCCCAGCAACTGCAGGACCTGCGTCCTGTCCGTCACCAGGTACGGATACAGATAGCCCGGGGCAACCGCCGTATAGCTGCCGTTATACGGCGTCGGCGTGATCGTGTTGCCCGAGACCGGATTGGCAAACGAGCAGGGGTTATACCAGTTGGTCTTATTGCGCGTTTTCGAGGCGCACGCGATGCCCGGGTTCGAAGGCGGCGCGACCCCTCCCGCCTTGAATGGATTCGCGATGGGGATCGCCCGGGTGTTGCCGCCGGAGGGCCCCGAGTTGTTCGGGTACACCGTAAATGGATTGCCCGTCTGCGCAAAGAACGTCAGGTTCCCCGACCAGCCTCCCGCCACTTCGTTCAGCACGCCGCCGCGGTTCATGTGTGCGCGCCCCCGGCCAAACGGCAAATCATAGAAGCCGTTGAACGAGAAGCGCTGGCGCGTATCCCACGCGCTGTTGCTGTAGTCGTACTTGATGGGCAGCAGGTTGGTGTTGCGGTACCCGCCGTCCCCGGTGCTGCCCAGGGGCGTCGGAGCGTCGTCCAGCGAATGCGCGTACGTGTACGACGCCAGGAAGTTCATCCCGTGCGACATGCGTTTTTGCAGCTTCGCCTGAAGCGAGTTATAGCTGCTCTCGCCTGCGTAGTTGGTGTATGCTGTGCCCCCAAAGTCCGGGAACGGTCGCCACGGCTGCGAGCTATTCGAGGTGTACAGCAGCGCATCCGGATTGTTTGGATCCGGGAAAACCGCGAGATGCCGCGACGTATCCCCCACATAACTCACCGTGGCCGCCATGTTATTCCCGATCGCCCGCTCAACAGAGAGGTTGTAGCTCATGGTGTACGGCGTCTTCGTTATGTGATCCGACCCGCGCAGCGCCGGCGTCGAAATGAAATTCGATAATCCCGCCGTCAGAGCCTGCGTGAATCCGTTTTCCAGCGAGACCCCTCCATACGCCGGACTGCTGATGCTCGGACAGCTCGTCGCCGTGCAACTCGGGGCATTGAACGTATCCGTGAACTGGAACGGATAGTTCTCGCCCAGATTGGGATAGTAACCCGTGCTCTCCAGGCCCCCGTAGAAGATACCGAAGCCCGACCGCACAACGGTTTTCGGATCGAAGGCATACGCGGTTCCCACGCGGGGTGCGAAATTCAGATGCTGCGCATCCACCAGAGCGGGGTTATTTACATATTCGAGCGTGATATTGTCTTTTGCCAGCAGACTGGTAAACGAGGTGGAGAGGGGATAATTCTTCTGCTGAACCGGAATCTGGTACACCGCCGAGCCGAACCCCGGTCCGGTTTTGCCGGTCACGTAGTAGCTCGCCTGGTAGCCGCCCACGTCCTTGTACGGCTGGTAAAAGTCATAACGCACGCCGAGGTTCAGCGTTAGTTTCTCGTTCACACGCCAGTCGTCCTGCACGTACGCCGCGCGATACCAGTGCGCATCTCCGTTGATGAACTCGTTGGAGAGCTGCGCGTAATTGTTCTGGTCCGCGAGGAAATCCGCTACGCCATATCCGGTGAAGCTTTTACCCAGGTCGCTGGTGTAGAGGCCGCTGAAGCTGTAGGTTCCGCGCGGATAGGGCGGCTGCAGCGTCGAGAACCGCACGCTCTGGAACGATACCCCGAACTTCAGCGAGTGATTGCCCTTGATCTTGGTCACGTTGTCCAGAATCTGGAACACGTTCTCGTGCTCGTTGGTCACGAAGAACGTCGTGCTGCCGAACGACGAAAGCCCTCCGATCGACACGTTCGGCAATCCGCCGTTCTGCGGGAAACCGGCACCGTACGGAATGCCTCCCAGCCCCAGCGTCGGCGCGATGTCGACGTTCGCGTTCGGCTGCAGATAGCCGTCGTGCAGGTAGTTGTACCCGAAACGGAATTCGTTCGACAGCGACGGCGTGAACACGTGCGTTTCGCTGGCCACGAAGTTCTGCCCGAGGTTCAAAATGTTCCCGTCGTTGCCGAACCCGCCCCCATCGAGCAGGTTGCCCAGCGGAGAAGGATCGTAGCCCGGCTCGTGATAGTAGCTGTGCCGTGCAAACACCTGGTCCTTGCTGCTGATGTTGAAATCCATGCGCGCGTCCCACTGCCACGTATTGTCCAGATCGTTGGTGTTCACGATGTAGTTGTTGTACGTCAGGGCGCCGTTCGCATTCGGCTTCGGATACATGTTCAGAATGTTCTGCGCGACGGTGTCGATCTGGTTGGGGCAGAAGACGTTCTGCTGCCCGTTGCACGCCAGCGGCGCGGCTCCGCCGGAGTTCGGCTCGTACAGGTAGACCGGCTGCGCATCGCCGGTCAAATTCGTATTCAGCAGCTCGCTGAAGTTCCCTGTCCGCATCAGCGCGGTCGGCACCGTCTCCGTCTGTGTGTTGCCGAAGACGATGCGGTTCGCCTGCACGTCGCCGAAGAAGAACAGCTTGTTCTTCATGATCGGAAATCCCAGCGTCGCGCCGAACTGGTTCTCGTGGTACGCCGGCACGGTCTGCGCGTTGAAGTTGCGCGCATCGAGCACGTTGTTGCGGAAATACTCCCACAGGTCGCCGTGAATCTGGTTCGTGCCCGATTTGATGCTGGCGTTGACCACCGCGCCGGCGGAGTGACCGAACTCCGCGCTGTAGTCGCTGGTCTGCACCTTGAATTCCGCCAGCGCATCCGGCGGCGGCTGGACCACATAGCTGGCGCCGTTGACAAAGTCCACCACGTTCGTGTTGTTGTCCACGCCGTCGAGAATGAAGTTATTCTGCTCGGCGCGCTGCCCGTTGGCATCAAAGTCGCCCTTGCCCTGGCCGCGCGACCCTTCCGGCGGATCGACGCCGGCGGACAGCTGCGTGATATAGACCCAGTTGCGCCCGTTCAGCGGAACGTTGTTGATGGTTTGCGCGCTGATCACCTGCCCCACTGAGCTTTCCTGCGTCTGCATTAGTGGGGGCGCCGCCGTAACTGTAACCGTCTCGGCGACAGATCCAGGCTTGAGCGTCAGGTTGACGCTGAGGCGCTGCTGCACATCCAGATGAACGTTTTCCTGGGTAGTGGTTTGAAAACCCTGCGCGGTGGCCGAGACTTTGTAGTTGCCGATCTTGATCGGCGAGAATGTGTAGATGCCGTTGCTGTCCGCATGGCTGTTGAGCACCAGACCGGTATCGGTGTCGGTCAAGGTGATGGCGGCGTGGGGAACCACTGCGCCTGTGGGGTCCGCTACTACGCCGGTGATGGTTCCCTGATCGACCTGTGCCCATGCAGCAGGGGCGAAGAAGAGCAGCGCGGCGGCGAGACAGGAGAGTCTGTTCATTCGAACGGATGGCAAGGGGAGGTACCTCCTTCGAAAACTTTCAGAATCTGCACTGCTTGTTTTCCTGCTGGCCTGATGTCGTGTATCCGGTTACATATGCAGGACTTTCAATACTCCTTTAGGCAACCGGAAACTTATAGAGGAGGTGCGCGAGGGTTGTCAAGGCCGACCGTCGAACTATCCCGGAAAATGCGCGCGTCAAACAGCGCCTAAATGGGCTGTTGTTCGACTTAGTCTCTGGCAACCCTGGCGGTGGATTGCCGCGTAACAAAGCCTGGAGAAACAAGAATGGACTGCTGCGTCGCGTCGCTTTTCCCTTCGCGAATCAAACGCAGCAGATTCATCGCCGCTGTTCGTCCCATTTCGTTCAGCGGCTGGCGCACGGTCGTCAGCCCGGGACGCACCGTCGCGGCCGCGGGAATGTCGTCAAATCCCACCACCGAGATCTGACGCGGCACATGCATCCCTGCTTCATGCAGCGCGGTGATCGCTCCGATGGCCGAGGCATCGTTAAAAGAGAAGATTGCCGAAAAACGATGGCCGTTTTGGAGCAGCTTCTGGGTGGCAATGTAGCCCGGCTCGCTGCCTGGGGACGTGCCCTCCAGTTGCACGACTAAGTCGGAGTGAATGCGCAGGCCAAGCGATGAGCCGACCTTGCGAATCGCGTCCCAGCGAGCCTTTGTGTCGGAGCTGAAGGTCTGCCCCTTAATGAAGGCAATGCGCCGATGGCCAAGTTCGAGGAGATGCGACAACGCGTAGCGCGCAGCCGTCAGGTGATCGAGCTCAATGGTTAGAATCCCTTTTTTTCTGCCGTGTCCTGAGACTGCAACCACTGGCACCGGCTGCGCCTCGTGGATTGGCGTATCCACGGCGATGATGCCTTCAACAGCCCGTGCCAGCAGCAGGCGGGGATAACTTCGCAGGAGCTCCGCTCGATGACGATGGCTGACCACGAAATAGAAGAATTTTTCCTCGAGCAGGGCGTCTTCGATCCCGCTCAGGACAGACGCCGAGTACCCCTCGCTGATTTCCGGAACCATCACGCCCACGGTGAAGCTCCGCTTCTGCCTCAGTCCGCGGGCGACGGCATTGGGCTGGTAGTTGAGCGACGCTGCTGCCTTCAGTACTCTCTGCTGCGTCTCAGCCGCAATCCGATACTCTGCCGCCGAGTGGTTCATCACGCGCGAGACCGTTGTCAGCGAGAGGTCCAGATGGGCGGCCAGCTCCCGCAGGTTCACGCCCCGCAGGCTGCGCGTCTTCCCTTGTGCGCTCTCGGCCCCTCGATTTGGGTGGGTCGTTCGAATCGCTCTCTCCGTTTTCATTTCCAGTTCGCGATCTCATACGGCAATTTCGTTGTTAATCTCGCGTGAATCCAATCTTCTTCAGCATCGCCTGGATCTCCGGATTCGCCATGTACTCCTTCCAAATGAGCCCGCTGCGATAGTTCTCAATCATCACCACCTGGGGCGCCTGGTTCAGTCCCATCGTGATGCCGGCATACCAGTTCTCCTGCTGATTAAAGGCGTCACGGAATCCGTAGATGTCCCATAGCTGAGCACCCAAATCACGATAGAAATGTTTCAGCGCCAGCATGGACGATTCCGGCGTGTACGCGAATGAGCTGATGGCCCCCGTCGGTGCGATGGTGCCGTCGTCGGTGACAAAAGGCTTGTACTCGTCGTAACCGTCCGGGCCATCCACCGCCGTAAGGCCCCAGCAGTCTGCGCCGTAACCTTTCATGTGGCGGGGATTCTCCTTGCTGTAGGCCTGGCTCATCAGAGCTTCATTGCGGTTATTCACAAAGTAATCCGCATCCTTATCCCTGCGGCCGCGCGGATCGTAGCCCATGTAGGAATACTGCGTGAAAAACAGCGGTCCGGGACTTCCGTGAACATAATCCATGAAGATGGGAATGCCGAAATACGTATGCTCGACTCCGTAGACCTGGCCGGTTCCCTGCCCCGTATACCCCGTGTAATACAGGCTGGCCGGCACCGGATGCGTGGGCGAAGCGATCGCTTCCAGATACGTGATCATCACTTCGTTCCAGCCAGTCAGGCGGTTGGCTATGTAGAAGGAGTAGTCGGGCGACCAGTGCCAGTAGAGCGCATCGCGTTTCGGCGTTGCGCGGAACCAGTCCCACTCCACGCCCTGCCACAGTTGGGTAATGCGCTGGTAGAGTTCCTCGCCGGAAGCGCCGTCGCCTTTGAAATACTGGCGAGCCGCAAGCAGGCCCTCCATCAGGAAAGATGTTTCCACCAAATCAGCGCCATCGTCGTACATGCCGAAGGTCGGCATCACGTGGCCGGTCGTCCCGCTGAGGAAGTGCGGCCAGGCGCCGTGGAAACAATCGGCGTGTTCCAGAAAATTGGTTATCTTCAGCAGCCGCTCGATCGCCTGCTGGTGTGTGATGAAGCCGCGGTCGGCCGCGACCGTCATCGCCATGATGCCGAAGCCGCTGGCTCCCACGGCGATCATGTCGTCGTTGCCGGGCTGGCTTTCGCGCGCCATGCCGGAGTGCGGCTCGGCCGCCTTCCAGTAGTAGCGGAACGAGGCTTCCTGTACCATGCTCAGCAATTCGTCATCCGTCATCGGATGCGTGGAGGCCGTCGCCGCCGCTGAAGGTGCAGATTCGCGCAGCGTCGAGGTGCGCGCCGTTACGCGCCAGGAAGCGGTCATGTGCGGATCGCCGGTGAAGTCGCAATAGCGGTTCACGCCCGGCCGCTGGACGCCGACAGCCTTGAACGGCTGCCCTTTCTCCGACCGGTAGATCACGTACTGTGCGAGATTTGGATCGTCGACTGGCTTCCAGGTGACATCGACGTGGCGCTCGTATCCCTTTGCCTGAACGCCCTGCGGCGCAGGAGGAGCCTTCTCATCCGCCGGAGGGTCATCCTCGATCCGGATATCGTCGATGTCGACCGTATGCTGCGCGCCATCCGCTGCGCCCTGCACAAACACCAGGGTGTTGAGGCGATGCGGGTCAAAGGGATGCACCGAAGCGGTCCTGAAGGCGCTCAGAGGGATGCGTACGCGCGTCCACTTCCCCTGCGGCAGATCAGCCGTGAAGTCGCCCATGGCCAGCGGTGCGCTGAAATTGCGGCCTAAATCGCGCAGGGCAAGATGGGGAAGGTCCTGTGCGCGGATGCCGTCCCTGGCATAAAGCCATATCCAGAGATTCGCACCCGGGAACTCCAGCGGCCGGTTGCGCCATTCATACAGCTTCACTTCGGCGACCCAGCCGCCCTGCGGCGCCGAGTTCCACTGAAGTTCCAGCGCGTTCGGACCACTGATGAATGTGCTGGTTTCGGTGGGGAGCTTGCCGTCGATGAGACGCAGCGTGCTGGGCCGGCTGGTATGACCGCTGGAGTAGAAGTAGTTCGTCGGAGACAGGCTGTTGTCGAAAAACACCTGCTGCGAGTAGTTCTGGTCGGCGCGTGCCCCAACTGCTGCCAGGCAGGCAAAACCCAACCCCAGCAGGGAGTAAATGCATCGACTTATCAGAATTTTGTGTCGGTTCACAATCTCTACGCTCGATCATCCAATGTGCTGCGGCAGCAGGGTAAGCAGGCTCCTGGTCAAAACGCATTTTCCAGCGGCCAAGGCCCGGCAGCGCTGCAACTTGACAGGCCCGATTTCCGGGTGGTACGAATTCTAGCCGCAGGACAATCGTTTGCGCAAACTAGCGCAATCGATTGCACGCGAACAAGAAGGCAGTGCCCGGCAGCCCAGTCCTTCTGTCCACACACGGCATCCCAGGCCGCGAGGTTTCTGACCTCACGCACGCTTTTTAAGGAGAGGCAAAGTATGCACGTCCCCACTGCACGGACACCCAGCAATCTACAGACGACCAGTTCCCCGGCCCAGGCTCCGCAGAAACACGTCTGGCTCAGTTTGCGCACAGTTTTGCTGATCGCATCGCTCCTCGGTTTCCTGGCGCCCGCGCTGCACGCCCAGTACAACGCATCCCTGCGCGGCACAGTCACCGACACTTCCGGCGCCGTGATTCCCGGCGCGACCGTCACGCTGCTGAACACCGATACCAACCAGAGTCAAACGGCGACGACCGATTCGAGTGGCGAATACACGTTCAACGCGCTGCCGCCCGCGCATTTCTCCCTGACGGTGGAGCATACGGGATTCAAGAAAAACGTCACCGCCCAGGTGCAGATCGTCCCTGAGCAGCCGAACACGCTCAATGTCCAATTGGAGGTAGGCGGCGCGGAGCAGACGGTCACGGTGACGGCATCCAACGCAGGCCTGCCTACCAGCGACGCCACCGAGAGCTCCACCATCGACAGCAATCAGGTGCAGCACATGCCGTCGTTCAACCGCGACATCTTCCAGCTGGCCCAGCTCACGCCTGGCGTCTTCGGCAACGGATCGCAGGGCAGCGGCGGCGGCACCTATAACCTGCCCGGCAACCAGGGCCCGGGCGGCAGCGGCGGCGGATCGGCCGGTATCTTCCAGACGGAAAACGGACCGCAGATCCAGCCCATGGGCGGCCAGTATGAGACGAACAGCATCAGCATCGACGGCATCAGCACGGTCAGCGCCGTGTGGGGCGGCACCTCGGTCATCACGCCCAGCGAAGATTCCGTCGACAGCCTGCATGTGGTAGCGAACCAGTACGACGCGGAGAACGGCCGCTTCACCGGCGCGCACATGGAGGTCACCTCCAAGAGCGGCAGCAACGAAGTCCACGGCAGCTTGTTTTTCAAGGCTTCGCGCCCTGGCTTGAATGCCTACCAGCGCTGGAATGGCGTCGGATCGAACAAGTCGGCATCCTGCTCCTCCGTTCCCGTGACGAAGGAATGTCTGGCCGCCTCGCGCGGCGTCAACCGCTACAACTCGGATTTCAACAACTACGGCGGCAGCCTCGGCGGACCGCTGTGGAAGAACCACATTTTTGCCTTCTTCAACGTCGAGACCAGCCCGACCTCGGCCAGCAGCACGTCGCAGGGCTGGTATGAGACGTCGCAGTTCGATTCATCGGCCGGCCCCGGCCCGATTGCGAAGGATTACCTGACGCATCCAGGCGAAGGAGTGGCCTCGGGCGCGACCCTGATCGCGCAAACCTGTGCCAACATCGGCCTGACGGAGGGAATGAACTGCAACACCGAATCGAACGGACTGGATGTGGGTTCGCCGATCACTACCGGGGTCGGCAATCAGGATCTGACCTACGGAAACACCCCGGATACACCGGGCGTGGGCGGCGGTTTGGACGGAATCGCCGACATCGGGTACTACAACACCGTTGATCCCAGCACGACCTCGCAGACCCAATACAACGGCCGTCTGGATGCGAACGTGACTGCAAAGGATCTGGTCACCTTTACGATCTACTGGCAGCCAGTGCAGACGACCGACTACAACGGGCCGGTCCGCTCAGCCAACCTGTGGCACCACTCGCAGGTCAACGACGCGTTTTCGGTCCTCTGGAACCACACCTTCTCTCCCACGCTCCTCAACCAGGCGCGCGCCAACGCCGCCGGCTGGCGCTGGAATGAAATCAATTCCAACCCGCAGGAGCCCTTTGGCCTGCCTCAGGACAATATCGATGACATAGGCAGCGCCGGCGTACAATTTTTTGGTGCGCCGGGGCCGAGCAACTTCGATCAGTGGACCTACACCTACAACGACGTGCTGACCAAGGTGCTGGGACGGCACAGCATCAAGGCCGGCGGCGAGTTGACGCGGCTTTATTACCTCAACAACGCTACTTACTCGGCTCGTCCTGCATATAACTTTCATAACCTGTGGGATTTTGCCAACGATGCGCCCTATTACGAGAGCGGCCAGTTCAACCACACCACCGGCGTGCCCTTCGCCAATCGCCAGGACGATCGCCTGAACATCTGGGGCTTCTTCGTCCAGGACGATTACAAGCTGAGTCCAGGCCTCACGGTGAACCTGGGCCTCCGCTGGTCGTACTTCGGTGACTTCTACTCCAAAGAAAACAATCTCGATGTGGTCCGGTTTGGGTCGGGGTCGTCGTACCTTTCGGGGATGAGCATCCGCGTGGGCGGAGGGCTGCAGACCTCGCCCAAAAGCAACTGGGGACCGCAGATTGGCTTTGCGTGGCAGCCGAGCTTCACCAACAGCAAGGGTGTGCTGCGCGGCGGCTTCGGCATGAATTACAACCAGAACGAAATTGCGATTCTGGCAAACGGCACCGGCAACCCGCCCAACGCCGTCAGTCTTAACTTCACCTGCCCTTACCCTTACACCACCAACCCGAGCTGCTCCGGCACGCCGATTGTTTACGCGGTCGGCAACAGCGTCAACTCGCTCTTCAATTACCCGCCCAACCGGAACACGATTACGAACTTCAGCAGCGCGAACCTGCCGATGACGGGGACGACGTCCGTGACCGGATACCCCACCGACGCGAAAACGATCACCGATTACCACTATTCGCTGGAGGCCGATTATCAGTTCCCGCTCAACATGGTCGCTACGGTCGGCTATGCCGGTGACCTGATGCGGAATCTGCTCATCCAGAATCTCCCGCAGGCGATCGCTGCCCAGAACGGATGGGCGATGAATCCCGCTGTCAGCTTCACCGACTTTTACGGAAACGAGGGCCTCGGCAATTACAACGCGTTAATCAGCACGCTCGCCCATAACTTCTCTCACCACTATCAGGCGGAAGCGATGTACACGTGGTCCAAGGCCATGGACGAGAACTCCGGACCCTACTCGGAGGATCCCTACCCCTACGCCCCCCATGCTGCGTATGGGCCTTCCGACTACAACGTGACGAACGCCTTTAAGCTTTTCGGCCTGTGGCAGCCGGTCTTTTTCGGCGGACATTCCTGGGCAGAGAAAATCGTCGGCGGATGGTCGCTGAGCGGAATCTACAACCTCGACAGCGGATTCCCATGGAATCCGCAGTACGGCACGAAGGGCGTCTACCAACAAGGCACCTACTACTCGCTCCGCCCCACCAGCCGCTCGGGTTCAGTACCTTCAGGAACGGGCAACAAGGTCTTTGAGGGACTTGGCGGCGTCAACTCCGACTTCAACGGCAACGGAACAGCTTTCTTTGCACCGCCCACCTATACGCTGGCGCCCGGATATCCCAACACCGCGCCGGGGCCTGCGCCGGGCATCGTGCGCAACAGCCTGAAGGGACCCGGCTACAACGACTTCGACGGCACCCTGACCAAGGCGTTTGGGTTGCCGGATAACAAAATCCTTGGAGAAAACGCGAACCTGACCTTCCGCGTTGACGCTTACAATCTGTTCAACAAAACCAACATTAATGACGGGTGCATCGATACCAATCTCGGATCGGTCGCCCCCGACGGAACCGTCAGCTCAGTCAACTCAGACTTTGGAGTCGCCTGCGGCGCGCTGGGCAGCCGGACGGTGCAGATGCAGGCTCGATTCAGCTTCTAAGCCTCCCTGAAGCTGATCCTTCGAGGGTGTTCCCCGCGGAACACCCTCGTCTTTACTCACTGCCAAATGAACGCATCCGTCGTGCAGGCGCAGCCTGGGGAGAGAGGCCATGTTTCGAGTTCGCTATGGGCTCACTGCAGCCGCCGCGTTCGCTCTGTGCTGCGCGCCTTCCCGCGCGCAGCAGCCCGCCGCTTCTTCCGGCACAGTCATCACGGTCGACGCGCACGCTGCGGGCACGGCCTTTCCGCACTTTTGGGAGGGAATGTTCGGCTCCGGCCGCGCCAACCTCACCATGCGCGATGAATATCGCGCCGACATCCGCCTGGTCAAACAGGTGAACGACTTTCGCTACGTCCGCTTCCACGCCATCTTCGACGATGAGAACGGCGTCTACAGCGAAGATGCGCAGGGGCACGCCGACTATAACTGGTCCTATGTCGACCATATCTATGACGGCCTGCTGGCGAACGGCGTGCGTCCCTTTATCGAAATCAGCTTCATGCCGAAGGCGCTCGCTGCAAAGATGGATTACCAGGGCTTCTGGTATCGCCCCATCATCGCGCCGCCATCGAATTACGCGAAGTGGGACGCTCTGATCACAGCCTTCGCACAGCATCTGGTTGAGCGCTATGGAATCGACGAAGTGGCGCAATGGTATTTCGAGGTCTGGAATGAGCCGAACATAGGCTTCTGGGGCGGCGTGCCCGCGCAGCCTACGTATTTCGAGTTGTACGACCACACCGCGCGCGCCATCAAGTCGGTCAGCCCGCGCCTGCGCATTGGCGGACCGGCAACGGCCCAGGCCGCATGGGTCGGGGATATGATCGCACACGCGGTCCAGAACAATGTCCCGCTCGATTTTGTTTCCACGCATGCCTATGGAGACGACTCGGTCAAGGACATCTTTCATGACAGCCGCACGGTCGCTCCGCACCAGATGGTTTCTGCCGCGGTGGAGAAAGTACACGACGAGATTCTCCATTCGGCCCGGCCAGAGATGCCCCTCATCTGGAGCGAGTACAACGCCAGCTATGCGAACCATCAGCCCATCACCGATTCCATCTACATGGGCCCATGGCTCGCCGACACCATCAGCCGGTGCGACGGCAAAACCGCGATGATGTCGTACTGGACCTTCTCCGACGTCTTCGAAGAAGGCGGCGTGGTGCGCACGCCGTTTTATGGGGGGTTCGGCATCGTGGCTGAGGACGATATCCCGAAGCCGGCCTACGACGTGTTCATGCTGCTGCATGAGCTGGGCAATACGCGCCTCCCGGCTCCGGTCGACGAGGCGCTGGTCACCCGCCGCCCCGACGGCACGCTCGTGATCGCCGCCTGGAACTGGGTGGAACCGGACGCGGCCGGTTCAGACAAAAGCATCACCTTCGATCTGACGGGAATCTCCCAGGGTGTCCACGCGACGGTTCGCCGCGTCGATGGCGGCCACGGCGACACGCTGGATGCGTGGAAGAAGATGGGCAGCCCTGCCTATCCCACCGAGGCGCAGATCGAGTCTCTGCGCCGCGCCGCGGAAATCGGAGCGCCGGAAGATCAGCCCATCGGGAACCATCAGCTCACGCTGGGACTGCCCCCCATGGGACTCGCCGTCATCGAGATTCACTGATATCGCGGCAGAGGCCGGCCCGCGTCGCCTGCGCCGCGAATTAGGCCCCTCCCTCCGCGCATCAGGACGCAAATCATTAAACCGCACCCCGGGCCTGCCGATAGCGGAGGTATGGGCCCCGGATGATGAATCAGGCTGGCAAATCGCAGGCAGCGGAGTCGGTCGATCAGGCTGCCCGGCAGGTGGACTCGCTGTCCGCCCAGGCTCAGGAGGAAGTCCGCGCCGTCGCCGATTCCTTTGAGGCTCTGGCGCAGGAAGCGGACGCCATGCTGGATTTGGCCGGCGCGATTGTCGGCTGCGTGCAGAATGACCAAACCCTGTCGATTTTGCCGCGGATGCAGTCCCTGGGCGAAGAGCTCCGATCCTTCCTGCTGGCCCGGCAACAGGCGATGAGCGGCATTCTCGACACCCTGGCGGCCGAGGCCAAACTGCTAAGCGAGATTGGGCAGCTGACCGCGGAACAAAAGCTGGCCGCGCGCGAAACTGAAATGCTGAGCATGCTGACCGACATCGAGATTGCCCATCTGGGCGACGCCGGCGACGGGTTCCGCTATTTGGCCACAGAACTCAACGCGTTTGCTCACGCCGTCGCCGGCTCAACCCAGCAGCTTTCCCATCACACCCGGGAACGCGGGTCAGCCATCGATCAGGCGCGGCGCAAGTTCGGCGTGGCTCTGCCGCGCCTCGCCCTTGGTCTCGCCAGCGCGGGAACGGAGCTCACGCGCACCCTCGGCCATGTAGAGCAGGGCCTGGCCGAACTGGCGCAGAGCCCGGCGCGGCTGAAAAGTGCGGTGGAAGACATCGGCGCACAGATTGCCGGCGTCATTGCCGCCATTCAGTCTCAGGACATCACCCGCCAGCAGACGAGTCACGTGCGCGACGCGCTCGGCTCCATCGCCAGCTGGATCGAAACCGCGGGACAGAGCGAGCCGGCGCCGCCGGCCGAGGAGTCGCGCATCGCCACCGGGCTCGCCATTCAGGTCTGCCAGCTCAGGGACGTCGCCGCATCCGAAGAGGCCTGGCTCGCCCGCATCAGCGCCTGCATGGACGCAATTCTGCACATCAGCTCCAGGGACGTGGGCAACCTCGGGCCCTCGGTCCTCGCCCGCGCCGGGCAGCTTGGCGATCAGTTGGCGCGCATGGAAGCGCTGGAGCAGCAATGCCAGGGGGGAGCAGCAGAAATCGAGGAGACGGAGGCCGGGCTTGCGCGCCTGATGGATCTGATCACGGAACATCTGGAGCAATCGCGATCCGTACGCGACCGTCTCCGGCTGCTCATGTTCAACTCGATCATTGAAGCCAGCCGCCTTGGCAGCCAGGCCGATGCGATTCTCGAGATTGCGCGCAGCATTCAGCGCATCTCGCAGGCATGGGACGAGGCAACCGATCGCTCCGCAGCGGCGCGCAACGAGGTGCAGCGCCTGACGGGGAAGGTTCGTGAGGAGATGCACGTTTTCTCTGCGGCAGGCGAAGCAGCGCTCAGCCACAGCCGCCAGGCAACCCGCGCCAGTCTGGAAGAGATGCGCGCGGCTGCGCATCTCGCCGCCGGAAAGGGTGACGCCATCGAGGCGGCGACCAGAGAGCTTCGGACGCGCAGCAGCGCGGCAGGCTCCGCGGTCGATCGGCTCCGCGTCTGCTTTGCCGGCATGGCCGCCGTGCGCGAGAAGGTCGAGCAGTTAAAATCCCGGCTCCTCCGCGAGCATCCACAGGCAGGCCAGCCCTGCGATGTGGCGGAGGCCGAAGCCATGTTCGGTTCCGGCTTTACCACCGAAAGGGAGCGCGAGGTCCTGCGCGCGGCTGTGACCGGAGCCGCATTGCCCGAGGTGGAGCTCACCGCCGGCCATGGCGTGGAATTGTTCTGAAACCGAGATGCAGCTCGGAGTGAAACTCTGATGGAAGGGGGAGCACAGCGGCCATGACGAGAATCTTAGCGGTGGACGACTCGGCCAGCGTTCGCCAGATGGTGAGCTTTACGCTGCGCAAAGCCGGCCACGCCGTTGACGAAGCGGCGGACGGGCAGGAAGGCATCGAACAGGCGCGCCGCCGGAAATTTGACCTCATCGTCACCGACCTGAACATGCCCCGCGTCGACGGCATTGGAATGATTGCCGCGGTGCGTCAGCTGCCAGGATACGGCTTTACTCCCATCCTCATGCTCACAACCGAATCCCAGCCCGAGAAGAAGGACGCTGGGCGCAAAGCAGGCGCGACTGGCTGGATTGTGAAGCCTTTTCAGGCCGACCAGTTGATTGCAGTCGTGCAGCGGCTGGTTCGCTGACCCTCCTCGAACATTACCTTCCGGCGCAAGCCATTTTCATCCCGCAGTGGCTATGGAACTGCGCTGCGCATTCTCTGTGGTTCCGCATGCGAACCGCCCGCCCGCCGTTTTCATCGCGACGGCTAATGCTCATCACCAGGCTGGCCGATGCAACGGGCAGAGCAGCCAGGAGAACGTGCGTGCCAGTTCGTTTCGATCCCGCCGGAGACGCCGCCACGATTTGCCTCGAAGGAGACATCGATATCGGCTGCGCGGCCACCCTGCGGCAGCTTTTGCTGGAGGCGCTGAACCCGGATCGTGCCGCCGTAAACCATGCAACGCGGATTTCCCTTGCGAGAATCACCGCCGTCGATGTCACGGCGGTGCAGTTGTTGTGGGCCGCTGAGCGCGAGGCGCAATCGACCGGGCATCCTCTGCCACTCGCCGATCCGTGGCCCGCGCCAGTAGCGGAAATGCTGCGCGACGCCGGCTTCTCACGGCTTCCCTTCTCAGCGGACGCGGCATGAACAGACAGGATCCAGCGGCGGAGCTTGCGGGCATGACGGACGCCTTCCGTCAGAATTTCCGCGAAGAGGCTCGAGAAATCCTCGCCGAGCTCGAGTCGTCGCTGCTCGAGCTGAACGAGAACAGCGCCGATCTCGAGCTGGTGGCTCGCATCTTTCGCGCCATGCATACCCTCAAGGGATCGGGCGCGATGTTCGGCTTCGAGCAGCTGGCCGGCTTCGCGCACGAGCTCGAGACCGCTTTCGACCAGGTGCGCAACGGGCGTCTTGCCGTAACGCCTGAGCTGGTGGATTTGACCCTCGCCGCGCTCGACCGCATTCCCGCGATGCTCGCGGAAGACTCGGCCGACGGCACCGCGCGCTGCAGCGAAATCCTGGCTGGAGTGCGCGCGCTCATGCGCTCTGCGCCAACCGATGTCACGCCGCAATCCGGGGGCGTAAACCAGCCGCAGCAGGATCCATCCATGCCGTCCTCGCCGCGTCCCATCGCGCCTGCGGAGTCCGGTGAGGGCGAAAGCGTATGGAGCATCCGTTTCGCGCCCGGACCGGACCTGTTGCGCAGTGGTTCCGATCCACTGCTGCTTTTGCGGGAGCTGGGCAGCATGGGCCGGCTTACGGCCAGGGCTTCGATGGATGCCGTGCCGCCGCTCGCCGCGCTCGACCCGGCTCAATGTTACGTCTCCTGGGAGATGACCCTCACGACGGACGCCGCGGAGAACGCTCTGCGCGACGTCTTCATCTTTGTCGAGGATCAGTGCGTCCTCGAAATGCAGCGGATTCCGGCGCCGAACACCGCGCAGCAAGAGCCGGCGCAGCCCCTGGTCGAAGCGCAGGAGCCATCCCCGTCCGCTGCGGCCGCGCAGTCATCGGAGCACGCGCCGGACTCACCTCCCTGCGCCGCCGATCAAACCGCGCTCGGCCTCCTCGAGCCGCGCCGCAGCGCCGGACGCCGCTCCTGTGACCATCCCGACAATGCCGCCAGCCTGCGCGTGCCGGCGGCCAAACTCGACCAGATGGTGAACCTGGTCGGCGAGCTGATGAGCGTCCAGGCGCGGCTGAGCGAGGTGACGGCGCGTCTCGACGACGCGGAGATGCAGGGCATCGCGGAAGAGATCGAGCGCCTGACTTCCGCAATGCGCGAAAGCTCGATGAATCTGCGCATGCTGCCGATTCGCGGCACCTTTGAGAAATTCCGCCGGCTGGTGCACGATCTGGCGCGTAATCTGGGCAAGCACGTCGAGCTGGCCATCGAAGGCGCCGAAACGGAGCTGGACAAGACCGTGATCGACGAGCTTGGCGATCCCCTGATGCACCTCATCCGCAACAGCATGGACCATGGCATCGAGACCCCCGAGGCGCGCATCGCCGCAGGCAAGAAAGCGATCGCGTCGATTCGACTCTTTGCGCGGCACTCCGGCGCCAGCGTCATCATTGGCGTCGCCGATGACGGCGCGGGCATCGATGCCGAGGCGGTGCGCGCGCTCGCCATCGAGCGTGGGCTGGCAACGGCGGAGATGCCTCTGAGCGAGGGTGAAATCTTCTCTTTGCTCTTCCAGCCCGGCTTCTCGACCGCGCGCCAGGTCACGGACCTCTCCGGCCGCGGCGTCGGCATGGATGTCGTGCGGCGGCGGGTGGAATCCCTGCGCGGCTCGATCGACGTCGCCAGCCGGCGCGGCGAGGGCACCACCGTGGCCCTGCGGCTGCCGCTCACGCTGGCCATGATCGACGGCCTGCTGGTCACGGTCGGCGACGCCTTCTACGTTCTGCCTGTCGCGGCCACGCTCGAATGCGTCGAGCTGACGCGCGAAGAATCGCGCCTCTCCGGCGGCAAGCATGTGGCCCATGTCCGCGGAGAGATGGTTCCGTACATTCGGCTGCGCGAGTACTTCAGGCTAACCACGCCGCCGCCCGAGCGCGAGCAGATCATGATCGTTGAAGGCGAAGGCGGCCGCTGCGGGCTGGTCATCGATCGCGTCGTCGGCAATTGCCAGGCGGTCATTCGTAATCTCGGCGGTCTCTGCCACAACGTTCAGGCCGTCTCCGGTGCGACCATTCTCGGCAACGGGACGGTGGCGCTGATCCTCGACCCGCACCGGCTGGTCCAGGAAGCCATGCGGGCGCACAGCATTCGCGGCCGTCCTCCGAGCCGCGGTCGTCCGTCCGCCGCGGCGCAAACGATCGCAGCAGCCGGAACCCATTTCGGTGCCGGTCCGGTTCAACAACCATTCACAGCATGAGGAAAGGGCAATTCAATGCCACGAACAGCGAAGAGTGAAAGAAAATCGATGCCAGGGCGCGCGAAAAGCGGGAAAGCAAACGGGGCCGCCAGGGACAGCGAAGTCCAGGCGGTGAAAGAAGAGATTCTGCGCCTGGTGGAGGCATCCAAAGAGGGCCGCCTGACCGAGCGCGCCCACCCGGAGAAGTTTACCGGGATGTACGGCGAGATGGTGCAGGGTGTGAACGAGATGCTCGACGCCATCCTGCTGCCCATCGGCGAGGGCAACCGCATTCTGGCGCAGATCTCCTCGGGCAAAATCGACGAGCTGATCGCCCAGACCTACAGGGGCGATCACGAGAAGATGAAGCTCGCCGTGAACAACGTCGGCACCGTCCTGCAGGGACTGCAGAAGGAGCTGGCGCGGCTGATCGAGGCTTCCCGGGAAGGCCAGCTCAGCGACCGCGGCAAGGCGGACCAGTTCCAGGGCTCTTTCGGCGACATCATCCGCGGCGTTAACGCCATGCTCGATGCGATTCTGCTGCCCATCGGCGAGGGCAACCGCATTCTGGCGCAGATC
>JBARMS010000125.1:0-24666 GCA_049802575.1 Acidobacteriaceae bacterium | reverse complement strand
TCGCAATCGGCGACCGGGAACTCCACGGTATTGGCTGGGACCACATCACGGACCGCGAAATCCCCTTTGTCATCGACCTGCGCACCGGAGAGAAACTGAACGCTCCCCCTCCTCATCCCTCGCTAACCCGATAGAAGCTCAGCGCCGCATCGCCCTGCCGCAGTACCCGATACCGCTCCAGCGCCCCGAACCGCGCATCCAGATCCCGCCGCTTCTCGTGTTCCGCGATCACCACCGCACCCTCCGCCAGCACGCGGCGGCAGCTGCCGCCGAGCAGGCCCAGCGTCGCTTCATAGGCCGCGGCCTGCGCGTAGGGCGGGTCAAGAAACACGATGTCTGCTGTCCGCCCCTGCTCCGCCAGCCGCTCCAGCGCCCCCTCCACGCTGCGCGGTTCCAGTGCATAATTGCCGCGAATACCGAGGCTCGCCAGGTTGGCGCGGATGACCTTCATCGCGGCAGCCGCGTGTTCCACGAAGATCGACTCCCCCGCCCCGCGGCTAAGGGCCTCAACGCCCACGGCTCCAGACCCTGCGTAAAGATCGATGAAAATGGCGCCCTGGACGCGCGGAGCCAGCACGTTGAACAGCGTCTCGCGCAGCCGGTCGCTCGTCGGACGCGTGTCGAGCCCCCGCGGCGCCTGCAAAATCCTCGACCGGTATTCCCCCGCAATCACCCGCATGGCTTCCTCAAAGACGGAACCGATTTGCGCCGACCCTCTACAATAGCGGGAAGAGCTTCGGAGATCGAGATGCGCGCGTGGTCACTACCTCTGGGACGCTGGTTCGGTGTGCATCTGCGCATCCACTATTTCTTTCTTCTCCTGCTCTTTTTTTGCGTCTTTTCCACCGGCTGGTCGGGGTTTTCTGCATGGCGAGGAGTCATTCTTTGGGTCCTGCTGCTGGGGGCCGTTCTTGGCCGGGAAACAGCCCGCGCACTCACTGCGGCATGGCACGGCCTCGCCGTGAGGAGCATCCTGCTGCTGCCCATTGGCGGCCTTTTCTCCTACCAGAGTCCGGAGATGTCGGAGCAGGCTGCTGAAGGTTTGCCGCAGATCGCCCTCACCGTTGCCGGCCCGCTGGCTAACCTGGCCTTTGCTGCGGTCGTTGCCGGACTCATTGCCGGAGCCACCGCGCAGGTTCCCATTGGGGCCCTGCCCATCGTCACGCCGATGCATCTCATGCGTTCCGCCGTCTGGCTGAATGTTGCCCTTGCGGTCATCAACTGCATCCCGGCCTATCCACTGGATGCAGGTAAGCTGCTGCGCAGCGTCATGGCGCGTACGCGTGGGGCCAGCCAGGCGACGCGCGCAGCTTCCGGCCTGGGACAGATGGCGGGTATCGCCGCGGTCGTCGTGGGTCTGGCCCTGCTGGCGATTCCCAACACGCGCATTGCCGCTTCGGTCAGCCCCTGGCTCATCATGGGGGGATTCTTCGTCTTCATCGGCGCCCAGCTCGAAGACCAGGGCGTCATGTTTCAGTCCGTCGTGGAAACAGTCCGCATGCGCGACGTGATGCTCACCGACTTCGACACGCTCTCGCCGTCGGATACCCTGTCGGACGCGCTCTACAAGGCTATTCACAGCCTGCAGGACGATTTCCCCGTCGTCCGTGGGCCTAACCTCGTCGGCGTCGTATCGCGCCAGGGAATCGTCCAGGCGTTGCGCCACGAAGGCAATGGCTACATCCAGGGCATCATGTCGCGGGCCTTCCAGGTCGCCCAACCCGACGATTCCCTCGGCGTCCTCATCCGCCGCATCGGCAGCGGGCGCATGTCGCTGATCCCCGTCGCCGAGAGCGGCCGCGTCGTCGGCATCGTCACCTGGCAAAACCTGAGCAGCAGCATGGGGCTGCTCGCCGAGTACCGCCGGATCGAGCGCGGTGGCGAGGAATCGTGACTGGCCGACAGCCGCGATGACTGAGCCCGCCCCGATTGCATCCAGCCCGCCCCTCGCTCCGGGGCTCTATCTCGTCGCAACCCCCATCGGCAACCTGGAAGACATCACTCTGCGCGCCCTGCGCGTCCTGCGCACCGCCGATCGCATCGCCTGCGAAGATACGCGCCAGACTCGCAAACTGCTCGACCGCTATGGCATCACGACTCCGGCCATCAGCAGCCATGAGCACAATGAGGCCGAGCGCAGCCGCCAGCTCATTGAGGAGCTGAAGAACGGCGCCCGCATCGCCGTCGTCTCCGACGCGGGTACTCCCGGCATTTCCGATCCCGGCATGGTCCTCGTCCGAGCAGCCATCGCCGCGGGAGTTGCCGTCTATCCCATCCCCGGCGCGAGCGCCGCTCTCGCCGCCCTGGTCGCCTCCGGGCTCGACACCGAATCCTTCTTCTTCGTCGGCTTTCCGCCTTCCAAAGCTGGAGCACGCCGGACCGCGCTGGAAGAACTAGCCGACTCCCTCGCGCAGCCCACCACCGTCATCCTCTACGAAGCGCCGCACCGTATCGCGGAAACCCTCGCCGACGTGGAGTCCATCTTCGGCGCGGACTGCCCCGTGGTCCTCGCCCGCGAGCTGACCAAAATCCATGAGGAATTCCTGCGCGGATCGGTTGCCGAGGTTCGGCAGGCTCTGGCCTCCCGTGACAGTGTCCGCGGCGAGATGGTTCTGCTCATCTCTGCCCCGCCGCGTGCCGCCGATGCGAACCGCGCCTCCGTAAGCATCGCCCAGCGCCTCGCCGAACTGGCCCAGTCCGATGACCTCACCGAAAAAGACGCGCTCAAGCGCATCGCTCGCGAACGCGGCGTGTCAAAGAGCGAGCTCTGGCGCGAGCTGCAGCGCGAGCGCGCCCGCGGCAGGTAAGCATTCCGAGTCCAGGTGAAACCGAAACCAATTGCAAGGCATGTTCGTCTCTCGCACTGGAGACGACAACGATGAGACTCCGTATCGTAGCTGCTGTTCTCTTTTCGGCTTCGTTCGCCCCGCTTCTGTCAGGAGCGTCCGCTTTAGCACAGGCTGCATGGCCGGCAGCGCCGGTTCCTCCGGCCCTCACCCATGCGAAGAACCTCTTCGTCTCCAACGCCGGAGCCGATGCCGGCCTCTTTCCGCAGACTTTTTCCGGAGATCAGAGCCGCGGCTACAACGAGCTTTACGGAACTCTGGAGCAGAGCGGCAAATATCAACTGGTGGGCGATTCATCGCAGGCCGATCTCGTCCTCGAGCTGCGTCTCGAAGCGCCGCCGGGGCGGAATGTTGCGACCGTTAAGGCAGGAAACCTCGCCGACCCGCTTCCGCAATTCCGCCTGGTGGTGTACGACGCAAAAAACCATTACGTGCTGTGGGCGCTGACATCCGAGATCGAGTTCGCGTATTCGCGGAAGAACCACGACCGGAACTTCGATCAGTCCCTCTCCAACCTGCTCCACGCGTTCGAGCAGGTCAGCGGCAAAGCCACGCCCTGATGCTTACGCTCCCGGCACCACGAAGCCCGAGCGCTGCGCCCAGTGGCCGCCGTGCTTCTCGAGATAAATCCAGCTGCCTGCGGAGCACAGATTCGTGCACCAGTCGTTGCGGTACACCAGAGCCGCCGCGTGCTTCGTATCGAAATAAACCTCGCTGAAATACGTCACACCGGGGAAGCCGGCCCACTGCGATTGCGTCGCCGAGCTTGCGATTGCCGAGCTTTTCGCGGCGCGCAAATCTTCTACTTGATCGGGCGACAGCAGCGCGAAAGCATGATCGATATGGAAGGGCCGCTTCGTCAGTGCTACGCGAATGTTCTTGTTCATCTCGTAATCGGCGACCGCCTCGGCAAACCCTCTGGGGTTGTCGGGAGGCGGCTTAAGCTGTCCCTGCGGCGGTACCGCGGGGTTCCGGTCGTTCTCATTCACCGTGATCGCCGCGACCGCCCATTGCTGCGTATGCTCCGGCGGCATGCCAGTCAGTTCCGCGCCCGGGGTGAGCATCGAGTAGATGGCGTACGAGTCGTCGGCGCGGTCGCTGGGCATGGCGATCGCACCCTGCTCGGAATACCGTGCCGAGGGGGCGGAATTGGAAGCGGGCCTGTGGTTAGGAACCCCCTGTGGCGAGACCGCGGACGCCATTGCCAGCAGCAGAACGGGAATGCAGCAGACCGTAATCCTGGGGGCCCTGAGCGAACGCATGTTTGCATAGACGCGAAACCACGCCTTGGCGTTCATATTCCGGAAGCACTCCTTCGCAATTTCAGCGATTTTCCGCCGCGTCCCATGCCGGCGCAGGCCGCTCGCTCACCGGGAGATCCCGCCCCTTCACCCGGTCGTACAAATACGCATCACTCACCGTGCCCAGCGCCTCGTTGTAGAGCGTCACCGATCCGGCGACTTCTTTCAGCTCCTCTGCAAACTGGTGCAGCGTGTGCAGCCGCTCGGCCGTCGCGGGAAACTCCCCCTTGCTCGTCTTGAAAAACTTCTGAAAGCCGCGATCGACCAGGTGCGCGATCTCCCCGCCAATCACCGGACCCGGACGCACGGCCATCCGCAGCCCCGCTGGGTTCTGCGCCGGTTCCAGCACGATGGCGCAGCCGTGTTTCGCAATGCGCTTCTGGGTTGCGACTCCGGGAACATCCTGAACATCAAACTGTAGGCGGCGAAGCTCGCTGACAATTTCGTCGAAAGTGCGTTTGCGCGGTTTTCTCAGCATGGCATGCTTTTCCGGGGTTTCGCTACACTGAACCTTAGCGGCGATCCCCTGTCTCAAGGGTCGCATAACCCAACCCGAGCGGCAATTCTTCAGGCGCTCGAAAGTAATCAGTCTCTCCCCTGGCCTATGAGCTCAGTCGTTGCGATGCCTGCCAATACCCCAGCAAAAATCAGCTCACCCGGCACGTCCCTTCTCGAGCGCATCGGCAATACGCCGCTGGTGCGGTTCGATCGGCTGACGGCCCACCTGCCCGGCATTCAGATTCTCGGCAAGGCCGAATGGACGAATCCCGGCGGTTCGGTGAAAGATCGCCCCGCATCGGCCATCGTGCTCGATGCCCTCGCGCACCAGGAGCTGTGTCCCGGGCGTCGACTGCTCGACGCGACCAGCGGCAACACCGGCATCGCCTACGCCATGCTGGGAGCCGCGCTCGCCTTTCCGGTCACCCTTTGCATGCCGTCCAATGTTTCCCCGGAGCGCAAGCGCATTCTGCAGGCCTACGGCGCGGAGATCATCTGGACCGATCCCGCGGACAGCTCCGACGGCGCGATCCGCAAGGCGATTGAGCTCGCGCACGATCCGCAATATTTTTACGCCGACCAATACAGCAATCCAAACAACTGGCGGGCCCATTACCGCGGCACCGCTCCCGAAATCCTCGAGCAAACCGAGGGGCGGATTACGCATTTCATCGCCGGCACGGGCACCGGCGGCACCTTTACCGGCGTGGCGCGACGGCTCCAGGAAGCCAACCCTGAAATCGAATGCATCGTCATGCAGCCCGACTCGCCCTTCCACGGGCTCGAGGGGATGAAGCACTACGCCACCTCGATCGTCCCGGCGATCTACGATCCCACCCTGGCCAGCCGGATCCTCGAGGTGGAAACCGAGGCCGCCTATGCCATGGCGAAGCGGCTGGGGCGCACGGAAGGTTTGCTGGTGGGCATCTCCGCCGCCGCCGCGGTGGTGGCGTGCCTGCGGCTCGCCGAAGAACTGGCCGGCCAGGGGCGCGAGGCGACCATCGTGACCATCCTCCCCGACTCCGCCGACAAATACCTGAGCGATCGTTTCTGGGATGAGGAGTGACATGCTGCGCCTGAGTCAACCGATCTACGACGCGCTGCGCCGGCACGGAGAAGAAACCTATCCGCATGAGTGCTGCGGCGTGCTGCTGGGCCGTTTCGTCAATGAGGATGGCACAGCTGTCAACGACGTCGAGGACGCGATTCGCGCCGGCAATACTCGCACCGATTCAGCCCACAACCGCTACCACATCGCTCCGCAGGAGCTGGTGAAGATTCAGCGGCTGGGGCGCGAGCGTGGCCTCGACATCGTCGGCTTCTATCACTCCCACCCCGACCATCCCGCACAGTGGTCCCCGACCGACTTCGCCGCGGCTCACTGGCTTGGCTGCAGCTACGTCATCACTGCAGTGGAGAAGGGCGCGGCACGGCAGACGAATTCCTTTCTCCTGGCCGGCGCGACCGAAGACGACAAGCGCTTCGAGGACCAGCCGATCGAGGTGACCGGGCAGGATGTTCCTGGACTGGAACCGGACCCCGCGCCGATCCGGAAGCTTTAGGATAAGAAGCAATGAAGATCGAAATTCCCACCACGCTGCGAGCCTTTGCCGGCAATCAGGCGACCGTTACGGTGCATGCCAGCTCGGTGTCGCAGGCGCTGACGACGCTGATGGATCAGTTTCCGGATTTCCGCAAGCACCTCTACACGCCTGAGGGCAAGCTGCGCTCGTTTGTGAACCTTTATCTCAACGATGACGACGTGCGCTACCTGCCCCAGCGTGAGGAAACCGAGGTGGGTGAAAACGACACGTTGTCGATCATCCCTTCCATTGCCGGCGGGGACTAGCCGTCCAGGCGAAGGCGCATCCGGCGCAGGTCGACTTTCGATAAGGCTGCGGCGATT
Source organism: Acidobacteriaceae bacterium (assembly GCA_049802575.1). Lineage (GTDB taxonomy): Bacteria > Acidobacteriota > Terriglobia > Terriglobales > Acidobacteriaceae > Palsa-343. The sequence goes on along the minus strand of JBARMS010000125.1, from coordinate 18,115 downwards.
CGCGCCAGGAGGTATGGCATTGCTGGCGACAATCCGAATCACGACCGCCGCGGCATTCGTCTTTGGAGCTCTGGTTTCGCCGGCGCAGAACGCTGCCACGAGAGACACCGCCACCAAGCCGTTTACCGATTCCCAATACGGCGTGAGTTTCCACTATCCAGCGAACTGGACGCTCACCACCGAGCAGCACTTCTACATCCCCGAAAGCATCCTGACGCTCCCGCAGCCGCAGAGCGATGGCCATGCAACCGCGCGGGCAGTGGTATTTTTGGACGGGAAAGCCTGGCCCGCCCTGGAGAATTCCGAACTGAAAGGCGCGGACTTCGTTTACAACACCAGGCCGGGCGCAGAGATGAAAGCCTGCACCGCCTGGCTGCACCGGCAGGTGGACTTCGACAAATCGGATGACCAGACGCACGGCGGCATTGCCTTTACCCATGTGCTTACCGGCAGCGCCGGGCTTTGCCACCAGATCGATGAATCCATCTACATCCATCAGGCCAACGGGACGTGCTTCTTCTTCGACCTCGCGGTGCACACCATCTGTCCGGGAGTGGCAGAGGGGGAACGCAACGCGACGCCCAAGGAACTGGATGGCGTGAGAGAGCAATTGCAGAGGATTTTCGACACGGTGCAGATCTCTCCCCACTGATCGAATCGGCGGCACTCTGGGCGGGAGGCTTTCGCGCGGGATCGCCGTAGAGGATGCCGCGGCCGTGGCTCCCCACATAGACGCGGCCGTACAGTCGAGGGTCGCCGGCGATCTGCAGGATCAGTCCCCACTGGTGCTGATCGTCGTTTATGCGGACCCAGGACTTCGTTTCATCGATGGAGCGAAAAATGCCCGGCTGCCCGGCGACGGTTCCCACCAGATACATAGCGGGATACGGATGGCCTGGCGCAGCCTTGCCGAAGCCGAAGGCATGAATCTCATCGACCTGGGACAGCCGCGTAAGAACGAGATCGGCCCCGGTGGCCGAACTCACCGGCGGCAAGTGGCAGAGGCCGTCCCAGGCAGCCAGCCAGAGGTCGCCTGTGTGGCCGGGGGCAGCGTAGATCTGGTCCTGCCCGCCGCGATTATCGCCGCGGGTTGCGGGCGGTGTAGACCTCGTACCCTCGAGCGAGAACATGTGGGCGACGAAGGTCGCGGCCCGATCCGTGCTGACGTAGAGAATGCGATCGGCAACGGACAGCGCATAGAGACGAGCCGGGTCCTGCGGGTCGGCGATGACGCGCGTCCCGGGGGCCAGTCCGTGCACCGGAGCCCACGTTGCTCCGCGGTCGCGGGTGACGTACGGCGGCTCGCGCTCCGGCGTCCACACCCAGGTGTTGCCGTCGGCGGAGACCGCAATCGATCCAAGGCGCGCCTGCGCAGTCGGGTTGGCGACCGTTGCAGCCCAGGTGCGGCCCGCATCGAGCGAGTAGCTGATGTTCTGGCCAGGCTTGTGTTCGGCGCTGATGCCGACGCGGACAACGATATTCGGATTGAGCGCGGCGGACGCGACGCCGGTCGTGTTGCCGAAACGCGGCGGCGCCGAAGAGCCCTCGGGAGCGGGTTTGTCGAGGTTCCATTGGACGAAGCCGCCATAGTCCCCGATGGCGCTGATGAGATGCGGTCCGGCGGCGGGGCTGTCGAGTTGCAGGGCAACGGTCTCTTCGATGCCGGTGGCGAGGATGCTCCAGTGGGTCGGCTGGCCGCGATCCAGCGCGGTGAGGTCGTGCGTCTCCCAGCCGCCGTAGCCGGTGGTGAAGACGGCGTGGTCAGGATCGGCGGGGTCGATCTCGATGTCGAAGAGCCAGTGGATGGGGGTGGGCTCAACATAAGGAGCGCCGCTGTAGTCGTAGACGCCGCGGCTGCCCGAGTCTCCAGTGAAGACGGGTTTCCAGGTCGCGCCGCCGTCGAGCGAGCGAAACATGTCGTCGCCGCCTTCGGAATGGGGGCGGCCGAAAGTGCTGACGATGACCGTCTGCGCATGATGCGCATCGACCGAGACAGCGGCGTAGCCGAACGGTTTGCCAGGGCCGGGATGCTCGGGCGTGATGTCGGTCCAGGCGCCGGTGCGCGTGTCGAGCTTCCAGGCAGCGCCGTCGGACATGCGGGAGGGTCCCGGCGCGGTGCCGTAGGCCATGTAAAGAACTCCGTCGGGCGCGAGCGCCGCGCGCGTTGGACGGAACTGTGTGGGCTCGCCGGGCACAGCGCTCCACGTCGCTCCGCCATCGTGGGTGACGAAGAGGTTGGGCCGGTTCATGAGCGAGACGCCCACGTAGACGGTTTGCGTGGGCGCGCGCGGGGCGTGAGCTCCGGCTGCGGGCAGGAATTTCTCAAAGACGATGCCGTCGCCGCGGACGGGCATGCGGCGCCAGAACTGCTCCGGCGTTTCGCCGAGGACGTGCGCGGGCATCGGCGGAACAGCTTCGGTGATATCGGGGAAGCTGGCGACGCGCGTCCAGGTAACACCGCGGTCCGCTGAACGCCAGAGGCCATCGTGGCGAGTGCCGAGGAACAGCACGCGGCCGTCGTGCGGATCGACGACGAGGCGCTCGCCATTGCCGCGACCATCCTCGTTGCCTCCGAATTTGAAGGGGACATCGCTTCGGGCGAAGGTGCGGCCGCGGTCATCGGAACGCAGGATCGCGCCGTTCGGCGTGCGCGGGTTGGTATAGGTTCCACAGGCGAGATAAACACGATTCGGATCGGAGGGATCGATGGCGATGGACTCGATGCCCATCAGATTGAGGTCCTTGTAGGGAACCCAGTCGAGGATCGGCTGCCAGCGATGCGTGGCGCGGTCCCACCGATAGGCGCCGCCGATGTCAGTCCGCGCGTAGCGCACGCCGGGAGCGGTGGGATGGAAAAGGATGCCATCGACGAATCCGCCACCGACGATCTGCACATTTTTCCAGGAGTAGCGCTCCTGACGCAGTTTCTGCGCCGGTGCGGCCAGCGCGACGCTGAAAACCAGCGCAGCCGCAATCCGCGATTGGATCGACATTGCGATTCGCTCCTGACGTTCGAATGCACCAGTGTATGGCAGGCGGAGTCCGGGGAAGGGCCGGGCTCGGCAGGGACTGCAATTCCCTTTCGCATTTCGGTATGCAGCGTAGATACTGGCAGGAACCAAGTTCCCCGGAGGATTTGCCTGAGTTCCACGATCGCATCGCCAACGGCTTCCGTGCTGGGCGAAATTGGGCTGCCTGCGCCGGTCCGCGAACTAGCCGCGCGGCAGTGGGATGTGATTGTGGTGGGCGCCGGACACAACGGCCTCGCCTGCGCCGCGTATCTGGCGCGCGCGGGACGGCGGGTTCTGGTGCTGGAAAGCCGCACGCGCGTGGGGGGCGCCTGCACCATCGAGGAGCCGTTCCCCGCAACGCATCCGGGCGTGCGGATGTCGCCCTGCGCGTATCTGGCTGGACTGCTGCACCCGCTGGTCGTCGAGGAAATGAACTTGCCTGCGCGGGGATTCCACTGGACGCCGGCGGTCAACGGCCTCTTCGTCCCGTTCCTGGATAGTTCGAGCATTCAGCTTTGGGACGACGATGACGCCTGCGAGGCGGAGGTGCGGCGATTCGCCCCGGCCGATGTGGAAGGCTGGGGGGCGATGAACGACACGCTGCGGCGTCTGCGCGACGCGCTGCGTCCAGCTGCCGGGAAGGGATTTGCAGCGAACGATGCGTGGATTGGCGACGCGCTGACGGCGGAGGAGATTAATAATCGCCTCGGGAAGGATGACGACGCGCGGCGTGTGCTCTACGACTGGTCGATGGCCGAGTTCGTGGAGCATTATCTGCGCGACGAACGGCTGCAGACGGCGTACCTCGGTCAGGGAGTGATTGGGACCAACGCCAGCCCGTTCGATGCGGGGACAGCGTCGATCCGGTTTCATCACGCTTCAGGACGATTGGACGGGATGCCGGGGATGTGGGGCTACGTGCAGGGCGGGATGGGCATGGTCTCGTTCTACCTGTGCGACGCGGCGCGTGAAGCGGGAGCTGTGGTCGCAGCCGGGGTTCCAGTCGCGCAGATTGTGCCGGGTGAGGGCGTGGTGCTCGAAGGGGGCGAGCGGATTGCGGCTTCGACGGTCGTATCGAATGCCGATCCGCGGGTGACGTTGCGCTTGCTCGGCGACACTGCCGATGCGGACTGGAAGGCGCGCGTAGAGCGGGTGCCCATCGAAGGATGCACGGTGAAGCTGAACGTGCTGCTGAGCGAGCTGCCGAATTTCGTTGCGCGGCCAGGAACAGATGAGGCGCACCACTACGGGCAGATCAACGCGCCGCTGACGAAAGCGGAGTGGCGATCGGGCTATGCGGCTGCGCGTCATCACGAGTTGCCGGATTTCCTGTGGTGCGAGCTGTACTTTCAGAGCGTGCACGATCGAAGCGTTGTGCCGGCCGGGCTGCACACCATGAGCGTCTTTGCGCAGTATGTGCCATATCGATTCGCCGAAGGCACGTGGGAGACGCGGCGCGAGGAGGTGCGGCGCGTGGCGCTGGGGTCGCTGGCTCGGTTTTGCTCGAATATTCCTGCGGCGGTGATCGAAGCGCAGGTGCTGGGACCGCCGGACATCGAGCAAAAGGTGGGCCTGACCGGCGGGCACATCTTTCAGGGGGAATGCCTGCCGCCGTATATGGGTACGAACCGCCTGACGCCACGTACGCCCATGGACGGCATCTGGCTGTGCGGGGCGTGCACACATCCGGGAGGCAGCGTGATCGGCATCAACGGGCGCAACGCGGCGATGGCCATCCTGCGCGACCAGGATAAGCGGTTGCATGGCTGACGCAGCGGCGGCTCAGACGCAGAGCCAGCCGCGGCTCAAGCGCGCGCTGCGCCTCCGCGACCTGACGCTGTTCTATATCGTCACCGGGCTGAGCGTGCGCTGGGTGGCCACGGCGGCCGCGGCCGGTCCTGGAACTCTGCTGGTATGGATATTCGCGCTCGTCGGGTTCTTTCTGCCGCTCGCCGCCAGCGTGTTCGAGCTTTCGTCGCGCTATCCGCAGGAGGGCGGCCTCTACGTCTGGACGCGCGAAGCATTCGGCGACTTTGCCGGATTTCTGACCGCGTGGATGTACTGGATGTCGAACCTGCCCTTTTTTGCCTCGGTGCTTTATTTCGGCGCGGGATCGCTGCTGTTTGCCGCGGGTGCACGAGGGCGTGGGCTGGCGGCCAGTCCGGCGTACTTCATGTCATTCGCGGTGTTGTGGCTGGCGATCATCACGCTGATCAATATCGTGGGGCTCGACGCCGGCAAATGGCTCAATAACGTGTGCTCGACGGGAAGCTGGCTGCCGATTCTGATTCTCGTCATTCTCGCCGGCGTCTCGGCGGCGCGTTTTGGACCGGCAACCCGGTTCACGGAGGGTGCTTTTGCGCCGCATCTCTCGCTCAAGAACGCGATCTTCTGGTCCACGATTTTCTTTGCGTTCGGCGGCTGCGAGACAGGCTCGTTCATGGGCGAGGAGATCGAGAATCCACGGCGGACGATTCCAAGGGCGCTGCTGGTGGGCGGGGCTGTGCTCGCCGTCGGGTACATCGCCGGGACCGCATCGCTGCTGGTCGCGCTGCCTTCGGCCGAGGTATCCGGTGTAGACGGATTCATGCGCGGCGTGGCGCATCTCTGCGCGCGCCTGGGAATTGGCTGGCCGCTGGTGGTCGCGATGGCGGCGCTGCTGGCGCTCAATGCCATCGGCGGCGCGGCGTCGTTCTTGTCGTCCACATCACGGCTGCCTTTCGTCGCGGGCATCGACCGCTATTTGCCGCCGGTGTTCGGCAGCATTCATCCGCGGTTTCAAACGCCGTGGGTTGCCATTGGGGTCTACGGACTCGCGGGCATCCTCGTCGCGGCGCTGGGCCAGGCCGGCACGACGGTGCGCGGAGCGTATGACGTGCTGATCAGTATGGGGATCATCACGTTCTTCATTCCCTACCTGTTTCTCTTCGCGGCGATGGCCCGGCTGCAGTCGCGCCCGGCTGAGCCGGGGATCGCCCGGGTTCCGGGCGGACGTCCTGTTGCCCTCGCTCTGGCAGCGGTTGGATTCTGCTCAACCGCGCTGACCATCGTGCTCTCGGTCATCCCCGCTGACGAAGAGCCGAACAAGCCGCTGGCGGTGGCGAAGGTGCTGCTGTCAACGGCGGCGCTCATTGCAGGAGGCATTGCGATGTTCGCTATCGCCCTTTACAAGCGCAGGGTTGCGGCGGCTGCGGAGCGCCCTTTTGGCGGGTGAAATCCAGCCGAGTCTTTCCATTGGCTTTGCGACCCGAGCCTGCAGCCCGACATCTAAAGGATCAGGATGCTCCTCGTGCGCTCTGTGCGTTACACTAAGGGAGTAGAGTTGCATCCCCAGGAGATTCAGCACAATGGCTACCAGCACTGTTACGTCCGTCAATTCCGAGGCCGCAGCGCCTCCGAAGACTACGCCCGTCCGGCTCACTGACAAGGCTGTGGGCAAGGTGCGCGAAATCATGGCGACGCAGGATCCTCTGCCCGCCGGCCTGCGCATTGGCGTGGTGGGCGGCGGCTGCTCCGGCTTCCAGTACTCGATGTCATTCGAGAACCAGGCCGGAATGATGGACAAGATCTACGAGTTCGACGGCCTGAAAGTGTTTGTCGACGCGACCTCGCTGATGTACCTGAATGGCTGCACGGTCGACTACGTCGAGACGCTCGAAGCGGCCGGTTTCAAGTTCGACAACCCGGCTGTGAAGAGCACCTGCGGCTGCGGTTCATCGTTCCAGGTGTAAGTCGAGCGGCTTCGGCCGAAGAAGACAGGCCCGCACTCCTGTTCCGCGACACGCGGCTCCAGGGATGCGGGCCTTCGCTGTTATTGCGGCGAGGTGGGCGGGTTGGACGATCCGGAGTTGTCGGAGCCTGACCCGGAGGAACCTGTGCCCGAAGAGCCGGAACCGGATGAGCCGCTTCCCGATGTGCCGGAGGGCGGCTGGCCAAAGCCGCTGTTGTTCGAGCCGCCGAAGCCGTTGCTGTTGCCGAGGCCATTGTTGCTGCCGAAGCCGCTCTGAGTGCCGTTCGTGCCCGTCCCCATACCCCCGGTCGTTCCTGACATGCCCCCGCCACCGCCGAGGAGGCCAGCCGCCTGCTGCATCTGGTCTTCCATGGGGTCGTAATTGAATTCCCACTTGTTGTAGCGGGATTGCAGTTTGTAGTCGACCAGGGACGGCTTATTGACGGGCAGCGTGAAGCCGACGATCGGGCCGCTGCCGCCAAAGGTCCCGCCCGAAGATCCATTGCTGCTGGAGCCAAAGCCGGGCGTCGATGAGCCAAAGCCGGAGGTCGGTGTGCCGCTGCCCGGCGTGCCCACTCCCGACTGCCCGTTCGGACCAGGACCAGAATTCGATCCGAAGCCGGAGCCGGGGCTGGAGCCGAATCCCGAATTGCTCTGGCCGCCCATCGAGAACGATCCACTGCCGGTGCCGTTCGTTGGGCTCCCGCTGCCGATTCCGGAACTCGACGCCGCGCCGCTGCCAGGGCTGCTCGTGTCGGTCCCGCTGCCGTTATCGCTGACCGGGAATCCCTCAGCATCGGTGGTCGTGGCCGGCGCGAGGGCGTACATGCCGCTGCCCATGCCACCCACCACCGCTGCGGTCGCGATGCCGCCAATGGCGGAGAGCGGCTGACCGAAGAAACCGAGCGGGCGCACATGGGCCTGGCCGTAGATCACTGGCTTCCAGTCGTCCTTGCCGGTTTCGGGATCGGTATAGCGCTTGCGCAGGAAGCGGATGTTATTCGTGCTGACGAGCTGGTCGATGGTTGTCGGGTAGGAGCCAAACTGCCGGTAGTAGAGCTGGAGAGCGCGCTTATACTGCTCCCCGCGATGGATGGTCTCCAGATCCTTGTCGCGCTGGATGGACATGGCGATCTTCGGCGCGGCGATGGCGAGGCTCAGCAACAGCAGAAAGGTGAGAAAAATGACGGCCAGCAGGACGTAGCCGGCCTCAGAGTCGCATGCGGGATGGTGACGCGGATTGGGAGAATAAGACTGCATGATGCCTGGAACCCGGTTTAGCTCTGAGACAGATTGAGGGTCTGCGTGTCGTTGTAGAGCAGATCCGTTACCTGAATGGAGAGCGGATTGATCTTGAGAACTTTGTAATGGTGATCGACCACATCGCCTTCCGATGCAATGAATACATTGTCGCCGTGCAGGATGAAGGCCTTCTTCCTGAATCCATCGGCTTCATAGCCAAAGAAAGTCAGATCGATGGGCGGAGGAGGCGGCGGGCCCGCGGGCCTGGCAGCCGCAGATGGCTGTTCCGGACGGACAGGACCCTTCGCCACTTCGATGGGCGGCGGCGCCGACGACATGGAGAAGATGTTGCGGCCCGATCCCGTGTACTCGAGCGACTCGGCTCCCGCCATCAGTTCAGGGTGCAGTGTCGGATCGAGGCTTTCGAGGGAGGCAACCTTCTTTGCCGCGTAGCCATTCTCGGCGGCATTCTGCTCGTCGGCCGCGCGGGCTGCTCCGGATGGCCGGGAAGCCGGCTCGGGAGCGACCGCCGCCACTGATTTGGGCGCCGGGGCAGGACTGCCTCCGCCAAAGACCCTCGACACGAAATACCAGGCGCACGCCAGGAGCACGACGAGCAACACCACAAGAATGATGACATTCCGCTTATTCTCGAAGCCGGTCTTCATGGCCTCTCCTGAGCGGATGCGGGAGTCGCCGCAGCATCGGCGGCGGCGGAATTCGCCGCTGCATTCTGATTCGTCACGGGCGGCAGGTCGGGCGCATTCGCGCGCAGATAGGTTCTGAGGCGCAGGCGCAGGTTGACCACGCCGCCCTGTTCGCCGGTGAAGGTGACGCCGTCGATGATGAAGAAGACGTGATCGCGATCGCGCTCCAGATCGTTGATGAAGTGCATCATGTCGGTGTACTGGCCGCTGAGGCCAGCGTCGATGCGCACGGCGATCAGCCCGGGAATCGCCGGCTCCTGCCCCCACGCGTCACGCTCCAGCCGCACGTTCGTTTTCTCCGCGGTCCCGTCCAGCTGGGCCACGGCGGTCGAGTAGTTTGGCGCAATGCGCGCATCGTAGAACCTCTGCGCGTCGACGCCGGCGGTCTCGACCTTCTTCGGGAGATCGTTGAGGTGCTGCATCTCCGCGCGCAACTGGCCGTAATGAATCTGCTGCTGAACGAAGGCGCTCGACTGAAGGGAGCGAATCTGCTGCCAGGCCAGAGCGAAGCGCACGCCCATGAAGATGTCGAAAGCCAGCACCAGGCCCATGACGAGTACGTGCAGATTCAGTTTCGAGAAGAAACTGCGTATCATGGGCGCCTCCGATTCACGTGCATGCCCGGAGGGATAGGCGCTTTCTCCACGCGCGGACGGCGCGGCGTCGCTGGCTTTTCGGGTTCAGCCGGCTTCACTTCCTCGCTCCTGGCGTTCACCGGCAGAGGCAGCGGCCGATAGTCGGCGAGGAGTTCGAAATTCACCAGGTTGCCGGTATTCGCATTCTGGAGATTGCCCTGCGTCCCGGCGTTGTTGGCGAGGGATTCCGACGCAAGGCGCGGCCGGGCAAAATGTTTCGACGTCTCGAGGTTGCGCACCAGTTCCAGAGCGCGGTCGCGCGCGCCGGTGACCCGCAGGCGGATGGTCACATGGCCGTCTTTGGCGACGATGGGATCGATGCTGAGCACCTGTACGCCGGAAGGCAGGACCGGCTCGAGGTCGGACATGGTCGCGGTCCAGGAAAAGGCCTTTTGCCGGAAGAGGTCGTTGAGGAAGTCCGACTGATTGAGAATGGCCGCATCCGTCGGCTGCTGCATCAGCGCGCGATAGTTCTGCTGCTGCTGCTCGAGTTGCTGGACGTGGTGTTCGACGCCGGCGACGCGCGCCTGGGCTTCCTGTGCCTGGGTGCGCTCGCTGCGATACATGAACCACAGCGCCACGCCGACCAGGGCGAGAATGGCGGTCCACGTCCGCAACCGGTTGTAGACCGCGCGCAACTCGATGTAGGGCTCGCTGGCGAGGTTGACGGAAATCTTCATGCGAGCGCTCCCGTCACGCCTGCCGTCACACCGACGGGAACGTTGGTCATCATGGAGGCGCCTGGCGGCGGCGTCATATCCTCGATTGGCGGCGCGGGATCGACGAAGCGCAGCCAGCGCGAATTGCGTGCGGCCTCGGCGCCGCCTGGCCCGGCGTAGTGGAGTTTCTCCGGCGTGGCGCGCAGCGTATCTTCATACCACGCAAGCGCGGTGATCACTGCCTGCGCCATCTCTTCTTCGCGCGCATCGCCTTCGGCGGAAAGATCCATGCTGCGGTGGAGGAGCATCTCGTCGCCCTGCGTAACCGCAGTGGTGACCGAGGCGTAGTTTTGGTTGACCAGGAGCGCGGTTCCACCGCTCAGCCCGGCGGTCGCCGCCAGCGTGCTGGGCAGCACGGCGCCCGGCTCGTACCCTGCCTCGCGCACAGCGGTTTCGTACTCTGCGAGCACGTCGCCCGGCATCACGGTCACGAGCACGCTGATCTGGCTGGCCTTGTGCGCCATGATCTGATAGCTGACCGCGGCGAATTCCACATCGAACGGGACCATTTTGCGCAGGCGGAACTTCACCACAGCTATGGCTTCCTGCCGCCGCGCCGGCAAGGTGTCGAAGTCCAGCAGCAGCACGCGGTTCGCGGCGTCAGGAACGATGACGGTAGTATCGCGATCGCGTGCACTGGTCGCGCCGAGCGCGCTCTCCAGCGCGGCCACCAGCGCCGCGCGATCCACGATGTTCGGCGTCTTGAGCCCCGGCGTGACGACGCCCGCCCCCAGCGGCGCAAACGCCAGTACGGTTTCTGTGCCGCGCTTTTCGCTGGAAGCCCGCGCGGCTACGACGCCCTCGGGACGGATTTCGCAGGCGAGGCGCGGCCGCGTGTCAGCGGCGGGTTTCAGGATGTTCGCCAGTCCCGTCACTATCGCGATGCCTCAATGAAGGTGACTTTGTTGATCTCTTTCAGGGTCGTGAGCCCGCGGCGCACGCGATCGAGCGCCGACTCGCGGAGAAAATGCATGCCTTCCTGCTGCGCCAGCTTGCGAATCTCCGACGTGGGCTTCTTCTCCAGAATAATTTCGCGGATCGGGTCGGTCAGGTCCAGCAGCTCATGGATGGCCGTGCGGCCGCGATAGCCGGTTCCTCCGCATTCGATGCAGCCGCGCCCTTCGCGGAAAGGAAAGTCCCGCCACTCTTTCAGATCCATCCCGCTTTCCACCAGCAGGTTCTCGTCGTGCTGCACCTCATGCACACAATATTCGCAGATGGTGCGCACCAGCCGCTGCGCCAGAATGCAGTTGAGCGCGGAGACGAAGTTGTAGACTTCGACGCCCATGTTGACGAAGCGCCCCAGCACGTCGAGCACATTGTTGGCGTGCACGGTGGTGAAGACCAGGTGGCCGGTGAGCGCGGAGTTGATGGCGATCTGCGCGGTTTCCTGGTCACGGATTTCACCGACAAGGATTTTGTCGGGGTCGTGGCGCAGGATCGAGCGCAGGCCGCGCGCAAACGTGAGCCCCTTTTTCTCGTTCACCGGAATTTGGGTGATGCCGCGAATCTGGTATTCGACCGGGTCTTCAATGGTGATGATCTTATCTTCGTCGCTCTTGATCTCGTTGAGCGCGGCGTACAGGGTGGTCGTCTTGCCCGACCCCGTCGGCCCGGTCACCAGCACCATGCCGTAAGGCTCGCGGATGTAGCGGCGGAACCGCTTGATATCGTCATCCGCGAAGCCCACCACGTCCAGAGTCAGCTTCTTGAACTTCTCGCTCATCGACTCTTTGTCGAGCACGCGGAGGACGGCGTTCTCGCCATGCACCGTCGGCATGATGGAAACGCGGAAGTCGATAAGGCGGCCCTTGTAGCGGACGCGGAAGCGGCCGTCCTGGGGGACGCGGCGCTCGGCAATATCGAGCTCACTCATCACCTTGATGCGCGAGAGAATCGTGGTGTGGTGCTCTTTGGCGATGGGCGCCATGGCCATCTGCAGCACGCCGTCGATGCGGTACTTGATGATGACGGAGTCATCGTAGGTCTCGATGTGGATGTCCGATGCTCGCCGTTCGAGCGCGGTGAAGATGGTCGTATCCACCAGGCGGATGATCGGGCTGATGTCTTCTTCCGACGTCAGTTTCTCGATGGATATGTTCTCGTCGGCGTTGTCGTCGGAAGAGAGCACGTCGAAGGTCAGACCCTCAGACGCTTCGTCGAGGACGCGCTGGCTCTGCTCGGTCTTCTTCAGCAGATCGGTGATCTGCGAGAGCGTGGCAACGCGGGTGACAATGCGCTGGCCGAGCAGGCCGCTGATCTCGTCGAGCATCATCAGCTTGCTCGGATCGCTGACCGCGATCACCAGCCGGTCTTCGAGTTGCTCCAGCGGCACGAAGTTGTAGCGGAACATCATGTCGACGGGAACGGAGCGCAGGACCTCGTGCTGGATGCGGAAGTTCTTCAGGTCGACGAACTCGGCTCTGTAGCGGCGCGCCAGCGCCTGTGCCTGCAGCGTTTCGTCCTGCTCGGTGGGTATTGTTAGTGTCGATGCTTCTGCCATCGTTGATTCCTGTTCTCTAATCCCTGTTCCCGGTTCAGCGCCCCGCGCCCATGCTGTTGCCCATGGAGAAAATAGGCAGGTAGAGCGAGATGAGGATGATCACGACGACCACGCCCATCACAATGAGGATCGCCGGCTCAATGAGCGCGAGCGCCGCGGTCAGCGCAGTCTGGACATCTTCCTCGAAAAACTCTGCCACCGAATTCAGCATCTGCGGCAGCGCGCCGGTGGACTCGCCGACTTCGATCATCTCCGTCGAGAGCTCCGGAAAGACTTTGGTTGTTTGCAGGCTGGTAGCCAGCCCTTTGCCCTCGCGCACGCTGGTGACCGACGAAAACACCGCTTTGCTGATGCGCTTGCTGGTGATGGAGCGCGCCGCCGTCTCGAGCGAGGGGACCAGAGGAATGCCGCCGCTGAGCAGCGTGGAGAGCGTGCGCGCAAACATGGCCACCTGATACTTGAGCCAGATCTTGCCGAAGATCGGTACGCGGATACGCAGGGTATCGATGCGTTCCCCGCCGGCGTCGGTCTTGCTCCAGCGCCATGCCAGGTAGCCGATCAGCGCCAGCGCGGGAATGATGTACAGCAGGTATTTTTGCGCGCCCTTGCCCAGCGCCAGCATGAACAGCGTGATGGAAGGCAGGGTGGTCCCGATCTGGTCGTACAGCTTGGCAAACTGCGGCACCACAAACGTGATCATGAAGATGAACATGGCGGTCACGAGGGTGATGAGCAGCGTCGGATAGACAAGCGAGGCTTTGACCTTTTTTCTGAATGCCAGCGAGACGCGCTGGAACGAGAGGTAGCGTCCCAGCACTTCTTCCAGATTGCCGGCGCGCTCGCCAGCCAGCAGCGTGGTGGTGTACATGAGCGGAAAGCCGCCTTGCGCCTCGAATGCCGTGGAGATAGCTTCACCGGTGCGTACGCGCGCGGAAATGTTCTGCAGTTGGCCGGCGAAATTGGGATTCTTCTGGCTTTTGGCCAGCATTTCGAGCGAGCCGAGGATGGGCAGCCCGGCCTTGATGAGCGTCAGGAACTGCTGGTTGAAGATCAGGAAGGTCTCGAGCTTCGTCTTGCGCGGACCGCCTGCGAGGCCGCGCGGCTTGATCGAGTAGACGTAGTAGCCCGCCTGCGTGAAGCGCGAGCGCAGCTCGTCAGCTGTCGCCGCGCTTTGCACCTGTTCCTGCACGTGGCCTCGCTCATCGGCGAGCCTGATGACAAATTCAGCCATGCAATCGGTAATTCAGAAGGATGCCCGGTTCCTGCAAACAATAGGACGCACGCAACCGCTTTATCGTTCAGCCTTTTATCTCTGGATGGAGCGTGTGCGCGGTTCCCAGGAGCCGGACTGCCGGGGGCCGGTCGCCTGGGGGAATACCCTGTCTGCTGTCTATGATTCTACGGGCTTTGGGACGAGAGTTGCCGAGCGCTGCTGTAAGCGATTACATTGGCAGCGCACGAGAATTCCTCCCAGGAGTGTTTCCATGCTCCTTCCCTCTCGCGACCGGATTTTTCCCTTGCGCCTGCAGGTTCTGCTGAGCCTCGCTTGCCTGCCGCTCACCGCATGTGGGCAGATGATTGGCTCGAATTCCTCCGGACCTCCGGGCGAACCTGCCACCTATACCAATCCGCTCTCGCTTGAGACCTCCAGCGGCCCCGCCGTCAGCTGCCCTGACCCGGCGATCATCAGGCAATCTGTGGGCGGCACCGACACCTGGTACCTCGACTGCACCGGCGATCCGCTCAATTCCAGCGACGTGAACGCCCAGGGCCAGCTCAACGCCCACCTCATCACGCAATTCAAATCCACCGATCTCATCCACTGGAACTACATCGGCGACGCGTTTTCTCAGACGCCCGCGTGGGTGGGCGATGCGACGAACCAGCTCTGGGCGCCGGCGGTGAAGTTCTTCAACAACCAGTACTACCTCTACTTCGTCGCGCCCAACACCATGGCCGGGGGATCGGCGATCGGCGTGGCGACCAGCTCGAGCCCTGCCGGACCGTGGACAGACAGCGGAGCGCCGGTGGTGGCGCCGGAAAATAATCCCTACAATGGAGCGCCCGGCCGCGCCGTCATCGATCCCGACGAGATTCAGGACGCCTCGGGGCAGCGCTACATCGTCTATGGCAGCTTCAATGGCGGCATCAGCATACGCACGCTTTCCGCTGACGGACTCACGTCGAACCCCGCTTCCGAGCACCAGCTGGCCATCGACAATTATTTTGAGGGCGGCAATTTCTGGCAGCACGGCGGCTCCTACTACCTCTTCCTCTCCACCGCCAACTGCTGCGATGGCCCGCTGAGCGGTTATGGCGTGCGCGTCGGCCGCGCATCGTCGCCGCTGGGACCGTTCGTCGATCAGAACGGGGTTTCCCTCAACACCTTCGCCCCCGGCGGCTCGGTCGCCATTGCCGCGAATGGGAACCGGTGGGTCGGCCCCGGCGGCAATGTGGTCTTTACCGACGCTGCCGGGCAGGACTACATGTTGTACCACGCCATCGACGCGACTGCTCCCTACTTCGCCGGGTTCCCCGGAGCCACGCGGCGTCCCGCGCTCATCGATCCCATCGTGTGGGTGAATGGATGGCCGCAGGTGCGGGGCGGGGCGTGGGCATCGGACCGTGCGCAGCCCGCTCCGGCTGCACAGCCCGGTGAGCGCAACCGCTACCGGCCTGTCATGGACGAAGGCTTCGACGAGCCCGGCCCGGAGATCGCGTCTCTGTCGGATGAATTCAACTCCACCACGCTTTCCGCGCAGTGGCACTTCATCCATCCCGACGCCAACAATGCCTACACCCTCACCGGCTCCGCGTATGAGGTGCAGACCAACGGCTACGACGAGAACAGCGATGCGCCTATGGTCTCCATTCTGGGCGAGCCTGCGCCCAACGTGCCGAACTGGATGGTCGAAACCAAGGTGATCACCAGCGTTCCTTTCAATAACAGCTGCTGTTACAACTTCGCCCAGGGCGCGCTGTTCATTTACGGCAACGACCAAAACAGCATCAAGCTCGACGTCTTCCCGGACTGGGACACGCGCCAGTCGGAGTTCGGCAAGCAGATCGGTCCCGTGCCGGCCAATTACCCGACCTACGACCATCAGAACGTCGGCCCGGTGGGCCAGACCACGTGGCTGCGCATCGCCGTTCACTCGCTGGGTGCGCAGGGAGAGCTCTACACCGCCTACACCTCACCCGACGGCAAGACCTGGTCGAAGGGAGGAACCTGGCGGCATGCGTTGGGCTCCTCCGCCCAAATCGGGATTGCCGCCGACAATGCAGCCGGATTCACGATGGACTTCGATTACGTGCGAGTCTACCGGCTGTCCGCGCAGAATCCGTGAGGCATTCCCCATGCAAGCCAAGATCGGGCTTGCGTGGGCCACCCTCTGAGATTTTTTTGGGTGGGTGGGCTATCGCTTTGATTGCATGGGACGTGCTGGGTAATACCCTGCGGGTATTACCCTCCGGGCCCAGAAGGCGAAAGCCCTGCGGGCACACGGGCGCGCAGGGCTCTCACATCCTGTCTCAACGATGAAGGATTCGCGGCGCGAAGGCAAGCAGAAAGCGCTGGGACAACGGTACGAAGGTAATGGAAGCGACTGCGCTTAAGGCCGTTTCACCTTTTCCGCATCCAGCTTGGCGATGCGCCCGTTCGGACCGACGACCCACGGCAAACTCAGCGCGTTCCAGTTGCCGTCGTCGAGCGGCTGCCAGGTTTTGCCATCGTCGTAGCTGATGTCGGAGCCGTTGGTTCCGGCGGCGATCCAGGCTTTCAGGTCGGCATCCCAGGCGACGGCGGAACGGAAGCCGTGGGGCGGCTTAGTGGAGGCGGTCCAGGTTTTGCCGCCGTCGGACGACCAGGCAGCGGTACCGACCGACTCGCTAGGTTTCTTGTAATCGCCGCCAACGGCGACGCCATGCTTGATATCTCGGAAACTGAGGGAAAAAACGCCTGCTGAGTCCGTGCCACCCGCAAGGGGAACAGGCACGGCGAGGCACGAATCGCTGCCACCCTTGCCTATCAGAAGTGGAGAGAGCAGCGCCCGTGCGCCGGATTTCCCGCCCGTGCCGATGATGTATCTCCTCGATCCGAAGACAAAAACGCTCGAATTGCTGGCTGCGAAAGCTCCCTCGCCAGGCAGCGAAGCGCATCCGGCATTGTCGATGAACCAGCCGAAACCGAGGAACATCGCCAGCGTCTCGAATCGGCCGTTTACGGGATCACCAATGACGACACCGGTGTGAGGGTCGCCAATCGCAAAACCGTAGTCGCCGGCCTGAAAAACTACGGAGTCCCAAAAGCCGTCCTTTTCGTCGTTTGTATTGGTCAGCTTCCAACTCGAGCAGCCGTCCGTCGTTTTGTAGAGACGCGAGGCGTCGCCGGTTCCGCTCGACATGACGATGGCGGTTTGGTCGTCCCACGCCCAGATGCCGCGAAAATCCAGCTTTTCCGAATTTGGAGGAGCCGCGCACGACTGCCACTCATAGCCGCCATCTTCGGTCCGGAGAATGGTGCCGTTTGTCCCGCTGGCCCAGGCTACGCCGCCGCCCACGGCGTGAATGCCGCGCAGTCCTGCCGTTGTGCCGCTTTTTTCGAGCACCCAGGGACCGGAGGTTTGATTCAGCGTCTGCGCCTGCGCGGCGATGCCCCACGCGAGCGCGCCGAGAGGCAGCAGGACGGACGCGGCAGCCGCAATCCCAAACCGATAACGGATCATTGGACCCATCTTATCCATCCTGACGAGGATGCCGGATATCGAAATCTCTTGTGTATGACAATCCATTACGCTGTAATATTTCAATATGCCAGCGAAGAAAGCAACCGTAAAGACCGGGAAATCCCGAAAGAGCGCTCCCCCGAAGGCTCGCCGCTCGAAGGTGTACACGATCAGCCTGCCGCCCGACCTGGCCGCCCGCGCCGAAGCCATTGCCAAAGCGGAGAGCCGAACCATGAGCGAGATCTTCCGAGATGCGTTTCGGGCTTACGAGGCGCCGCGGCTACCGAAATGGCTCGAAGAGGCGCGCGCGTACGCGGCTACGCGCAATCCCATGGGTTATACAGAAGAAGATCTCCCCCGCCTGATTCGCGAGGTTCGCGCCGAGATGGCAGCTGAACAGGCACAGAAAGTTCGCAAGGCAGGATGATCATTGTCCTCAGCGGCCAAAGCCCGACGAATTTTGAGGCCTTTACGGCACCCATTCGACTACGCGCCCTGTGCGCTTCGCTCAGGGCAGGCTCGAGGTCGAGCCCTGATACAAAAGCAAATGCTGACACTGGCGTATCCGGAGCAACTTCTTCGCGTCACGCTGATTCTGCTTCCCGGGCCTGAAGGCCGCGATCTTTGGGGGCCTGATTCCACGGGCTGAACCCCGTGGCTTCTACCGTAGCCTCGCTGACGCGAGGCCGCTTCGCGCAGGGCTTCAAGCCCGACGAATCTCAAGGCTTTTGCGGCACGGCTTCACAGCTTGCGGAAAAAGTATCTGCAAAGGGACTGGAAGTGCACAGGGGAACCTGGTAGTAGAGAGATATGCGTGGAGATAACGAGGAGCAGGGAGCGGTGT